>JAKAVY010000001.1 GCA_021827405.1 Thermoplasmata archaeon
TCCTCAGGCCCCGGGGAAGGGCCTGAAAGGCCCTTGCCGGGTCGTGGCCGCGCTCCAGCTTGTCCAAAAGGATCCGCTCGAAGGTGAAGGACCGGGGGAAGCTCCTCAGCGCTTGGGGAAGGTCGTGAGTACGGAGATACGCGGAGCGGTACCCCTCGGAGGGGGCGGGCGTCCCCTCGGGGAGCCAGCCGAGGTAGGTCTCCACGGCCCGTTCCGGGGAGCCCTGGACGAGGGCCTTCCCTACCCAGTGGGTCATGGGCCTCACCTCCCCGAAACGCTGAGGTCCGAAGAGGTTGGGGAAACCCCCGGCGGCCCGGAGCTCTCCTTGGACCGCCTGGACCCGGGCCACCAGCGCGGCCGGTTCCCCCCGAAGGTCCCGTAGCCGGAGGCGAAACCGGTTCCCGTACAGAGCCCCCAGGGTGACGGGATCCCGGGCCCGGTAGGCGTCCAGCAAGGTCACTCCACTGAGCTCGAGCGAGGGGAGCTCCTCGCGGGGCCAGGGTACGGAGAAGAGCTGGGTGGTAATCGCGCGTCGGTCCTTGGTCCCGGCGTAACCGATGGACCCGGGGGGGACGCCCAGGGCCCGGGCCATCCGGGCGATCAGGGTGTTCTGCTCCACGTCGAGGGCGCGGACCCGCATCACCACGAAGCGGCCCGAAGCGTCGGGCAGGGGGTAGCGGGAGACCTCGTCCACCTGGAAGTCCTCCACCTCCCCCCGGAGCCGGCCCCCGACCCCCGGGGAGAGGCTGAGGAAGAACTCCAGCCCGCAGGCCCGGTCCGCTTCGGAAGGCCTGCTCTCGAGGGAGGGCGTTCGGGATCCGGGTCCGCTCACGGCCCCTTCCCGTCCCCCAACAGAGTCATAAATGTCTCCCCCCCCGTATAGGTAGCCGATGGCGGAGCGTCCGGTCCGGATCCCCAAGAACCCGCGGGACCCCCAGGCGGGCGCCTATTCCGAAGAGGCCGAGCCTCCGCTTTCGCTCCCCGGGCCGGTCCCACCGGCGAGCGTGTCGCCGTGGATCTCGAACCAGGGCGCGGTCGCCCGGAGCGTCCGCCTCTTCCTGGCCTTCCTGGTCATCCCGGGCCTTCTCTGGGCCTTCTTCTTCGTGCTGGAACGGACCTCGTCCGATCCGGCCCTCAGGACGGACTGGATCGGCCCGACGGTGATGGGTCTCATCTGGCTCCTCATCGTGGTCTCCGGGTTCTTCCTCACGTTGCATCGGACACCCCGGGCCTTCCGTGCGACGGCGCACGGGGACCTGGCCTATCTCCCCTCCTTCGGCCCGCCGCGGGTCCAGCGTCTGGGTGCGGGGGCGCGCCGGGTGATCCGAGAGCATTACTCCCCCAACCCGTTGAACCCGACCGAGGTGGACCTGGTGGAGATCGTGGTGCCCGGGCTCCCCCGGCGCCTCTGGCTCGTGGAGTCCCAGCGATTAGAGGAGCTCCTGCCGCGGTGAGCGCGCCGGGGACCCCGCGACCTAGGCTAAGAGGTCCTCGAGCTCCCCGGCCACGAGGGTGAGCAATTGGTCCAAGGACCGGTTCTTCAGCTCGGTGATGTGGCCGCCGAGGCTCTCGAGCCGGGCCAGGAACTCGTCCCCGTCCCGGACGAACGAGACGGAGAGTACCAACTGGGGCGTGAGGGAAGGAGGAGGGAGGGGAGGCAGGGCGGGTGGGGGGGAGGGCTCGACCCGGGGAGAGGGGGCGGAGACGCGGGCCTTAGGAAGAGGACGCGCGGCAGGCTTCTTCACCGGGACCTTCTTCGGACGGGAACGCGCCGCGGGGGTCTTGGAGGGGTTAGCCTTCCGGGCCTTCGGGGGAGGCGCGGTCCTCTTCTTCGCCAAGGGGGAGCTCCGGTTCGGTCGGGCCCGAATTTGGTTCCTTATTTAAACGCTAGGAGCGCGCCCGGGCCCGCGGTCCGCCCCTGGGGGCCCTCCGGGGACCCGGGAGTCATCGGTATGAGCGCTCCCGGGTGCCCCGGGAGGGGGCCCGAGGCGCCCCGCGAGGGGGAGGGAAGGGAAGGGGGGCCGTTCGAACGATGAAGCGCTTCGTCCCGTTCCTGCTCCTCTCGCTGCTGCTCTTGGCCGTCTTCCTCGGGCTCGAGCCCCTCCTCCTCTACGCGGCGTGGGGCTCCGACACCGGGGAGTACTACCGGCTGACCCTCGCCCTGGTACAGAACGGTCGCTTCCTGCTTGACGGCTATCAAGGCTGGGGGTTCGGCTATCCGTACTTCCCGGGGATCTTCGAGGTGGGGGCCGCCGTCTCCCAGGCGACCGGAGCGAACGCGCTGGTGAGCTTGGAAGTGACCGTTCCCGTGCTCGCCGCCCTGTCGGTGGCTCCTGTCTTCTTGCTCTTCCGCCGGCTCTATCCTTCGGACACCGTGGCCTTGGTGGGGGCGGCTCTCGTGGCCGTGTCCTTCCCCCGGCTCTTCGACATCTCCCATGCGGCCCCGCTCTCCCTGGGGGACCTCCTCTGCGTGGCCTCCCTCTGGGCCTTCGTGGAACAGCGGACGGACCGGCGATGGCTGGTGGTGCTCTCGCTCAGCGCCGGGGCGCTCATCATCACGCACCACCTGTCGAGCTACTTCTTCTTCATCTCCGCCCTCGGCATCCTGGTCCTCCACGAGCTCTTCTTCCCGGGGCGTTGGGCGGCGCGCTTCCCTCTCCGGGAGTTCCTCTTCCTCGGAGGCTTCGTCACGGTCCTGTTCGCGTACTGGCTCATCTACGCCCCTCCGTTCTCCTCCTTCCTCTCCCAGGGGGTCCTGGGAGCCAGCCCTCTGCTGGTCCCGGTGGGCGCGGCGTTGGCGGTGCTGGCCTCCGGGTCCCTCGTGTACCTCCGGCGGAAGCTGGGGCGTTCGCCCCCCCGCCCCTGGATCCGCGTGAAGTGGCCGGGCCGGCGCAGCATCTACGTTCACATGGCGGTCCTAGGCGTGGCCATCTTCGGGTCCCTGGCCCTCTTGACGGTCATCCCGCTGCCGACCACCATGGATACCATCTCGGTCTTCACCCTCGCCTGGTACACCCCGTTCTTGCTCCTGATCCCGCTCGCGGCCGGGAGCCGGCGCCTCTCCAACTTCAGCACCCTGGGGATGGTGACGATCTTCTGGGTGCTGGTCTTGGGGGCCTCCGCCCTCTACGGGCTGGTGACCGCGAACCCCGTCATCCTGCCCGAACGGCATCCGGAATACCTGGCCATCCCGCTGGCCCTCATGGTGGCCATCTCCCTGCGCCATCTGATCGGGCCCATGCCCGGCGGGGGTCTGACCCCGCGGAGGGCGGTGGCCTTCGGTCTGGTGGCCGTCCTCATCGGGGCCAACGCGTGGGTGGCCTACCCGCCGCCCAGCGCCCTGGAAGGGTTCCAGGAAGGGTTCACCCCGCAGGACCTCACCCTGATCGAATGGGCGTCCGCCTCCCTGCCGGCAGGTTCGGCCCTGGCCGCGGACCATCGATTGAGCGACCTGTACTTCGGGCTCACCGGACAACCCGCCACCTGGGACACCACCCCCTGTCTGTTTCTAGGTGAGAATCGGAGCTGCGCTCAGGCGGAGCTCAACGCCTCGTTGGCTCCCCGAGGTCCCGGGCATGTCCCGAGACCCCTGGACGCGGTGGCCGTGGACTGGACGATGATCCATGTGGGGGTGGCCCTGGACCCGAACGCCCCGGCCTTCCCCATGAGCCCGCAGGCGCTCGCCTTTCTCAAGGGCCCCGGCTTCGTCCTCTTGTACGAGGACGGACAAGGGGAGATGCTCTTCTGGGTCGCTCCGGGCTCCTGAGGTGGGCCAGCGCGTGGCCGGGGCGGGCTCCGGGAGGGCGGGGCGATCGCGACCGAAGAGCGTCCCGGAAAGGAAGGACCGAGAGGCGTCCCCGTCCCTGGACCTCGCCGAGGATCTCCCGGGCCACCGCCAGCTTCTCCCGTTTGACCCGTCCGGCGGGGCCGGGTCCCTCCGCCGGGTGGTCGAAGTCGAACCGGACCAGCCGGACCGTCCGGGCCCCCAGCGACTCCGCGAGAAGCACGGCCCGGTCCCCATCGGTGAACCCTCCGAAGTTGACCAGGGGCCCCCGGGGTCGGGCGGAACAGCTTCCCAGCAACGGTCCGGGGAACCGGTCGAGCCACCGGCGAAGGACCGGGAGGTTGTCCCCGTGGGCGTGGACGAGGACGAGACTGCCGAGACCGTTCGCCCTCACCTCATCGGATAGACGCCCGTCCAGGTCCGTTACCACCAGGTCCGGGACCCACCCGCGGGCCAGACAAGAGCTGGTGGCCCCGTCGCAGGCGACCACCACCCCCCGGCCGGTCCGGCTGCCGGGTAGGGCCGGGGGAAAGGTCCCGGGTCCCCGGCCGATGACGAAGATGTCTCGGTCCTTCAGGAGGGTCTTGAGGTCACCGACCCGGGCGCGGCGCCCGGGGTACGACCCTCGGGGGGACAGGGCTCGGGCGAGCCAATTGGCGGAGGCCTCCTCGCGGGCCTGGGAGAAGCCGAACCGGGCCATGATCTCCCGGTACCGGGGCTCCCATTCCGAGAAGCGCATGAGGGGCGGGGGTTCGCCCGACGCGCCGCGGGTCGGGGAGCCAGTCCGCGGCCTCCCTGAACCTCACAAGCATTTATAAGCGGAGGGGGATGGGCCCGGGGGAACTTTCCGTCTATGACACCGTTGGCACAGGAGATCCTTTCCCGCCTTCCGTCCGGTCGGGGACCCGCGACCCCCGCGGCGCCGAACCCCTCCACGGAGGATGCGGAGCTGGAAGCGGTCCTGGCGAGCCTCAAGACCAACATCAAGGTGGTCGGATGCGGCGGAGGGGGGTCCAACACGGTGGCCCGGCTCATGGAGGACGGCATCAGCGGGGCCGAGCTCTACGCCTTGAACACCGATGCCCAGCACCTGTTGGCCACGCAAGCCCCGCACAAGATCCTGTTGGGAAGGCGGTGCACCCGAGGCCTCGGAGCGGGGGCCCTCCCTCAGGTGGGGGAGCAGGCGGCCCGGGAGGCCGAGGACGACCTTCGGAAGGCGCTCACGGGAGCGGACATGGTCTTTGTCGCCCTCGGTCTGGGAGGCGGGACGGGGACCGGTTCCGCCCCCGTGGTCGCCCAGATCGCCCGGGAGGTCAACCAGGGGAACTGCCTGGTCATGGCCGTGGCCACCCTGCCGTTCACCTCCGAGGGCATGGTCCGGCGCGAAAATGCGCTCTTGGGGTTGGAGCGGCTGCGCGCGAGCGTGGATACGGTGATCACCATCCCCAACGACAAGCTCCTCCAGCTCGTCCCGCGCCTGCCCCTCCAGAGCGCCTTCCAGGTCGCGGACAGCGTGCTCTCCCGGGCCATCCGCGGTATCATCGAGATCGTGACGAAGCCCGGCCTGGTGAACCTGGACTTCAACGACCTCCGCACGATCATGAAGGGGGGCGGGGTCGCCCTCATCGGGATGGGGGAGTCCGAGAGCGACAACCGCGCGGAGGAGGCGGTCCTCGAGGCGCTGCATTCCCCTCTCCTGGCGGTGGACGTGAAGGGGGCCACGGGGGCGCTCATCAACGTCACCGGGGGCCCGGACATGACGATCTCCGAGGCCCAGAAGGCGGCGGAGGTGGTCCAAAAGACCGTGAGCCCCACGGCGCGGATCATCTGGGGGGCCGCCGTCGACCCCACCATGTCCAACACCATCCGATGCATGGTGGTGGTCACGGGGGTCCGTTCCAACCAGCTCTTCGACGCCTCCACCCCGCTGCCCACGCACCTGCGGCCGGAGGGCAGCCCCGAGATCGACCACGTCCGCTGAAGGGGAAGGGAAGGAACGGCGATGGGATGGTTGGACCGTGCCCGGGGGATCCAGGACAAGCTGGACAACCGGTTCAAGAGCGTGGGCCATGGGAAGTACGGCCGGATCCTGCGGATGGCCCGGAAGCCGGACGTGGAAGAGTACGTCCGGGTCCTGGAGGTGGCGGCCATCGGGGCCGCGCTCATCGGGGGGATCGGGTTCCTCATCTACATCTTCTTCACGCAGGCCGGACCCTGGATCTGGACGCAGTTGTCCAACGCCCTCTGGCTGATGCCCCGGGGCCTGCCATGAGCGGGCCCGGCCCGAAGCCGGAGGAGACGGAAGGGATCGGCCTGGTCACTCCCGAGGAGGCGAAGGGTCCCCGACCCGAGGAGAGC
The DNA here is from genome assembly GCA_021827405.1 of Thermoplasmata archaeon. Classification (GTDB taxonomy): domain Archaea; phylum Thermoplasmatota; class Thermoplasmata; order Lutacidiplasmatales; family UBA184; genus JAKATE01. The sequence continues at coordinate 6,143 of JAKAVY010000001.1, forward strand.
GGGCCGAAGGTCTCCGTGCTCCTCCCCACGGAGGAGGTGGCGGGCCCGGCGGCCCCCCGTCAGGCCTCCGCGCAGCCGGCGCACTTGAGCCTGCGGGCGGTCGACGAGACCTTGCGCGAGGTCACGGCGGGGACCATCACGAGCCTCTCGGTGGTGGTGAGCTCCGACCGGCCCGAGGTGGGGGCCGTGACCCTCAAGGTCGAGACGGTCTACACTTCCACCTACCCGGGCGAGGGCGCCGAGTGGCGGGTCTGGTGGCACCTGCCCGGGAAGAAGAACCGGGAGGAGATCCTGGCCCGCAAGGTCGAGGCGGAGCTCGAGCTCCATCCCCGGGCGGGGCTTCCCCTGACCTTCGACGTGGAGGCCCCGGCCGGGGTGCGCTACGGGGACCGGGTCGAGCTCCGGCTCACCGCCCGCTGGAAGGCGGAGGACGCCTTGGGCGAGGGCCCCGCCACCCTCCGGCTGGCCTGGGCGGCCCGCCAGGCGCTTCTCGCGATCAAGACCTCCCGGGGATACGAGCGGGAGGTGGCCGACACCTTGCTGGCCCGGGCCGAGGAAAAGCCCGGGGTCATCTTCGCCCTGTTGGTGCCGAGCTCCCTGCGCGGGTACGTCTTTGCCGAGGGGATGAGCTTCGAGGGGGTCCAGGAGATGCTCCGGGGGATCCGGAAGGCCCGGGGCCTCGTCTCGGGGGAGACCACGCTCAAGGAGGTGGAACCCCTCCTCGTGCCGAAGATCACGGTCGAGGGCTTCGTGGAAGGGGCGATCGTGGAGCTCGTGGCCGGCCCGTTCAAGGGCGAGAAGGCCCGGGTGAAGAAGATCGACCAGGGGAAGGAGCAGATCACGGTGGAGCTCATCGAAGCGGTGGTCCCCATCCCGGTGACCGTCCGGGGAGATCACGTTCGCATGTTGGAACGAGGAGGAAGCGGGAATGGCTGACCAGGTGAGCGTGCTGGTGGAGGGAGGGAAGGCGACCCCGGGAGCGCCGTTGGGGCCCGCGCTGGGCCCGCTCGGGGTGAACGTGGTCCAGGTGGTCCAGCAGATCAACGAGAAGACCCAGGCTTTCGCCGGGATGAAGGTCCCGGTCGTGATCAAGGTGGGGGCCAACAAGAGCTTCACCGTGGAGGTGGGCCGTCCCCCCACCGCTGCGCTCCTGCTCGCCGAGGCGAAGAAGGAGAAGGGCTCCGGGAAGGCCAAGACGGAGGTGGTGGGGGACGTGAGCCTGGCCCAGGTCTCGAAGGTGGCCCGGATGAAGGAGGCGGACCTTTTCGGTTCCACGGATCAGGAGCGCGAGAACCAGGTGATCGGCACCTGCGTCTCCCTCGGGCTCACGGTGGAGGGGAAGGACCCTCGGGAAGTGCTCAAGGGCCGCCGGGCGGCAGATGCGGCGGGGGCCCGATGATGGGCTCCGGGGGGGGACCGGGGATTCCCGACCTCTCCAACGCGGAGATCGTGGACTTCACGGTGGAGAGCGGGGAGAACCGGGTCCGGCTGAAGCTCAAGGACGGAAGCGTCCTGGAGGTCAAGATGGAGATCGTCACCATCCTCCGGGCGGGGTCGGACGCGAACACGGGTCTTCCCAGCTACGTGGTGCAGGCCACCAACATCATCCGTCTGGTCAGTTGTCCCAAGGAGCTACGCAAGACCCCGTTACGGCCGGGCGGGCAGGGACACCAGCCGATCCCGGGGTTCAGTTAGGCCGGATGGAGGCCCCGGCCCCGCGCCCTCAGCGGATGTAGCCGGAGGTGGTGTCCCGGTCGAAGCCCCGGACCAGCGTGAGGCGCTCCCCGCGGCCGCCGGGAGCGAAGCGAAGGAAGGGGTAGCGCTGCCAGAGGTCCCCCTCGGCCAGGCTCGTGGCCAGGTGGTCCTTCCCGAACGCCTCCCGGGTGACCCGGGCGGTCACCTCGCGGACCGCGGTCTCGTCGAGGTATCCCAAGGCGTGGAGGTATTCGTGGGCCAACAGCACGTAGATGAACGCGTTGAACTCGAGGGGGGAGGTGGCCATCCGGCGCATCACCTTGAGAAGGCCGTCGTTCAGCACGATCAGGTTCCCCGTCACCGGCCAGTAGGCCCCCACCCCGGGCGGGAGGTCGGAGAGCGCGAGGCCGAGCCCGGGGCGTTCCCGGCCCAATACCTGTCGGACGGCCTGGCGGACCACGTGGAAGACCTCGTCGAAGGTCTTGGCGGAGACGAGGCCCTCGTTCAAGAGGCGAGAGCCGGAGGGGGCGGGACCCTCACCGGGGGTCCGGGAGGGGAGGCGCGGAAGCCGCGTCATGCCCACGAACGCCAGGGGAGCGGACATGGGGGGCGTAGGGCCCCGGAGGAGGATAAAGACCGGGTCCGGCGAACCCTTAAGATTCGCCTGGGGTGGACCCCCCATGACCGGGGTCCAGGACGGGGACCGGAGGGTCGGCTACTTTGTCGCCGGGACGATCCTCCTCCTGGTCGGCCTGGGCGGGGGGATCCTGCTCAACGTGCTGCTCCATCATCTCGCGCCGCCCGGGGGGTACGGTCTGGGGCTCTTCCGGGTGTACCCGGGATGGAGCGCATACGCCAGTGTCGCGCTGGGCTTGGGGGTGCTGACCTCGCTGGTGGGCGGAGCGATGCTCTACTTCGGTTGGACCACCCCCCGGGGGATGCTCCGGCTCTTCGACACCGAGGGGCGGTCTCCCCCCGATCCCGACGAGCCCTAGGGACGAAGGGCGTCTCAGGGTTCCCGGAGGCTCGGGTGGGCGTGCGGGTGGGGCCGGGTCTTCCGGGAAGGGGGATGGCCCGTGGGGGCTCCCTCCCGCCGCTTGGACAGCGTCGTGCACTCCACGCAGATCCGCTCTTCCTCGTCGAGGCAGGCCCGGCAGATGGTGCGGCCGCAGACGGTGCATCGGAGGTGGGCCGGTTGGCCACAGTGTTCGCAACTGCCGACGAGATGCCCGCGCAAGGGATCCGCCTACGATTAGGGGAGGAGCCCGTGGCGCTTTAAGGCTTTGACCAGACCGGCGCCGCCGGGGACGGGGGCGAGGTAGTCGGCTGCGGCCCGGGCCCGGGGGGAGGCGTCGGGGAAGCTGACCCCCACCCCGGCCCTCCGGAGCATCTCCACGTCATTGTCCCCATCCCCCGCCACCAGACAATCGTCCAACGAAAGCCCGAGCGAGGCCAGGGCGCGCTGGACGGCCACCCGTTTCCCGGCCCGGGGCTCGAAGAGGTGAAGGGCGAAACCGGTGGACTCCACCCGGACGCCCAAGCCGCGCACCGCCCGGCGCAGGGAAGCCACGCTCACCGTCGGTTCCAGCGCCACTTCCGTCTCCCGCCATCGGTCCGTGAAGAGCCGGTGCACCGGGAGGGTCAGTCGCGCCCGGCAATACGCCTCCCAGGCGGGTCGACGGTGGGAGAGCCTTTCGATCCGGTGCTCCCCGTAGTACACCAGGCCGCCGTTCTCCGCGACGAGGGGACCGGGAAGCCCGATGAAGCGGGCCAGGGCAAGGGCGATGGGCAGGACGTTCCCGGTGGCCAGGACGACCGGCAGGCCCCGGCGTGAGAGCGTTCGGAGCGCCTCCGCCGCCCCGAGGTCCAGGCGGCGCTTCCGGTCCGTGAGGGTCCCGTCCACGTCCGTGACGATGGCGCGGAGGACCGGCCGTGGCCGCGCCGCCCTCAGGGATCTCGTGGTCCTTCCCCCTCGGGCCGGGGGGGAAGGGAGGCCAGGCGGCGCCCGAGGCGGTCCCGGAGCTCCTTCGCCACGACCTGTCCGTCAATGCGGCCCCGGACGGTGGCCATCAAGTGTCCCATGAGCGGCTGGAAGGCCGCCATCCCCCGGGTCTCCCAAAGCGTGCGCTCCCGGTCCAGGAGGGCCTCCACCCGCGATTCCAGGCCCGTTTCCGCCTTGGGCGCGAGGCCGGCCTCGGCGAGGGCTTGGGAGAGCGAGCGGTCCCCCAACACCATCTTCTCGAGCACGGTTGGCACGCCCTCCTTGGCCAGGCGGCCTTGCGCCACCTCGGCCAGCACGCTGTCAAGGATCCGGGCCAACTCCGCGGCCCCCTGGGCCAAGGGGGTTCCCCGGCGCTCTTCCAAAGGAGGAAGGTCCTGGGTGAGGACGCGGGCCACCAGGCCCGGGGGATGGCCCCGGGCCCGGAGGGTGTCGAAGATCTCCACCTCCCCGTCCCGGACCAGTTGGTAGGCCAGCTCGGCATTGAGCCCCCCGTCGCGCTCGAGACGGGCACGGGCGACCTCCGGACGCTCCGGCAGGTTCCGGCGCACCGTTTCCAAGAGCTCGGGAGACACGGGGAGGGGGGGAACGTCCGTTTCCGGGTACATCCGATGTCGGCCGGGCAGAGGGCGGCTGTAGCGGGTGCGACCCTCCGGCAGCGGGTCACGGGTCTCCTCCGGCACCCCCTCTAGCGCCTGCTCCGCCCGTTGACGGATGGATCCCAGAGCGCGGACCGCGGCCGGTTCCGGGCCGGCCACCAGGACAAAGGCATCCCGGCTCCCCTCTACGCCCAATCGGCCCCGGACGCGCACGACGGTGTCCTCCTCGATCCCGTACCCGGGAAGCTCGTCGGAGTGGAGGATCCCTCCCAACCCTTCCGCCCGGGCCCGGTCCGCCAGTTCCCGGCCCAAGCGCTCCGGGCCCTCGGTCCCCTTTCCCAGAAGGCCCCCGAACCCGGGCAAGGGCAGGCCCCAGACCCCCCCTCCCGAGCGGATCACCCCTAAGAGCGATCTCGAGCCCGACCCCTGGATGAGGTCCGTGACAGGTAGGGCCGGCCCCTTGGGGGGGGCGACGCCCCGCGCCCTAAGCTCCTCCCGGACCGCTAGCAGCTTCTCCTGACGTTCTCCTTCGTGCTCCACGAACCGGGCGATGAGGCGGAGCTCCTGCACCCCCTTGATCTCCACCCGGGAACCTCCCTCCACGGAGACGTTCACATCCTCTCGGACGCTCCCGATCCCCCGTCGCACCCGGCGAGTGGCTCGGAGGAGAGCCCCGAGGGCCTCCGCCACCTCCCGGGCCTCGGTACCCGAGCGGATCTCGGGCCCCGTGGCGATCTCCAGGAGGGGGATCCCCAGGCGGTCCAGCCGGTAGTGCGGGCCGCCCTCGGGTCCCTCCACCCTCCGGGCAGCATCCTCCTCAAGGCAAAAGGTAGGGAGCGAGTAACTTCGGCCATTCAACCGAAGCCTCCCGTCGACGGCCACCAGGGCGGTCCGCTGGAACCCCGAGGTGTTGGACCCATCGACCACTAGCTTCCGCATGACCTGGATCTCGTCGACGGGGCGAGCGTCCAGCAGCTCGGCCAGGGTGAGGGCCACCACGAGGGCCTCGGGATTGAGCGGGTGGGGCGGTTCCTCGTCAGCCTCCACGAGGCAGGAGGGAGGAGGGACCTGGTAGTGATAGAGCTCGTCCCGGGCCGCCTGCTGCTGGGCCGCGGCATCCAGGGTGCCTGCCTCCCCGGTGGTGGCTCGCAGACGGCGGGAGAACCCCCCGCGGACGGTCTCGGAGAGCTCTGAGGGGCAACGGCAGAAGAGCTTCCCGGTCGCCAGTTGCTGATGGAGCTCGAGGCCGACCTTCACGCGGCAGTCCCCTCCTCCAGGGTCCGGCGGTCGGACATCTCCCCGGCCAGGGGGGTGGTAAGCAGGGCTCTCACCCGGGCGGGCTCCGGGGAGTGGCCCAGGGCCCAGAGGAGCTTCACATACGCGGTCTCCGGTAGCATGTCGCCCAAGTAAAGGACGCCGGCGCCCTGGAGCTCCCGGCCACGGGCATAGACGAACGGGTTGACCTGCCCTTCCAGGCACTGCGTGGTCATGCCCACCACCACCCCCTTCTCGGTCGTGGCCCGGATCCAAGGGATGAGGGACCGGTGGGCGTGGCCCATGCCGGTCCCCGCGAGGATGATCCCCCGGGCGTCCTCACAGGCCGACTCCAGGTGTTCCGGGGTGAGGCCAGGGACCAGCCAGACCAGGGCCCCCCGCTCCCCGAACCCGAACTGCCCTTCTGGAAAGCCGGCCTGGGGAGGTAGGTGACCCTCTCGCAGGGTGATGACCTCGCCGGACACGGTGCCGATGGGGCCGAGGTTCAGGGACCGGAAGGCATCGCGCCGGGTTGCGTGCATCTTCCGCACCCGGGTGGCACGGTGCAGGTCGACGACCAGGTCCGAGGGGTCGTGATGCATCGCCACGACGACCTCGCCAAGCTCTGCGTAGCGAGCGACCCGGACCGCGGAAAGCAGGTTCAGCGGGCCGTCCGAAGAAGGACGGTCGATGGAGCGTTGGGCCCCCACCAGGACCACCGGGCCGGGCAGGCGTCGGAACTGGAAGGCCAGGGCTGACGCCGTGTAAGCGAGCGTATCGGTCCCGTGGGCGATCACGATCCCCCGGTACCCCTCATGGAAGCCCTGGTCCACCTCCCGCGCCAGTCGTGTCCAGTCCGCCGGGGTCATGTCCTCGCTGAAGATCTCCGAGACCGTGCGGACGTCGACCGGTCCGTCCCGGAAGAGCCCCGGGTAGACGTCTGCCAGGTCCTCCGGGCTCTGGACCGGTCGGACCCCCCCCGTCTGGTAGTCGACCCGGGAGGCGATGGTCCCCCCTGTGGCCAGGAGAAGGACCCGGGGACCGGCGGCCGTGGGCGGGGGAGAAAGAGGGTTCCCCCCCCTCCGGGGCTCCCCTTCCTCACCGAACGGGCTCCCGCTCCTCACCTCGACCTTGGCGTCTGCGGGAACATGGACCCCCACGTTGTACCCGGAGCTGACCTTGAGCTTGATCACTCTCGGTGTGGAGAGAGGGTCGGGGGGCAGGGTCCACCCCTCCCAGCTCCGGCCGTTGGCGTGCAAGCGAATGGGAGTTCCGATGGGCAGGCGGAGGACCTGGACCCAGGGGTCGGAGGGGTTGTCGCTCATGGGACCGGTCCTGGGGTGGGACTTCCCTCCGCGCAGAAATCCGAGAGGCCCCTCCGCCAGAGAAGGTAGGCCGCGGTGACAAGGAAGGGGGCCGGGGGCTCCACTCGGGTGAGGCTACGAAGGATGGAGGACACCCCCTCCGAGGAGGTGGCGAAGGCCTCGGGCTGGTCCCGGTAGCGAAGGCAGATCTCGTCCCGGAATGGCTCGACGATGGCATGCCAAGCCCGCCAGCCATCGTTCGGCGTAGGAGCCGGGGCGGGGGTGAGAGGAGGCCAAGCGAGGGGGAGCACCCGGAGCCCTTCCGGGGGGGGAGATCGCATCCGATCCTGGTACTGGACCACCTCCTCCCGATATTGACGGTCCAAGGTCATCGCCAGCTCCTCGGTGGAGAGGGGTTCGAGGGATCGCAAGGATTCCACCAGCGACACGAACAAAGGAGGGTCCCGGGGTATAAAGGGGGGGATTTGGAGCCAAGGAGCGCAGGGTGCCTGCGGGCCGCTCGCGCGGGACCTCCACCCCCTTTTTATACAGGCCCTCGGTGGCGAGACCCGCGCCCGTGTGGGGTAGCTACTGTCGGGGGACCGACCCCGGCGGCTACAATGGATATCCTAGGGGCCTGCGGAGCCTCAGACCTGGGTTCAAATCCCAGCACGGGCGCTTAACCTCTTGCGCAACGGTAGACCCAAGATGGGGCCGGCCGTACCCCTCTGCCTGGGAAAGGACTTGACCGGGAGGCGGCCTCGCGAAGGCGCTTACCGGGCGACGGGCGTTGAGCGACGAGCTCTTGTTCGGCGTGCGTGGAGTCTTCCGGGCGGCTTTGCGGCCGCCGCCAGGGCGGGTTGCCCACAGATCAGCCAGCCCTGGTGCCCGGGGCCTCGATGCCGATCGTGGAGGGGAACCGGTGGTCCGGGGAGGGCAGGGAGGGGTAGAGGGGGGGGAACCCCCGAGAGATCATGAGACCCGCTCAGTCGACCGTGGGCCAAGTACTGGAGTCCGGTGCGGGTCAGGAGGTATGACCTCTCCGCAACGACGGCCCAGAGCGCCTTGACCTCGAGGAAGACCCGTGGCCTCCCTCACCGGTTCATTCAGACCCCTCAGCGGCCGAGAGGGCCGAACCGAAGGCCCCGGACAAAGGCGTCCCCTGGGTCACGATGTTTCCCTGCGGACTGATGACGTAGTAGTACTCGAGGTCCGAGTTTGGATTGTACAGTTGGGTCCCGTGGGAAGAACCCTCCCCGAGGATCCACCCGGCTTGCCCGGTGTAGCCGTTCTGGCTCGCCATCGTTCCGATGCTCGGTCCCGGCTCCCCGAGATCGTTATACGACTCTATCTCGAGCACGGTCACTCCCGCGGCGTGATACTGGGAGTAGTACTGTTGAGAGAATATCTGCGTCCCCGCAACGCAGCTACTACACCATGTGGCCACCCACCAGAGGACGATGGGTTTCCCGATAAACGAGCTCAACGATTGCGAGGTCCCTTGGGGGTCTGTGAAGGAGAAGTTCGGAGCCGCCGCACCCGTCTTCACGCTGGTGGGAGGGGCTCTCAAGAGAGCGTAGGAGACGAGGACGACGATCACTACAACAATGGCCACTGCGGTGGTCCGGCCCCGGGTCCACCATCGGTCGCCGCGAGGTCGACGGCGGGGGGGCGCGGTGGTCGACGCTCGAGCGTCCTGCATGAATTTCCTGACCCGCGGGGTATCCTTGTCCCGTGGATGGACCGTGCTAACGTGCGAGTCCAGTCGGTCAGCGCGTACCGCGGTCTCACAGACGGGACAGCGCAACATCTTGACCGGAGGCTTCGACCGAGCGTTCACTTGCCCACCCCTCTTGCCCAGGGGGCCCCGGGGCAACTACGGGCTAGCCCCTCACCGCACCCCGCCGTCCCGTGGACCGCAAAAGGTCCGAGAGGACCCGAGGCAACCCCTGCCGGGAATCCAGACCGTAAGCCTCCGGCCAGAGGCTCGAAGAAGAGCAGTGGGAGAACGGTGCGGAAAGAAACCGCGGCCGTGTGGAGGAGCGCCCCAGCCGCCTCACAGTCCAAGCTCCCCCAACCTCGGGAGGCGAGGCCGCCCGACTCCGCGACCGACTCCGGACCCGCTCCGGGTTGTCCCGTGCTCACTCGATGCAGCATGACATCTTGCTCATGTCGTGATGGAAGGACTCGGCCGCGAACTTGATCGCCTCGGAGAACGTCGGAAAGACGTGAACCATATCGATGATGTCCTCGACCGTGAGCCGTCCCCGAAGCGCATAGGCCGCCGCGTGGATCAGGTCGGCGGCCAAGGGAGACACGATGTGGACCCCCACCACCCTACGGCTGTCCCGGTCGGCGACCATCTTCAAGACCCCTCGCGTGTCTCCGACCGTGAGGGCCTTGGGAATCCGGTCCATTCCGATCACCCGGCACTCGCAGGCTCCCCCACGACGCAGGTACTCTGCCTCCGTGAGACCCACGCTAGCCACCTGGGGGTTCGTAAAGACGGCCCGGGGAACGAGGTCGTAGTCGATGGACCGCGTTTCCCCGTTGAGCGCGTTCGAGGCCACCAAAGCGCCCTCCTTGGCGGCGACCGTTTCCAGCATGAGGTGGCCGGTCAGGTCCCCGGCGGCCCAAACCCCCGGGAGGTTGGTTCGCAAGTGCTCATCGGTCTGGACGAAACCCTTCTCGGTGAGGGCAAGACCCGCTTCGGCCGATGCGAGACCGGTCGTGTTGGGAACGACACCGGTGGCTACGAGAATTTCGTCGGCCTCACAGCGAATCCCTCCCTCTCCGTTCGTCAGCTCGCAGCGGATGCGGCCGTGGAGCCGTCGGACCGCGCGGACTCGAGCGCCCACGTGGATGCGAATGCCTTCCCGCTCCAAACACGCGGCAAGCTCCGTCGAAACTTCAGGTTCCTCCAGGGGAAGGATGCGGTCAGTGGACTCAAGGACGGTGACCGAACTTCCGAAGTGGGCATACATCTGGGCAAACTCAAGTCCCAGCGGTCCCCCGCCCAGGACGAGCAGTTTCTCCGGTCGGTCCTTCCTTTGCATTAAGGTCCGATTCGTGAGATAACCAGCGCGTTCGAGCCCGTCGATCGGCGGGATCTTTGGCGAGGTGCCCGTGGCCAGGAGGACATGGCGACCCTCGAACAGGCGGCCCCCGGCCTTCACCCGTCGAGCCGATTGAAGGTGCCCGGAGGCGGTGACGTACTCGATCTTGCGTTCCTCGAGGACCTCCCGATAGTTGACTCTCCGGAGCAGACGGACCGTGCGGTCCTTGTTCGCGATCGCCTCGGGAAAGTCGCAACGGATGGCGCCGGGCAGGTTGCAGGCAAACTGGGGGCTCTGCCGATAGTAGTACTCGTTCCCGGCCTCAAGGAGGAATTTCGAGGGAATACAACCGACGTTGACGCATGTCCCCCCCATCGGTAGGCCGTTGTTGATCATCACGGACCGGAAGCCCAGCTCATCGGCCCGGATGGCCGCGGCGAACGCGGCGGCCCCACCGCCCAAGATCACGAGGTCATAGCGGGAGCCAGAAGTCCGCACCATTGGACGAGAGAGGTCAAGAGAGGATATAGTCCGGAACGTTCCTTCTCGAGCCCAGACGGCGGCCGGCACCGTAAGTCTCCGGAAGGAAACCGAGGGTTGCGACAGTCGTCGCCTTGCCCGAAGGGCGGCTTGCGAGAGCGTCCAGCTCCCCGTGGGAGGGGCTGACCGGGAGACTCCGCGCAACCGTCATGAACGCTTGCCCTTTCCACGGGAGGGCTGACGGCGCAGCGAAACTTAACTAGGAGCGGATACCAGTGAACAAAGCCCCCCGCCGCCACTCGTTCCCCCGGGAGATGGCGTGCATGATCCACGCCGGTGAGCGGGAGTACTGCGTTGACCCGGCGGGCGGAGTGCTGGGACTCTTGGGCAAGGGCTGGGCCCTCCCGCTCATGGGCGTCCTCGGGAACCGTCCGGCCAGCCGGTTCAGCGAATTGCAAGACGCCGTACGCGGCATCGGAGGGAAGGTGCTGTCGGCTCGCCTTCGGGAGCTTATCGACCTGGGCCTGGTCACGCGCAAGGTCTACGCGGAGGTGCCCGCTCGGGTCGAGTACCGACTTACCGAGGCGGGGCTACAACTCCGGGAAGCCCTGATCCCGCTACTTGCGTGGGCGACGGTCCATCCTGCTCCCTCCCGCCCACGCCGGGGATCGGATCCGGCCCTCAGACAGGGGTGACTCCCCGACGAGGGGGCGGCTCGGGGGCCACGTCCTCTCCTTCTTCGTCCGCCAAGGTCGCACCGGGGGCGGGCTGTCGACGCCGGGCTCGGACCCCGGACCCTGGGCTTGAGCTTCTTGGCCCAGCCCGGGAAGCGAGCACCACGAGGCCTGGGGCCCTCCCCCTGACGGCGTCTGGGCCCGACCCGTTTCGAACCGGGGTCAATCCTGGGCAGGGTCCCAAAGCCGATCCCCGACGGATCTTGCTCTTCAGACCACGAGAAGAGAGGCGGAGGGTGATCCCAAAGGACAAGGAGGGCGAAGAACCAGGACCCCCGGGGGAACTCAGGGACGGGGCTTAGGCGGTCCGCGACGAAGGTTGTGACCGTCGGCCGAGTCAAGACACCAGCGCGGAGGACGCCTTCGAAGGTGTGGCTGGGCAGGGTCGAGCGGGATGAGCGGTCGAACGACGCGCGTCTCAGTGTAGCCCGGTGGAGGCCTCCGGCCCCCGGATGACGATCCTGCTCACAACCGGACGGCCGCCCTTCATCGAGAGGGGGCGACCTGTCGATGCCGCACGGGGGAAGCCCGGTTGATTGAGGTTCGGAGGTCTCACGGGGAGGAACGGGTCGCCGCCCGGGAAATCCGGACAACAGGACCATCCGCCAACCTGCTCTGGTCTTGGAGCCGACCATTGGCGGGGCTACCCATCCCCCCTCGTCGCGGGCACTTGTGTTCCCTCTGGTCCTTCCCGCGAAGCGCGTTCCCATGCGCAAGCCAGTTGATGCAGGGGGACCCAGAGGAGGATGACGGCACCGACCTCGACCCCAGTCACAGCGATGTTCAGGGCGCCGGTGAGCCCTCCTGCCAGGGCCCCCCCGGCCAGGCCGACGGCGATGGCTGGAGCCACCGATCCGCAACAGCCGACGAAAGCCGCCGGGATGCCTGACAAGGCCACCCCCGCCGCGGCGGCCCTACGTGCTCCGCGACTGGGAGGGGGGGCGCAGGTGCCTTCCTCTGCGCAATAGGAGCGGGAGGAAAGGAACAAGGAGAACATGACCCCCATCGAGAGGGAGAACGACACCTGGCTTGTGGAGAGGTCGGCGCCGATGCCGATCACCCTGTCCACCAGCGCGAAGAACATGACGTAGGCAAGGGCGATTGCCGCGAGCAAGAACAGGAACGTCGCTAGATGGGTTCGCGAGGAGAGGACCTTGACCAAGAAGACGGGTTCTGGGAAGCGATGTCTATGGAAGGACCCAGTGGGCGAGGCCCCAGACGTCATGGTCAGGCTCGTGGGTGGTCCCCAGCCGGGTCAGAAGGATTCTCGTCGGTCTCCGTGCAGCCACACTCCGACCCGTCCTGTGGGAAGGGGGTGCCCGGGGCCAACACCCGTCGGGAAGCTACCCGGAGCGAGACCCAGAGCACGAGGAGAGCCGCGGCGTAGAGAACGGGCTCATACGTTCCCACGTAGTACTGCAAGGTGGGAGACAAGGTAGAGAGGGTCGTCCCGGTGACGAAGACCGAGAGGAGAAGAGGAACGGCCGGGCCGCAGCACAGCGCGTTCGGCAACAGGGCGATGACGACACCCGCTAGGCCCTTGTGAGCCCCCTTCACGGGTCTGGCGCAGGACGGGTTTCTCCAAAGGAACACGTTCACGAGCACCGTTGCGGGGAGCAGGACAGACATCCCGGCCACGAGGACCCACTGGGCCGGGGTCACAAACCGTAACCACTCCCAACGGAGGGAGCCTATGACTAGCGCCGGGAGGAGAAGGGCGTAGAGCACGCCCACGGCCAGGCCGAGGACGGGGAAGGACAGGGCATAGACCGGTCGGCCCAGCACACGTCTGAGGGCAGCAACCTCTGGCCACCACCCGGATGACCCTCGGAGCCCGGTCATTGGCCGCTCGCCGTCTGGAAGACAGCGACCTGGTTACCCGAAAGCCCTTGGGCCCCCAGCGAGGTACCCTCCAGGTTGACCCTACGGTAGAGGTCCAGGTCATGGAAGGGATCGAAGATGTCGGTTCCGCTAAGGTCAGACGTCTTAGGGACCCAGGCCGCCTGCGACAAGAACCCGCTCGGTAAGGCAAGGGTGCTCAGGCCGGGTCCCGGCTGACCCAGGCTGTCCTTCGGCCGCTCCTCGAGAAGGGCCAAACCACCCCCGGGACACTGGCCGCAGGACTGTCCGGTAAAGGGGCTCGGGCTCTGGGAACCTGAAGACCACACGGTGGCCACGGACCAGACCAAGACCGGATGCCCCGGAAGGGAGGCCAGGTCGCAGGAACCTCTGCCAAGAAGGCGGAGGGGGAAACTTGGGGGGTTACTCCCCCCTAGGGGGACCGGGGTCGCAGGTAGCCCGAGGACCGTATCTGAATTGCAGCGGGCCCCCCTGACTCCCTCGACGGCACCCGGAAGGAGCCCCCGTGTCCACCAGAGGCCGGGTGTGTGCGGCGTCGGGAACAAGGTGGCCTCCTGTCCTTCCACGCCCTTGATCTCGGCCCTCATACACAGCGAGCCTTCTGGGCAGGGAAGAACGAGAGAGACCTCGCCCCGAAGGGGATCCGCGTGGGAGAGCGCCGGCAGCCCAGTCGTGGAGGTCTCCTTCCCGACAGGCCGGCCCGGTCCGAACCAGGGACCCTCTCCGCTGCGGGCGAGCCGACGCGGGCCGGCTTGCCGGTCCGACACCCCCGGGAGAGCGAGGGGGAACGCGTCGTCCCTGCCACAGGAACGCTCTCTGCCCGACGGAATGCCCTGAAAGCCGCGGCGCGCGTTCGGGACGCGGCCCGGCAGCGGAGGCCCACGAGGTACATCAATGGGCCGAAATGCCTTGGCCCACCGTCCGGAAGGCTCGCGTCCCGCCGCCGGCAAAGCTGCGGTGTGGCCATGCCTTATCCTTACCGGCCCGGCCCATATGACCCTGCGCGTTACCTCTGGGAACCTGGTAGCTATCGAGGTATCTGCCATCCTTTCCTCTCCCCCTTCTCTCTTTCGAAATCTACACTCCGCAGTGCGGCCAGGTTCTCCATCCTCATTCCGGTCTCTCACCGGGTCGCGCGGGTCTAGACTCTGGGGCCCCATCGTCTCATCCGGTTCGCGATGGGAAGGCCCGAAGAGCGAGCGATTCGTGCTCGGCGACGAGGGCCGCCGGAGCCAGCCCTCCGCCCCACCCATAAGCTCGGTATCATCCTTCGGGGTCCGCCCTCAGGGCCATACTCCCGTGGCCTCACCCTGGGGACACAATCGGAGGCCGGCATCCGATGGGTCCGGGTCCCGGCCGAAGCCCAGGCCCCAGGGTCTCGTGGGGAGCCGATCCGTCCCAGCGAGATCTCACCAGAGGGGCTCGGGAGCGTCAGCCCGGGAAGGGGACCCCGAGGGCCCGGGGAACGCTTTGTCGAAGCCGGGGTGATAAACGGCGGGCAGGGAACCCCGGAAGCGCCCCAGGGCGTGGGGGTCGATGGCCACGCGCCGACGTATCTCCGGTTCCCGGATGCTCTGTCTCCAGATCTGGGAGTAGGCCAGGAAGAAGCGCTGTTCCGGAAGCAGCCCGTCGAGGGCCTGACGGCGGGAGGGGTCCGCGTCCAGCCGCCGCTGGAGGGCCTCGAACGCCAGGCTCACCCCTCCGAAGTCCGCGATGTTCTCCCCCAGCGTGAGCTCTCCGTTCACGGGGAGCCCCGGCAGGGCTTGCTGGGAGGAATAGAGCCTCACCAACCCTGCCGCCCGACGCTGGAACTCCTCGGCGTCCCTCGGCGTCCACCAGTCCCTCAGGTTGCCCTCGGCGTCATAGCGGCGGCCCTGGTCGTCGTAGCCGTGGGTGATCTCGTGTCCGATCACCACCCCGATCGCCCCGTAGTTCACCGCGTCGTCCAGACCCGGGTCGAAGAAGGGGGGCTGTAGGATCCCCGCGGGGAAGACGATCTCGTTCTCGCTGGGATTGAAGTAGGCGTCCACGGTCGGAGGGCTCATCCCCCACTCCTCCCGATCCACCGGCGCCCCCACGCGGTGGCTTTGCCGGAGGACCTCGAACTGGGAGGCGCGGAGCACGTTCCCCAGGTAATCCTCCCGGTCCAGCCGGATCGGGGAGTAGTCACGGTAGTGGGAAGGGTGGCCGATCTTCACCCGAAAGCGCGCGAACTTCGCGAGCGCCTTCTCCCGGGTCTCGGGAGTCATCCAGGGCAGCCGACGGAGGCGCTCCCGGAACACCTCGCGAAGGTCCTCGACCAGAACCGCCATCCGGCGGCTGGCCTCGGCCGGGAAGTGTCGTTCGACGTAGAGCTGGCCCAAGGCTTCTCCCAGGAGCCCGTCCACCACCCGGGTCGCCCGCTGCCACCGGGGCTCGGGCTCGACCTGCCCGAGCAGCGTCCGGTGGAAGAACGCGAAGTTCTCCTCCTCAAAAGCCCGGTGGAGGTAAGGGGCGCTGGCATGCAAGACCTGCCATCGAAGGTAGTCCTTCCACTCCTCCAGGGGGGCCTCGGAGAGCAGCCGTGTGGTCTCGGCGAAGAACTCCGGTTGTCCGACCACCGCGTAGGAGGAGGGGGCGGCCTCGATACGGGAAAGGTAGCGGACCCAATGATGAGGGGGGTACTCCGCCTCCAGCCGGTCCAGGGAGAAGGGATGGTAGTTCTTCTCCTCGTCCCGGAGGTCCGTGCGGCTGCGACTTACCTTCGCCAACTGGCTCTCGAGGGCCAGGACGGTGCTGGCTCCTGTCGTGGCCCGGGCCTCCGGGAACCCTGCGAGGGCCAGCATGCGCGCCACATGGGCCCGGTACTTCTGCCGCACCTCCCCGAAACTGTCCGAAAGGTAGTACTCCCGGTCCGGGAGGGAGAGCCCCCCCTGGCTCAGGTAGAGCGCATAGTGGGCACTGTCCTTCTTGTCCGCCTCGGAATACACCCCGAACAGGCCGGGGAAACCTACCCGGTGCAGTTCGGCCAAGCAGCCCGGGATCTCTTCGTTGGACCGGAGCTCGTCGATGCGCCCCAGCCATGGCGTGAGGGAGGACAGGCCCCGGGCCTCGAGCTGGTCGACGTCCATCGCCGAGGCGAAAAGGTCACCGACCAAACGGCGCGGGGAGCCGGGAGACGCCTCCCCATCGGAGGCGGCCTCCTCCAGGATCTGGCGCAGAAGATGAAAGTTCCAATCCTGGAGCTCTCGGAAAGCGCCCCATTCCGCCTTGTCCTCGGGGACCGGATGGGTCCTCAACCAGTTCCCGTTGGCGTACCGATAGAAGTCCGCGCGGGGGTCCACGCTTGGGTCGAGGTACTCGGTCGAGAAGCGGGGCCTTTCCGGCACACGGGAGGACATCCGGGGTGCGGCAGGGTTCGCCATCGTGGACCCAACCCCGCACGGCCTTCGCCTATTATAGCCTGGTCCCGCCAAAGCCCCCGGGTTCCCTGCCCCCGGCGGTCCGGTTCACGCGGGAATCCCGTCCCTCGCTCGCAGATAATCCTCCAGGGCCCTTCGGCCGGCCAGGATCGCCTGGCGGATGTCGTACTGGGCCCGCCCCTCCTCCGAGAACGCTCCCGGGCCGGGGGCCCCAGAGGAGAAGGTGACCCCGAGACGGACGACCTCCGACCGGAAGGCATGCGCGCGTACCGGGTCCAACCCGGAGAGGCTGCGTTCGGTGAGCACTATCCGCTGGTCCCGGGCCAGTTCCAGCGCCTCGTCCAGGTGTGCGTAGACCGGGGAGTCCACCACCGAGGGACGAAGCCGACGAAGGTCAGCATAGGTACGGTCGGGGCGGCAATCCACCCCCTCCCCGTCGTAGGGGGAGCCCAACCGGACGGAAACCCCTCGTCGATGGAGGACGACCTCGTAGTAGTGGACCAGCTTCAGGAACTCGTCTCGCTTGGGGCCGACGGGAATGTCCAACAGCTGTCCTCCGAGGGCTTCTCGGGCCTCGTAGAGGGTCACCGAGGCGCCCGCCAGCGATGCCCGCAGGGCGGCCTCGAGACCCTTGATGCCGCCTCCCACGATCACGAGGGGGCCCTCGATGCGCAGGGGAAGTGGGCGATCGCCCTCGTGCCCAGTGTCCGGATTGACCGTACAGCGGACCTCCCCCCAACGGAGGTCCCGGCAGGCCTGGTTGCACCGGATGCACGGCCGGATGCCCTCCGGGTCGTGCAGGACCTTCCAGGCGAAGTTCGGGTCGGCCAGCATGGCCCTTCCCACCGAGACGAAGTCGACCTTCTCGAGGACCGCTTCCACCCCGCTTGCGTCCAGCACCGATCCCACCAGCATGGTGGGGAGCGCCGGCCGACGCGGAAGCCTCCGCAGGATATGGAGCGGCGGGTAGCCGAAGGAGGCGGAGGATCCCGGGGGGGCGAAGCGGCCGGCGGAGAAGTGCACGTAGTCCAGGCCCTTCAACCGCTCGGCCACCGTCACCCCGTACTCGGGGGGATAGCCATCCGGTTCGTCCTCGTAGAGGCTCAGCCGGATGCCCAGGGGGAGGCCGGCCTCCTCCCGGACCGCCTGGAGGACCTCTTGGACGAACCGAAGGCGGTTCTCCAAGGAACCGCCATACCGGTCCTGCCGCTGGTTCAAGGCGGGGGAGAGGAATTCGTGGAGCAGGTAGGCGTGGGCGGCATGGACCTCCAGCCCGTCGAAGTTCGAGAGGGCCCCGACTCTCGCCGCCCGGCGAAAGCTCTCCACCACCTGGTCCAGGTCTTCGGCGGCCATTTCTCGGGGCCTCTGTCCCCCGTAGTCCACTGCGCTCGGCGCCATGGGGCCCCGGGCGTTCGTGGGCAGCGTCGCCTTCCCCCCGGCGTGGACCAGCTGTAGGAAGACCGCAGAGCCCGCCTCGTGGATCGCCTCGGTGAGCCGCCGAAGCTTCGGGACGAGGTCCTCCCGGTGTGCACCCAGCTCGTTCCTCGATCCCCGGCTGTTGAGCCCGTCCACGTAGGTATACTCCGTGAGGATGAGACCGGCCCCTCCCCGGGCGCGGGCGGCCAGGTACGCGATGTGGGCCTCGTCGGTGGCCCCGGTCTCCTGCGCGAGATTGGAGATCATGGGAGCCATCGCGATCCGGTTCTTTACTTCCAAGTCCCCGATCCTCCCCGGCAAGGATGCTCTCATGGCCTCCCCTCCCACGCCCCCCTAGCCGGGGGCCGCTAAGAGACTGCGGCCCGACCGAGTGGACAGCTCCTGAGGGTCTGACCCCCTTCCGGGCCGGCGCTACGGGAGGGTACCGGAGGCCCTCCAGGGGACCCGAAACCTCGTGGTCCCCGCCTGGGACCCGGGAGGTTAAGCCGCGTCGCGGGGTGGCGGGAGGGCGATGACGGCCACGGGCTCGTGCCTCAAAGGACTCCAATGCCGTGGATGCGGAGCGGAAATGGGGGCGGACGCACCGGTAGGCACCTGTCCCTCTTGCGGGGGCGCGCTCTTCGCCACCTACGACCTGGGCTCCCTCGATGCCCGGCGTTGGTGGAGGAGCCTGCCCGCCCGCCCGGGTCACTTGTGGCGCTTCCGGGAACTCCTTCCGGTACGGGACGATTCCCACCTGGTGACCCTGGGAGAGGGCGGGTCGGCAATCCTCGATATGGGTCGGCTTCCCGATACCGGCGACCTTCGGCTTCTCCTCAAGGACGACGGCGGATTGCCCACGGGTTCCTTCAAGGCCCGGGGAATGGCGGTGGCGGTCTCCCGGGCACGAGAGCTGGGGCTGTCCTCGCTCTTTGTCCCGAGCGCCGGGAACGCCGGAGTGGCCTTGGCCGCCTATGCCGCAAGGGCCCGGATGAAGGCCCGGATCTACCTTCCCGAGACCACACCGGGCCCCATGCAGAGGGCCTGCGCCTGCTACGGGGCCGGCGTGATCACGGTCCAGGGCACCATCCGTGACGCGGGCGAACGCGCGCGGCGGGAGGAGACCGGCCAGGGCTCCTTCGATGTCTCCACCCTCCGTGAGCCGTACCGGGCCGAAGGCAAGAAGACCATGGGGCTCGAGATCGTTCAGGCCCTGGGGGCCGAGGGCATGCCCGACGCCGTGGTCTATCCCGCCGGTGGGGGGACAGGCCTGGTCGGCATGCACCTGGCCTTCGAGCAGCTCACTTCCCTGGGGCTTATAAAGCGGGTTCCCCGTCTCCTGGCGGTCCAGCCCGAAGGCTGTGCGCCCTTGGTACGAGCCCTACGGGACGGGACGGCCCGCGTCACCCCATGGGAATCCCCGCACACCCTTGCCCCCGGCTTGCTCGTTCCCGCTCCGTTCTGCTCGGAGCGGGTGTTGGAAGCGGTCCGGGCGACCCGGGGTGGCGGGACGACGGTGAGCGACGCGGCGATTCTCGCCGCGGTGGAGGCTTTGGGCCGGGATTACGGCGTCTCGGTCTCCCCGGAAGGGGCGGCGCCCTTCGCGGCGCTCCCCGCGTTGCTCCAGGAGGGTCTGCTCCGGCCCGGAGAGCGCGTCCTCCTCTACAACACCGGTTCCGGCATCCCGTTCTTGTGACCGACCGGTCCGACGCCCACGACCCAGGGGACCACGGCCTTCTACGGGGGCTCCGACCCCCTTCCTCTCAGAGGTTCACCAGGCCCGCGGCGAGTGAGGCCATGACGAAGATCAACCCCACCTGAAAGATCGCCTGCAACCCGGACAGTCGTGCATTGAGCAACCCCCAGCGGCCGATGCGCTGGACGTTCGGCCGTTCCTTCCGGAGCTCGAGAACGATCCGGATCTCGTTGGGGAGGAAGATCCCCAACCCCTGGATCAACAGCAGGACCACGAGGATCCCGGCCACTTGGATCGCCAGGTAATGCAGATCAAAGATGCCTACGGAGATCGCCAGATAGATGCCGGCGGTGATGGTCACCGAGGCCAGCGTCGGCATCAGGAAGAGCATGGTAGGGACGAGGCTCTGGACGAATTGGGCCCGGGCCGCCGGGGGCATCCTTCCCATGATCGGGCCGATCACCAGTCCCATGAAGATGTCAATCCCCGTCCACAAGGCTCCGGACATGACATGAACGTAGTCGAGGAACACCCCCTGGACCTGGAGCGCCACCAACAAGGCGCCCACCGGGATGAAGACCAAGGGGAGCGCCCGCCAGGTGACGATCCGGGGAGCCCCGGGGGTCGCACTCGCAGGGGTCTGGAGAG
This sequence comes from Thermoplasmata archaeon, assembly GCA_021827405.1. Taxonomy (GTDB): domain Archaea; phylum Thermoplasmatota; class Thermoplasmata; order Lutacidiplasmatales; family UBA184; genus JAKATE01. The sequence continues at coordinate 26,285 of JAKAVY010000001.1, forward strand.
GGAACGGAGCCTCCCGCCCTAGGACCGCCGGTGACCCCACGCTCGGCGGGAGCGCCGCCTCCCACTAAAACCTGCCGCCCCGCCCACCTTCCCGTTGGCCTGGCCACGACATGTCCCCCACAACGCTCGGCCCTCTGGCTTAAACGGGACGCTGGCCTCCATCCTGTCATGGTTGAAAGTCCCCCGCTCCTCCGGAAGCTCACGCCGGCGGAGGAACGGGTCATCCTCCACAAGGGGACCGAGCGACCCTTCTCCGGGGAGTACGAGAGGCACTTCCAGGCGGGGACCTACGCGTGCAAGCGCTGCGGACAACCCCTCTACCGCTCCGACAGCAAGTTCGACGCCCATTGCGGGTGGCCGAGCTTCGATGAGGAGATCCCGGGAAGCGTCCGTCGCCTGCCTGACCCGGATGGCTCCCGCACCGAGATCCAGTGCGCCCGGTGCGGGGCCCACCTAGGACATGTCTTCCTCGGAGAAGGCTTCACATCCAAGGATGCCCGTCACTGCGTGAATTCCATCTCCCTCACCTTCACCCCGGCAGCGGGCCCACGCTGACGCCGGGTCGGAAATCCCGGGACCCGATCGCCCTGGCTCAGGGCTTAAGCCATGTCCCCCGGACCTTCCCGGTGCCCTCGTTCCAGGGCCCCTAAGTAGGAACCCCCACTCCCCTTCGGAGATCCGCCCAGAGGCTCCCGGGGGTTTTCGGGCGCGAGGAGGACGGACGGACCCCGGCGCCATGGGTTCTTAGACCCGCTCGCGTATCGATCCTGAAAACCCTTGACCCTGCTCCTCCTCCTGCCTCAGTTGCTGCTCTTCCTGGTCTTGCTGCTGCCCCTGGGCCTCACCCTCCTCGAGGTCGGTCAGCGTCTCCTCGGTCTGCGCGTGACCTTTCTCCCTGCCGAGCAGCTCTTGCTGGGCTTCTACCTGGCGGGAGGCTTCCTGTACGGCATCGCCTCGCTGCCGGTGGGCCTTTTCACCTTCCCCATCCTCCTCGTGGCCCTCCTGGCCGGGTTCCTGGGCCTGTTCTGGCTTCCTCAGACCCGTTCCTGGGTCCGCCCGCGGAGGCCGGGGGACGCAAAGGGGTCTCCTTCCCTCTGGGGGACGGTCCTCCTGTTGACCGGCGCCTTCCTCTTCCTCCTGGTGTTCGAAGGGCTGGTCGTCGGGAGCGCGCCCCTCCCCAACACCTTTGACGGAAGTGTGCAGGCCACCTTCGTCACGCTCCTGCTGGCGCATGGACATACGCCCTTCACGCTCCAGCCCTTCGCCAACTTCGGGGTCGTCTACCCCCAAGGGACGAGCACCTGGTTCGCGACCGGCTCCCTCCTCTGGGGCTGGTCACCCGCGTTGGACCCGGTGAACCTCCCCCCGCTGTTCCTGGCCTTGTCCGTCCCGGCCGCCTACGCGTGGGGCCGCCGGCTCCAAGGCGTGGGGGACGCCCGGGGACGACGTGCGGGGCTCATGTTCGCGATGGCCTTTGCCCTGCTCGGCACCTGGCCGCGATTCCTGGTGGCCGGGTCGTACGACTTCGTGGCCGCGGTCCCGCTCTTCCTGGTCCTCTTAGGACTGTTGGAACCGCTCTTGTCCGAAGCGACGCCCCGCTGGAGGGGGGTCGTAGCCTACGGCGGAATGCTTGCCATCCTCGCCAGCCTGAGCGTGGTGGCCGCGGAGCTCCTTGTCCCCATGATCCTCGTCCTGGCCCTTTTGAAGAACGCCTCGACCCGGGTCCACTGGCCCTCCTGGACCCTGGCGTCGCTGGTGGCGGGGGCCATCGCCCTCTGCGGGGTGATCCCGTCCCTGGTGGGGCTCACGGTCTGGCGGGCCTACCCAAACCACGTCCTTACGGCCACGGGCGGCATGTTTGTCCCCCCTTCGCCCGTGCCGGCCGACCCGCTCGGTGTCTTCACCGGGCTGGCCGACCCGTTCCTCTTCCGTCCACAGGATGTCTGGCTTTCCCCCTTTCCTTTGCTGAAGGGGGAACTGGCCCTCCTTCTCGCCGGGGGGCTTGTCCTGGTCGGGCTCCGCCTCCTGAGATATCCGCCCTCCTGGGTAGACTTCCTGCGCCGGAGGACCGCCCGCCACCTGGCCGGGGCCCTGGGGGTGTCGCTAGGCGCGTTAGGCCTCCTGACCCTCTCCGGGCCCCCCTCCTCTCCGCTCTCCCTGCTCGCCGGGCTCTCCAGCGGGGCGGAGGTCTCCATCCTGCTCTTCCTCGTCTACACCGCGATCGCGACGCTTCCGCTCGTGGGGGTGATGGAGCAGTGGGCCCGTCCTCCCCCTACCCTCCCCGAGCGGTCCCTCCGGGTTCCCCTCCGGAGGGTCCCTTTCCACGGCGCGCCCCGGACGACCACGCTCATCCTCGGCGCTGCCCTCGTGGCCGGGAGCCTTGGCTCCGGGTTGGTGGTGACGGCCACCAGTGCCCCCCCTTACCTGGGGGCCATAACCCACGACCTCGCGAACGTGACGCAGGGGGACCTGGCCGCCCTCCAGTGGTCCGCCGGCCTGCCATCCTGCTCCCGGGTGTTCGTGGCCCCGGGGTCCGCGGGCGAGTTCCTGCCGGCCTATGCCACGGTCCAACTCGTCTACCCGATGAACCCCGCTCCCTTAAACGGGTCCTATCAACGGGCGGATTCTAACCTGACCGAAGGGGTCGTCACTCCGCCGGTCCTGGTGGACCTAGGAGACCTAGGGATCACGGAGATATTCGTGACCGGACAGAGCAACGTCCTCTATCCGTCCATCCCTCCCGGTCCGTTGGAGGCCTCTCCCGCCTTCCAGCTACTCTACCACTCCGAAGACGCCTACGTCTTCGAGTTCCTTGCGGGGGCGGAGGGGAGCGGATGCCTTCCTTGATCCTGAGGACCCGGGCTCACCGCCCCGGGACCCTCTCGGGTCCCGGGCCCCCCGCCCGTCAGGGGCGGTTCCCATGAGGGGGTTACGAAGGCCTCTGGCTGGGGTTCCGCCGACGCAGCCACGGACCCGGCGTAGACGCCGGGACCCCCGGCCTCCCTCCGGTGTACCCTACCCGGGGGGCCCTTGAGCCCCGGTACCCGGCTCGGGCTCCTGCTCGCCGGGGTCCTGGTCGTCACCTGGTCCCTCGGCCTGTACGCCATCGCCACTTTCACCTTCATCCTGGGGATACCCCCGGGCCCCCTCCTCCTCGGAATCTCCGGCTTCCTCTTCGTGATCTTCTATCATCGCTCGGGGGGTTCCCAGGACCCGGCGCATCTCCAGGTCATCGTCGGGCTCGGGTTCGTCCTCGCCATCGCATCGGTGCTGCTCGGCAACGGGATGACCGACGAGTGGGCCACGACCCCCCGGTACGCCTACACCCTCCTGGCCGGTAGGGACTTCTACTCCACCCCGACCACGTTCACCTACGTCCAGGTGCTCCCCTTCCTGCAGTACTCCTCGCGCACCTCCATCACCTATGACAACTATCTCCCCCTTCTGACCTTCCTGCAGGTCCCCGGATTGGACTATCGCTACTTCAGCATCGGGTGCTGGCTGGGGATGGTCTACCTCGTCCGGAAGCGGTTCTACGCTGCGCTCACGCTCGGCCAGCCCCTCTTCGCGCTCTACGCCGCGAACGGCTTCAACGACCTGGTCGTCCTCCTGTTGCTGACGCTAGCCTTCGTAGGGTACGAAGGCCGAAGGAGCCGGATCGCCCAGGTCTTGTCCCTGGGGGCCAAGCAATTCGCCAACGCTTTCGTCTTCGTGTACTACCTGCTCAAGCGGGATGTCCGGGGAATGGTGCTCACCGTGCTGGTGACGCTGGCCTTCCTCCTTCCCTTCCTCGTTTGGGACGGGTCGGCCACGATCTGCAATGCCGGCTTGGCCGCCGGGGACCCCTCCTGCCTGGTCCGGGGGGGGTACTTCGGCATCGGAGAATTCCTCGACCACGCCAACTACTGGCTCTGGCCCCTGTGGATGGCCGCGATCTACCACCGCTCGGTCCTTTCGTTCCTCCGGTCCCACCCCCGTTGGCCCGGGGCGAGCTGGCTCTATCGCTGGGTGACGGCCACCTCAGGAGGGGGCCCGGTAGACAAGGGCCGCTGAGGCCGCGGCGGGGTGCCGGGTGCCCGCCGTCTCGTCGCCCCCCTTCGGGAGGCGTAGAGGTAAGCGACCGTGGCGCCCACCAGGCTGACCGCGATGGGCCAGCCCACGAATGGGATGAGGACTAAGGAGAAGGCGAGAGAGAACCCCGCCAAGAGCCAGGGGAGTCGTCCCCCCCCGGCGGTCGGGGGGAGGAGGCGTAGCCCGGCCGCGGAGCCGAGCGCGTAGGTGATCAGGGCCGCTCCCCCGGCGGTTAGGAGCGCCGTGGAAAGGTCGGTCCCGGCGAAGTAATAGACCACAAGCACCAGGGACATCCCCGCCAGGAGGAAGCCCATCGCCCGGGTGGGGACCCGGCGGTCGGGGTCAAGCCAACCTAGACCGCCGGGCAACGCTCCGTCGAGGGCGGCCGCGTACACGACCCGGGACATTCCGGCCGTGTAGGCGTTGACCACCGCGAAGACGATGAAGAGCGCGAAGAGCGCGGTACCCTCGCTCGCATAGGGTCCGAAGACCCCCCCCAATATGGCGGCGAACGGCGCGACGCTCCCCCCGGTGCGGTACGCCCCCGTGCCCACGGTCACGAAGGCCACCGAGAGGTAAAGCACGGCCACCAGGGCCACGCTCCACAGGACGCTCCGCCGGAAGTCCCGGGCCGGATCGACGAACTCGGCGGCCACGCTGGAAACGTTCTCGTACCCGAGGAAGGACCAGAAGATGAATGCGGCAGCCGTTCCCACGGGGAGAAGGCCTTCGGGCGCGAAGGGGGTGAAGTTCCCGAGACGGACCTCCCTCCCCGCCACCAGGACGACCAAGGCCAGGAGCGCCACGATGGCCCCCACCACGCCCAACTGGACCCGGCTCGAAAGGGTGATCCCTCGATAATTGACCGAGAAGGCTGCCCCGATGACGGCAAACGCTAGGAGGAACGTCTCGGGGCGGGACAGCGGGAAGGCGTAGCCGAGGTAAGAGGCCGCGATCAGGGTCACGGCGGGCCCCCCCGTGAAGCTCCAGAGGACGATGAGCCAGCCGGTCACGGCCGCCGCCCGAACCCCAAAGGCCTCGCGGACGAAGCCGTAGATGCCGCCGGCCTCCGGCCGCCGTGCCGAGAGCCCCGAGAAGGTCAAGGCCAGGGGCACGCTGGCCCCAGCGAGCAGCGCCCACGCGAGGAGGGAGGCCGGACCGGCCAGCCGCGCGGTAAGGCCCGGAAGGACGAGGATCCCGGAGCCCAGCACCGAGCTCACGTAGAGGGCCACGGCGTGCGAAGGGCGGATGGACCGGCGGAACGAGACGCCCGAGGATGGCCTCGCCCGGGAGGCGGCCCCCGTCACGTCCCTCCCTCCGTGTGCCAGTATAAGAGTACGAGGCTCTTCTGCCTCCCCCAGAGGAGCGAGAGGGTCCCCAAGGGGCGGGAACTACCCTCGCCATCTCTCCGACCGTCTGGAGGGGGACCCCCGACGCTCGCGCCCGGGGCCCGTTCCAGCCGCCCGGCTGCTGTCGCCGTGACGTTGGAGGGTCGTCCTCCCGGCGACCTGGCGGAGAGCGGGGGGGAGGCGGCCAGCCGAGAGGGCATTTTTCCCCGGCGGACGCGGCCCGGGCCGGGTTGGCGGCGGGCTCCTGGGAGGACCGGGAATCATGAAATACGCCGGTCCGCTCGTGCACGGGGATGGTGACTGTTCCCCCCTTCCCTACCGGCACGGACCGCCTCAAACGGGGGTTCGCCCGCATGCAGCAAGGGGGGGTCATCATGGATGTGACCACCCCGGAGCAGGCCGCGGTCGCCGAGGAGGCTGGCGCGGTGGCGGTCATGGCCTTGGAGAGGATACCGGCCGACATCCGGGCCGCGGGCGGGGTCGCGAGGATGGCCGACCCCAATCGGGTGCGCTCGATCATGGCCGCCGTGACGGTCCCGGTGATGGCCAAATGTCGGATTGGCCACACCGCGGAGGCCCGGATCCTGGAGAGCCTGGGGGTGGACATGGTCGACGAGTCGGAAGTCCTCACCCCGGCAGACCCCTTCTTCCACGTGGCCAAGAAGGAGTTCACCGTCCCTTTCGTCTGCGGAGCGCGGAACCTGGGAGAAGCCCTCCGGCGGATGGACGAGGGGGCCGCGATGATCCGGACCAAGGGCGAACCCGGCACGGGCAATGTGGTCGAGGCGGTCCGTCACCTCCGGCAGATGAACCAGGAGATCGCGGCCTTGGAGGCCATGACCCTGGAGGAGCTCGGGGTCTATGCGGAGAAGGAGAAGGTCCCTCTGGAACGGGTGCGGGAGGTCCAGGCGCTCAAGCGGCTCCCGGTCATCAACTTCGCCGCGGGGGGGATCGCCACCCCGGCCGATGCGGCGCTCTGCCGGCTTCTGGGCGCGGACGGGATCTTCGTGGGCAGCGGCATCTTCAAGTCCGCCAATCCCCGGGAGACGGCTCGGGCCATCGTGGAGGCGAGCATGCACCACACGGACTGGGCCCGTCTGGCGCGCGTCAGTTCGGGGCTCGGGGAGGCCATGAAGGGGATCGAGATCTCCACCTTGACCGCCGACCAGCTCCTCCAGGTGCGGGAGTAGGACCCCCGCCCGGTGCTCCCAGGGGTCTTGTAGGCGGGACCCTTTCGCCTGCCGAGGCTCACCTTCGTGCGGATTCTGCAGGTCTGCCCGTACTTCGCCCCCCACGTGGGGGGCGTGGAGACCCATGTGGAGATGATCTCCGGGGAGCTCGCCCGGCGGGGGCATGACGTCCACATCCTCACCTCCGCCCACCGCCCCGGGCTCGCGCGCATCGAGCGGTTCCCCCAGGGCTTCACCGTCCACCGGGTGCCTTCGGTCGGCGAGGTCTTCCGTACCCCGCTCACCTGGGGGGTCGGCCAGGCGCTGGCCGGGCTCCCCGCGGACCTGGTCCACCTCCATTATCCTCCCCCCATCACTCCCTTCCAAGCGGCCCGTTCCCTCCGTCACGAGGGCCGCCCGGTCTGCCTCACCTACCACTGCGACCTCTTCTTGGAGGTTCCCGGCGGGCGACTGGTGACCGCGCTCTATGAGCGGGTCTTCCTTCCCACCCCGCTCGACCTCGCCCGCCGGATCATCGTCCACTCCGCGAGCTATGCCCGGACCTCCCGGGCGCTGCAGGGAAGGCCCCTGGCGGTGGTCCCCTCTACCGTGGACACCGACCGGTTCCACCCCCGCTCGGACGACGCCGCGCTGCGCAGGGAGCTTAGGGCCGAGGGGGTCCCGGTGGTCCTCTTCGTCGGGCGCCTGGTCCCGCACAAGGGCGTGGAGGACCTCATCCTCGCCCTGCTCGACCTGCCTCCTCCCACGTTGCTGGTGGTGGCGGGAGATGGGCCCAGACGGGCCGCCCTGGAGCGCCTGGCGGCCTCCCAGGGCCTCCTCTCCCGCGTCCGGTTCGTGGGGGCGGTGTCCGACGAGGACCTCCCGCGGTATCACGCGATCTCGCAGGTGGTCGTGCTACCCTCGAACAATCGGCTGGAAGGATTCGGACTGGCGATCGTGGAGGCCATGGCCTCGGGTCGGCCGGTCATCGTGGCCGACGTCCCCGGGGTCCGGGACGTCATCGAGAACGGCCGGGACGGTCTCCTGGCCGAGCCTCTGATGTCCACGGACATCGCCCATCGCTGCCGTCAGCTCCTGAACGACCCGGCCCTAAGGGAAGCGTTGGGCCGGAGCGCCCGGGAGAGTGCCGTCCAGAAGTACGCCCTCCCCGTGGTCGTCGGTCGCCTGGAGGAGGTCTACCAGGAGGTCATCCGAGCTCCCCCAGGCGGGAACTGAGCCGCTCCGCCTCCCGGCCCGCGGCCTCCGCCCAATCCTCCCCCAGGGACGCGAAGAGGATCCCCCGGGAACTGTTCACCAAGAGCGTTCCCGGGCGCCCTCCCCGCGCCTCCCGGAGCATCGCGTCCAGGTCCCCTCCCTGGGCCCCGATCCCGGGCACCAGGATCGGGACCGTGGGCCCGAGGAGCCGGCGCGCCTCGGAAAGGGTACCGGGGCGGGTCGCGCCGACCACCGCCCCCAGGTTTCCCCGGGCCGCCCGGGACTGGAGCTCGAGGAGCGTCCAGTGCCAGAGCGGGCCCCGGGGGGTGGGAAGGTCTTGCACGTCCTTCGCCCCCGGGTTCGACCCGCGGGCGACCACGAAGACGCCGTACGCCGGGTCTTGTCCCAGCGCCTCGATGGACTCCCATCCCATGAGCGGATGGGCGGTCACCGCCGAGCACCCAAAGGCGTCGAACGCTGCGCGGGCGTACAGGCCCATAGTGTTCGGGATGTCGCTGGCCTTCAGGTCGAGGATCACCGGCACCTCCCCGCGCAGGCGCCGGGTCAACCGGGCGAGTACGGCGACCCCTTCGGGCCCGAAGGCCAGGTAGCTCGCCAGCTGGCACTTGTAGACGGAAGCGTACGGGAGGGTGTGTTCCACGATCCCGTCGAGGAACCGGGCGAGACGTTCGACGATCGGCCCGGTCCCCAGGGAGGCCGGGAACCGTCCCGGATCGGGGTCCAACCCCACGCACAAGCCGTGGCCCCGGGCACGGACGGACCTTTCCAGCGTCTCGTAGAAGAGCGGAAGGGCCATCGGGATTCCGCAGGGAAGGACCCAGATAAGGCGACCGGTGGGCCCGGCTCAGGGGGCGGGGGGGAGCGCGGGAGGGGACGAAGGCCCCGCCCCGGCCGGGGTCCGGCGCCGAAGCGGCGTCCAAGGCATCGCCCCGGTCACCATGTAGACCACACGCTCCCCGATGCTCACCGCATGGTCGGAGATCCGCTCCAGGAAGCGGTTCACGAGGATGTAGCGGGCTCCCACCGGGATGGGGAGGGTCTGGTCGCTCATCCTTTCGATGATCTCCTGGAAGAGGTTCTCATGGAGTTGGTCCACGGCGTCGTCGAGCTCGGCCATGCGCCGTACGGACTCCACGTCGGAGTGGACGAACGCCTGGACGGCCCGCTGTACCATCTGGGTGCTCAGCTCCGCCATCCGGGTGAGGGTGGCGAGCTGGGGAGGGACGGCGATCCGCTCCGCGGCCAGTTCCTGCGTGACCTCGGAGATGTGGCGGGCGAGCCGGGTGGAGCGGCCCAGGTCGGTGGTGATCTCCAGGGAAGTGGTGATCGTGCGGAGGTCATGGGCCACCGGCGCGTGCAGCGCGATGAGGTTCACGCAGGAGGTCTCGATCACCCGCCGGAGCGCATAGGCCTCCCGGTCCAGGGCCAGCACCTCCTGGACCGCGGCGAGGTCCCCTTGGAGCAGGCTCTCCACCGCCTTGCGGATGGAACGCTCGGTCACGTCCGCGAGGGCCTTCATCTCCTCCTGGAGCCCCTCGAGGCCCTGCTGGAGCGCTTTGCGGTGGACCTCTTCAGGGGGGCTCATCCGAACCTCCCGGTGATGTAGTTCTCCGTGAGCTTCTCCTGCGGGCTCTCGAAGAGCTGTCGGGTCTCCTCGAACTCCACGAGCCGGCCCTGGTAGAGGAAAGCGGTGTAGTCCGCTACCCGGGCGGCCTGCTGCATGTTATGGGTCACGATGACCACGGTGTACTCCTTCTTCAGCTCGTAGATCATGTCCTCGACCTTCTGGGTGGCGATGGGGTCTAAGCTGCTCGTCGGTTCGTCCATGAGCAGCACCCCGGGTTCCACCGCCAGGGCCCGGGCGATGCACAGACGTTGTTGCTGCCCCCCGGAGAGGGCGAGCGCCGGCCGGTCCAGGTCCTCCCGGACCTCCTCCCAGAGCCCCGCCCGCTTCAGGGAACGCACGACGCCCCGGTCCACCTCCAATCGAGATTGCCGCTCCAGCCGGAGCCCGAAGGCGACGTTCTCGTAGATGGAGCTCGGGAAGACGGTGGGCCTCTGGAAGACCATCCCGATCCGCCGACGGACCTGCACCGGGTTCACCCCGGGGTCGTAGATGTTCCTCCCGCGGTAGTGGACCTCGCCGGTGATGGTGAGGCCGGCGAGCTCGGCCATCCGGTTGAGGCAGCGGACGTACGTCGTCTTCCCGCAGCCGGACGGGCCGATGATGGCGGAGACCTTCTGCCGGGGGAAGGCCAGGGAGACCTCGGAAAGGATCTCCCGGGTCCCGGAGCGCACCGTGAGGCGGGAGGACGAGAGGAGGACCTCTCCCGAGGGGAACGGCAAGTCGCCAACGCCCCCCGCCGGCGGGGGGCCACCGGGTCCCCCGCTCATACGAAGAACCCCCTCAACCGTCGCCGGTAGCGCTCCGAGACCAGTTGCACCGCTACGTTGAGGATGAGCACCCCCACGATGAGAAGGAAGGCGGCCTGGAAGGAGAGGACCACCAGGTGCCCCAGGTTCGAGGGTTGATCGAAGTAGTTCCAGATGAACCCGGAGAGGTAGCTCGTGGGGGAGGAGAGGCCCTGGGCCGGGGTGATGCTCCAGCCCGCGGTAAAGAGCAACGGCGCGGTCTCCCCCGCCCCAATCGCCATGGCGAGGAAGAGGCCGGAGAGGACCTGGGGAAAGGCGATGGGAAGCGCCACCCGTCTCAGGTACTGCCCGCGGGTGGAACCGGCCCCCAGGGCCGCCTCCCGCTGGGAGGGAGGGACCGACCCGAACGCCGCGTCGGTCACCCGGTAGACGTACGGGAGCATGAAGATGGACAGGGTGATCGCGCCGGCCCAGAGGGTGAAGGTGGAGTGGGTGTAGAGCACCAGGGCGAAGTACCCGAAATAGCCCACGACGATGGCGGGTGTCCCCGTGAGGAGGTTCGAGAGCAGCCTACCGATGAGGGCGGCCCGGGGGCTGGCGAACTCCGCGGTGTACGCGCCGGCGAGGATGCCCAAGGTGCCCGCGATGGCCGTGGCGATCCCCACCAGGTAGACCGTCCCCGTGAGCGGGGCGTAGAGCCCGCCCCCGAAGCCCACCGGATCCGTGGTCAGGGTGGTCCAGGAAAGGGTGGGCAAGGCCTCAGACCCGATCCAATAGAGGAGGTCGATGATGGGGAAGAGGACCGCGACGAAGGCGAGGGGGAGCAGACGGCCCAGCCAGCGGTCGAAGGCCACCCGCCGGCGGACCCGCGCGTCCGGCTGGAGACCGAGCTCGATGTCCACGGGGAGGGGTACCGAACCTCCGCTCAAGGTCCGACCCCCACGCGCACGATCCCACGGGAACCGAAGTAGCGCAGCCCGACTAAGTTCACCACCAGGGAGATGGCCAAGAGGAGGAGGGCGACCTCCACCAGCGCATGGAGCAGGTCGGGGTACTCGAAGGCGCTGTCGAACTGCCCGACCATAAGCGTGGCCATGGTGGAGGAGCCGCTGAACAGGCTCGTGGGGAGCTTCACCTCGTTCCCGATGACCATGAACACCGCCACGGTCTCCCCGACGGCCCGGCCGAAGCCCAGGAGGACGGCGCTCGGGATGGACCGCCGGGCCCAGGGGATCTGGACCCGGCGCAACACCTCCCAGCGGGTGGCCCCCAACGCCAGTCCGCTCTCCACCTGTTCCCGGGGGATGGCCCTGAGGCTTTCCCGAAGGAGGGCGGTGGTCAGGGGCACCACCATGATGGTCAGGATGAAGATCGCCAGGATGAGCCCCGTCCCTCCGGCATACTCGGTGGGGCTGCCCCCGAATCCCGGCAACCAGCCCAGGGCATGGCTCAGCGCGGGATCCAGCTGCTTGGAGAAGTACGGGGCGAGGATCACGTATCCCCAGATCCCGTAGACCACGGACGGGATACCGGCGAGGAGATCGGTCAGCGAGGTGAGCACCCGGGAGGCCGGAGAGGGAAGGAAGACCACCAGGCTGATGGCGATGGCCAGGCTGAGGAGCATGGCGAGGACCAAGGCGAACCCGGCGGTCACGGCGCTCCCGATGACGAAATAGAGGATCCCATAGGTGGCCACCGAGGGGTCCGTGGGGTTCGGGTTCCAGGCCGGGCCGAAGAACCCCAGGCCGAAGTTCTGGAAGTGGGAGGAAAGTAGCAGCACCCCCACGATGGCCACGAGGAAGATCCCCGGGATCCACCCTACAGGGGAGGAGAGCCCCCGGAGGAGGGTCCTACGGGAGAAGGGGTTGGGGGGGATGCGGTCGCGGGTCGCCGGGACGGCCCCCCGCCGGCTGCGCGGTCCGTCTTGCGCCGCGCCCGGTCGTATCCCCCCGTCTGACACGATGGCTCCCTGGAAGCCTAGCTGCTCACCGGGACCTGCTGGAGCGCCTCCATGTCGTAGCCGATCACGGCCGGGGTGAGCGGCAGGAAGCTCACGGCGGAGAGTTGTTTCCCAGGCTCGTTCCCGTAGGAGAGGATCCACTGGATGAACTCCACCACGTACCGCTGATGGCTCGGGTTGGCCGGATGGGTGGAGATCAGCAGGTACTCCAAGTTCACGATCGGGTACGGAGTCGGGTCGGAGACGGTGGGGTTGGTCCCTCCCGCGCCCAACTGCAGGTTTGTGGCCCCGGGGACGCCGCCGAGGATGAGGCTCACCGCGACACTGGGGGGAGCCAGGTTGAGCAGGCCCAGGTTGGCGTCCTCACTGATGTTCGTGGCCGAGGGCAAGATGTAGTTCGCGGGGTTGGTCCCGTTGGCGTTGGCCAGGTTGTCCCCGAGCGCGGCGTAGCCCAGCCCATATCCCAGGGCCTCGGTCTCGTAGCTGATCCCGATGTAGGCGATGCCGTACTGGGTGTTCTGCAGGCCACTGACCATCCCGCCGTTCCCGTTGTAACCGGGGGAACTGGCCAGCCACTTCACCGTGGTACCGTACCCGTTCGGCCAGCCCTTCCAGGACAGGTAGCAGAAGGAGCTGAACATGAACGTGTCCCCGCTCCCGTCGCTCCGGTGCAGCGGGATGATGGTCTGGTCCGGGAGGTTGACGCCCGGGTTGGCCGCCTGGATGAGCGGATTGTTCCACGTGGTGATCGCCCCGCCATAGATCATGGCCACGATGGTCCCGTTCAGGTGAAGATGGACCTGGTCGAGCCCTGGGAGGTTGTAGAAGACCAACTGGGCCGAGATGGCCACGGGGACGTTGATGAGGTTGTACTGAGCCGCGGTGGACGGGGTGAGGTAAGCATCCGTCCCCCCGATGTCCACCGTTCCGGACTCGGCCGAGCTGATCCCGGTCCCGCTTCCCGTGAAGCCCACGGTGACCGCCACGTTCGGGTGGAGGGCCGTGTAGTTGGGTCCCCACAGGCTCATCACCGGCGCGATGAGGGTGGATCCTGTCTCCGTGATGGTGACCGAGCTGCCCGCGCTGGTCGAGGAACCTCCGTAGCCCTTCTCCAGCGCGTAGCCTCCTCCGATCCCGATCAAGAGCAAGACCACGGCCAGGGCCACGGCCAGACCCACGGAGACGGTGGAGCCTCTCTTCGAGGTCCCCCGTCGGGTGAGCTCGTCGTCGGGTGGGGGGGTCTTGCGTTCGTCGTTGCCGTTCATGCGTCGTTTCCTCCGTTCATGACTTCTCCTTTTTCTCTCGGGTGTTCCTTGGGGTTGTCGAGGGATGCTCCGGCGGGGCCCACCCGTCGGGAAGGGACCGGGGGGAGAGCGCCTTCTCCACGCTTGCGTCCAGGGCGATCTCGGCGAGGTCGGTCCCGTACGCGGCGGTCCGGTCGATGGACTCCAAGATGAGGGCCAGCGGGACCAGGCAGGACCCTGGGATATGGCCGATCTCCCGGTGCCCGAGCAGCCGGTCCAGCAAGGCGTGGCGGCCCACCCGGATCCCCTCGATGGCGTCGATGAGGCGGTTCGCCCGGTCCGGGTCCGGGTCCTCCAGGAGGCGCTGGGCCTCTCCCAGGGCGGACAAGGTCTGTTGGTGGAGCCCGACCAGAGAGGAGCGGAAGCGCGCCGGTAAGCCCCCGGGGGGGAGCCGGGAGACGGCCTCCGAAAGGAGCACGGCATGGTCAGCCACCCTCTCGAGGGCCCTCGCGGTGGCGAGATAGCTCAACCCGGAGGACGCGTCGGCCCCCGGACCGTCCGCCCCCGGGGGACCCTTCGATCCCTGGACCAAGCCGCGTTGGAGGAGCCAGGCCAGCCGGTCGACATCGTCGTCGCGACGCGCGAGCGAGAGATCCGGGATCCCCCCGGCGAGGGCTTCCCCCGCGGCGCGCTGCAGTTCCAGGACCAGCTGGAACATCCGCCGCAGCAGGGAAGGGAAGTCGGGCAGGTGTCCCTCGGAAACATCCTTCAGGACCTCCTCCCGCCCGGAAGCCCGAAGGACCTCCAGGTGGCTGGTCCGGCGCAGGAACTCCGGCAGGATCTGGCGGACCTGTCCCGGTTCGGCGCGGAGCACGAGCTCACCGGCCCCGGAGAGGTAGGCGGCCACCAGCCGGCGAAAGCCGTGCTCGGGGGGTTCGGTGGGAGCGAGGCGTACGTCGAAACGGACCTTCGCTCCGCGCAGGTCGGGGCGGCTCACCAGCAGCCGCCCGTCGGCGAGGGGGGTGAGAAGGAGGCTTTCCCCGGGGCGGACCTCCCGGCCCGCCGTGAAGCCCCGGGGGAGGGCCACCAGCAGTTCCCCTTTGGTCCCCCGGCGGAGGCGCCGGACGGTCGGGTGCGCGGGGGGGGCTGCCGGGGGGTTTCGGGAGAGGGCCCGGGGCGCGGGGGCCTCGGGGGCGCCTTCCAGGACCGACACGGGGACCTCGGGGGCGTCGTGCGAGATATATAGGCTATGAATTTAGAATATAGCTTAGTCCATATCTATCCATCTAGTCCATAGACTTATGGTAGGTCCCTAGGACCGGCAAGGCCCTTCGCCCTCCCTGTCACACTGACGCCGGCGGTACAATCCCACGCCCGCCGGGCGGACCGGCCCGTTCATGGCCTTCCGGGACCGTCCAGGTCCGGGCCCCCCCGTGACGGAGAACCTGATCGTCCTCGTGGCGGATACCCTGCGCCATCCGGACGGGGTCCCCGGGCTCTCGCTCCCCCGCCACATGCCCTTCCTCGCTTCCCGGCTTCCCCGGGCCCGGGAGGTCCCCGACCTCATGGCCAGTTCCAGTTGGACGCTCCCTTCGCACCTGGCGCTGCTCGCCGGCTCCCATCCGGCCGAGACCTCCGCGCTTTTGGGCGCTCCCCAGGCCGCCCCGCCGACCCTCGCCACAGCCTGGCGGAAGGCCGGCGGGGAGAGCCTGGCCTTCTCGGCGAACTACCTGGTCCAGCCCTCCATGGGCGTTGGGAAGGACTTCGACGCCTTCAACCCGGGGGCCCCGTTCGCCCTCAGCGAGCCCATCCTGCGGGGCTGGCAGTCGGGGGGTCTGGAACGCCGCCTCTTCGAGGCTCTAGCGGACCACCAGCGTTCCCCCCGCCGGCTCCTCCCCCGTCTGCGGGCCCAGGCCCTCTGGCAGTTGAGCAGCGGGGTGTATGCGGGCACCCAACTGCTCTATCACGGTCCCACGGTGGTCCGATCCCTGGACCGGGCCCTCCGGGTCCGCGATCGCCCCCCCCTCCTCCTCTTCGTGAACTTGCTGGACGCCCACGAGCCGTACCTGAGGGGCGAGACAGGCCCCTGGCCGGATTGGGGCCACCTTCCCGGCCTCGGCCTCTGCCAGCACGTGCCGAACCTCACGCGGGGAAACGCGGCGGCCTCGATGCAGCGGGCCTACCGGTCGGCCCTGGGGCGGCTCGACTCCTCCTTGGCCGGGATCTTCCGGACCCTCTCGCGGCGAGGCTACCTCGAGGACGCGAGGGTCCTGCTGGTGAGCGACCACGGGCAGAGCCTGGGAGAGCACGGCTTCTACGGCCACGGCTATTATCTGTACGACGAGCTCGTCCGGGTCCCGGGCTATCTCTGGGAGTTCCGGGGGGGACGCGCCTTGGACCCCGGTCCCCTGCCCCCGGGGCCCTGGGACCACCGTCACCTCTCCTCCGTGCTAGGAGCCTGGATCGCCTCCCCGGGTTCCCTCGCCGCGCCGGAGCCCTGGCAGCGGGCCCGCGACCGGTTGGGACCGGCCCTCTCCGTGGTGGAATCGGTCCCCCCGCATCCCCCGGAGGGACCTCGGCATGCTGCCGTCCACGGTCCGCGCCATGTGCAAAGCCGCATCTTCCCGGCCCCGGAGAGCCCCGTCTCCCCCCGATCCGGGGGTTTGGGCAGGGACGGGGAGAGCTCCCTCAGTCCCCTTCGGACCTACCCCCTCGAGGGGGGGCCGACGGAGCCTCCGGCCCCGCTGGAGAGCGAGGTCGAGGAACGGCTCCGCGCCTGGGGTTACCTCTGAACGCGCTGCTCCCTCAGGGTGGGCTCCGTCCGGACCCCCTCGGGTCCCCCCCCAAGCCCGGACCGGCTTTCCGTGGGGAGGATTTATACCCCCTCCCGTTTGCCCGGGCGGGGGAATGAGGAACACCTGTCTCGCTGACCCGATGAGGAGACATGCGACAGACTGACCCCCGCCCCCGGCCTCTGGGCCCCTCGTAAGCATGCCCGAACCAGAGTTCTCCTGGCGCCCCTTCCTGGCCATCGTCGTGGTGGTCATCCTTCTGGTGGGGGCCGGCATCTACACCCTCTCCGTAACGGTGAACAAACCCCTCTCCGGACCGAGCAACCCGACCGTGGTGGAGGGGGACAACGTGTCGGTGAACTACATCGGGACCTTCGGGTCCGGCATCAACCAGGGAAAGGTCTTCGATACCTCCCTCTTGAGCGTGGCCCGGAACAACGCCACTTTCCCGAAGGCCCTGAGCTTCAGCTTCCGCGGCGTGAGCGGGTACGTCCCTCTGGAGGCGCATGTGGGCCCCCAGAGCTACACGCCCTTCACCAGCCTCATCACCGGTTTCTGGCAGGGGCTCATAGGGATGAGGGAGGGGCAGACCAAGGTGGTCACCATCCCCCCCGCCCTGGCCTACGGGGCCGCCAACCAGAGCTTGATCCAGACGCTTCCCTTGGTCCAGGAGATCCCCATGCTCTACACGTACACTCCGGCTGCGTTTGGCACCGCGTACGGCGGTATCGCGGCCCTCCCCGGCTCCACCTTCACCGACCCGCACTGGGGTTGGACCGACGTGATCCTGTCCGTGAACGCCACGGCGGTGGTGCTGGAATACGCCCCCACCCTGGGGGAGGTGGTCCACCCCTTCGGTTGGGCCATCACGGTGAGCAACCTGAACAGCCCGCACAACTCTACCGGCCAGATCACCCTGACCAACCAACTCACTCCCTCCGACGTGGGGACGGTCACCGGAACGAACTTCCAGAACAGCCGGGTCTTCTACTTGACCAACGTGAACCTACAGGCCGGCACCTACACCCTCGACTACAACTCGCTGACCGCCGGGGCCACGCTCATCTTCACCATCACGCTGGTGGCCATCTACTGAGGGCCTCCTCCGGCAGGAGGGCCCTCAGAGCTCGATCTTTCCCTTCTGGAAGAGCGTCCGGAGGTTGTCCTCGGCCGTCCGATGGCGGACCTCTTCCTCGCGGTGTCCGGCACCTCGTACCGCACGGTTGTGGTCCTCCAAGGTCCGCCGGGCCTCCTGATTGAGCTGCCGGGAGTCCTGGATCTTGCCCATCACTGACCGCTCCAGTTCCCGGATCTCCAGCCCTAGGGCGTCCGCCTTCTGCAGGGCCTCGCTCCGGGCCTTTCCCCGCGCCCGGATCTCCCCCACCAGGTGACCGATCTCCACCAAGCGTCCCTTCACCTGGTCCAAGACCTTCTGACGCTCCCCCCGGAGCTCCTCGAACTTCCCGTTGAGCTCGTCCGCGAGCTGCCGTGCGCGGGCCAGCTCGTCCCGGGCCCCTTGCTGGGACTGGTCCTCCATCTTCCAGACCGCCTCGGCCTTCTCGGCCTGGGAGAGCTGACCGCGAAGCTCCCGGATCCGGGTGATCAGCGCATTCTCCTCCTTGAGGGTCATGACCGAGGTCTGCTGCCGGCGCTCCAGCTGGGCGATCTCCTGGGACAGGCGGTCCGGCCGGGGGCGTGAGTCCGACTCCCGGTGCCTCTCCCGACCCCGCTGGAGCTCGCTGAGCAGTTCCTCCGCGCGGGCCCGGGCCTTATCCCGCTGGGCCCGGACCTCTGCCTGGCGCCGCCCCAGGTCCCGGTACCGCTGGTGGTACTGCTCGACCTCCTCGTATAGCGGGCCCCGCCGGTCCTGCAGGGTCAGCGCTTCGTCTCCCAACCTTCGAGCGAGGGCGAGCAGGTCTCCTCGCCGGTCCTTCAGGTTGTAGAGCTTCTGCTCCGCCGAGTGGATCTCCTCGCGGAGGTCTCGGTCCTTCTGCTCCTGCTCCTCGCTGAGCCAACGAAGGCGGGCGGCCACGGGCGTAGGGAGGGCCTCCACCCGCCTAAAGCCTTTCCGGCGCACGGGTGGGGAGGGCGTTCCTGCGGCATCCCGCTGCCGAGAGGGTGACCCTCGCACCGGGCCGTAACGTGGCCACGCACCGGGACCGGTCTCGCTGCCATCGGCGACGAACTCCCCGGGAGGGGAGGTTTCCGAACGGGCTGAACGGAACGACCTGGGGAAACCGGGGCACGGTCCCTTCCAAAGGAGCCGGGGCTCCGGATCAGGGGACCGCCCCTCCCCGAGGCTGGCACTCCCGTTTCTTCGTCCCGGCTGAGATGGGCTTCCCCTGGGAACTTCCCGAACTACCCTCGCCCATCCTGCCTCCGCTGCCTCCTCGCTCGGGGACGGAGCTCGTTCCTGTCCTGGCCCGGGCCCGGGCCCGCCCGAATCATTATTATATGGGGTGGACGTGGGCCTTGCCATGGCAATGCCTAGCACTGCGGAGGCGCCGTTCACCCAACGAGAAAGCAAGGACCCCTTCTGGGCTCCTGCCACCGTTCTCGGGCTGGCCGGGTTCGGGACGACCACCATGCTCGCGGGCGTCGCGATCGCGTCCAACGGGGCGAACTGGGGCGTGGACAACGGGGTGGTCTTTCCCATGGCTCTCGCCTTCGGCGGAACGACCCAGTTCGTCGCTGGGCTGGTCATGCTCCGCCGGGGGGAGATTTTCCCGGGGTCTGCCTTCGTGGGGTACGGGGCCTTCTGGTGGGCCTTTACGATCTTTCTGAGCGGACTGTTGGGAACGGGCTTTGCGGGGGGCCCGACCGCCAGCTACGACATCATGTGGTTCATGATCATCTGGTTCCTGTGGACCCTCTCGTTCCTCATCAACGCCAATAAGCATGGCTGGGGGATCTTCGGGGTCTTCCTCCTGTTGGACCTGGCGTTCCTGCTCCTATCGATCGACTTCGGGATCCTTGGAGGGGGGCACACGGTCTCCAACGGCCTCTGGGAGGCCACCGGGATCGAGACCTTCATCACGGGCTTCCTGGCCTGGTACGTGGCGACGGGGGTCCTCACCGCGGCCCACCACGACGGACGGAAGGTGCTGCCCTTCTAGGACCCCGGGGCTGCCCTCGCCCAACCCTTTCCTTCTCTTCCTTCCTTCTTTATTGGGGCGATCCCACAACGCCCACGGGGAACTGGCCTAGGGGGCAGGCGGGACCCTGACATTGGCGCTGACGGAGAAACGGGTTTATACCGTGGTACGTTCGCGCATGACAGGTCTTGAACTATGAGCGGAAGCACCCCGATGCGGAGCGGCAAGGAACGAGCGGCGGAACTCTCAGAGGCGGAGATTGCCGTCCACTGGCGCGAGGAAGGCTACTTCCAACCTTCTTCCCGGTTCATCGGTCAGGCCAACCTGTCCGACCCTTCCGTGCGGGAACGGTTCTCCGAGGCCCACTTCCCGGAATGCTTCCGGGAGTACGCGGACCTCCTCACCTGGGACCATTACTGGCAGACGACGTTGGACTCGAGCAAGCCCCCCTTCTACAATTGGTTCGTGGGGGGGAGGCTGAACGTCTGCTACAACTGCGTCGACCGGCACCTCCCGAAGCACAAGAACAAGGCGGCCTTGATCTTCGTGGGGGAGCCGGAGGAGGACGCCCCTCAGTCCATCACCTATCAGGAGCTCTACGTCCGGGTCAACGAGGTGGCCGCCCTCCTTCAGGAGTTTGCCGGGCTCAAGACCGGCGACCGGGTGACCATCCACATGCCGATGGTCCCGGAGCTTCCCATCACCATGCTCGCCTGCGCCCGGCTGGGGGTGGTCCACTCGGTGGTGTTCGGGGGCTTCTCCGGCGAATCCTGTGGACGCCGGATCGCGGACAGTGGCAGCCAGGTGCTCATCACGACGGACGGTTACTACCGGAGCGGGAAGCTCCTGGACCACAAGGCCAACGCCGACCTGGCCGTCAAGACCGCCGCCGAAGAAGGTCAGAAGGTCGAGAAGGTCCTGATCTGGCGCCGCTTCCCGAACGGTCGGTCCGCCACCAGCACCCCGATGGTGGAGGGGCGCGACTACGTGATCAACGACCTGCTGACGAAGTACAGGGGACGCCGGGTCGCCCCGGTCTCGCAACCGGCGGAGGCGCCGCTCTTCCTGATGTACACGAGCGGCACCACCGGTCGGCCGAAAGGCTGCCAGCACAGCTCCGGGGGTTACCTCGCCTACGTGGCCGGGACGAGCAAGTTCGTCCAGGACATCCACCCCGAGGACGTGTACTGGTGCCTGGCCGACATCGGTTGGATCACCGGGCATTCCTACATCGTCTACGGGCCCCTCGCCCTCGGGGCGACCTCCGTGATCTATGAAGGGGTCCCCACGTTCCCCGACCCGGGCCGACCCTGGCGCATCGCGGAACGGCTGGACGTGAACATCTTCCACACCTCCCCCACGTCGATCCGGATGCTCAGGAAGGTCGGCCCGGAGGAGCCCGCCAAGTACCATTACCACTTCAAGCACATGACCACGGTCGGGGAGCCGATCGAGCCGGAGGCCTGGAAGTGGTACTATCACTCGGTGGGGAAGGACGAGGCGGTCATCGTGGACACCTGGTGGCAGACGGAGACCGGGGGCTTCCTCTGCTCCACCCTTCCCGCGCTCGACCGGATGAAGCCGGGGAGCGCCGGACCGGGCGTGCCCGGGATCTATCCGGTCATTTTGGACGAGAACGGCCAGGAGGTCCCCCCGGGCTCGAACAAGGCCGGGAACATCTGCATCCGGAATCCTTGGCCCGGCCTCATGCAGACCATCTGGCGGGACCCGGACCGGTTCGTGAAGCAATACTTCTCCCGGTACAACAAGGACCCGAAGAGCAAGGACTGGCACGACTGGCCCTACTTCGCGGGGGACGGTGCCCTGCTCGCCCCGGACGGGTACTACCGGATCCTGGGCCGAATCGACGATGTGATCAATGTGGCCGGTCACCGTCTGGGGACCAAGGAGATCGAGTCGGCTTGCCTCACGGTGCCGGAAGTGGCGGAGGCGGCTGTGGTCCCCGTGGTCGACGAGCTCCGCGGGCGGCTGCCGGAGGTGTACGTCTCGCTCAAACCCGGGGTCACCGCTTCCCCCTCGGCCATCCAGGAAAAGGTGGTCCACGCCATCGAGGTCGAGATCGGGAAGATCGCCCGGCCCCGTAGCGTCCAGATCGTCTCGGACATGCCCAAGACCCGTTCCGGGAAGATCATGCGGAGGGTGCTGGCGGCCATCTCCAACACCATGGACGTGGGGGATGTGACCACCCTGGCCAACCCGGACGTGGTCGAGCAGATCCGGACCGCGGTGCAGGGAAAGGAGAAGAAGGCCGCCCGATCCGGCCCCGAGGACATCAAGGCGTTCGGGCAGGAGCATTAGGGCCCCCCCGGGGCGGGGAGTACGTCGTCCAGAGGCCCCGTAGGACGACCCCGTCCCGAGCGGGCAGGGTGAGCTCCATCCGCTCCAGTTCGGGGAACTCCTCCACCAAGCGGGAGACAAGGAGAACGCTGCGTCGCACCCGGGACACGTTCGACGGGTCCCGGGCCGTCCAGGCCCGGCTCGTAGGGTCCTGCTCCAATCGCTGGACCAGCCCCTCGCCCTCCGAGCCGGTGATCGGGAGGATCCAGCGTTGCCGGGGAAGCTCCATCCTCAGGGGAGGGACGCGTAGGGCGAGGGTCATCACCGGGCTGAACGCATCCGTCCCCCCCACGCTCACCTCCAAGGCCGTCTCCACCCCCTCTTTGGAAGGGGGCTCCACTCCCCGGAACCCACAAAGGTCCGCGAACGCCCCCAGTTCTGACGGAGGGAGCTCTCCCCCTCCTCGTTGGCGATGCCCCTCCATGAGGACGCGGAGAGGGTCCCATCGGACTTCCGCGAACTCCGGCACATCACCCATAGGCGTGGCCCGCCAACGGGCATAGCGATACGCGAGGCCCAGGGCGCGGGCTGCCGGCTCTGGGAAGTGATGCACCGGGAAGGGGCTCCCCGACGCGTCGGGATCCCAATCCCTGGGGGAGGTCACCAGCAAGGCCGGCTTGGCCGCGGGCCCCTTGGCCGGGCCCAAGGCCTGGAGGGCCGCACGGATCCGGGCACGGGTCTCCGGGGCCCCCGGGGATTCCAGGGGTATCCAAAGGACCAAAAGGGCGTCCACCTCTCTACTTTCTGCCCCCCAGGCGATGGCCCGCTGGTACTCGCCTCCCTGTGCCCAAATGCCCAGGTCGACGGGGTTACGGAGGGTCCGGGCCCCCGGTAGAGCGGAGCGCAGCAGTTCCTGGGAGTCCGGGGAGATCTCGGGAACGGCGAGCCCCTCGGAGAGGAGGGCGTCGACGGCCACCACCCCGGGGCCCTTCGCATTCGTCACCACCAGAACCCGGGGTCCGGCCGGGAGCGGCTGGTCCACCAGGAGCTCTGCCAGGTCGAGTGCCTCTTCCAACCGGGCCACCCGAAGGACCCCCGATTGCTCGAACAACGCATTGACGTTGGGGTCCTCCACGAGGGGCGCGACCCCTTCCCGCTCCGCAGCCCGTAGCGCCGGGCCCGTCCGCAGGGACTTGAGCGCCACCAGGGGCTTTGACCTCCCCACCCGACGCGAGAGCCGGGCGAAGCGCCGGGGATTGCCGAACGACTCCAGATAGAGCAGGACGACCTGAGCGGCCGGATCGTCCTCCCAGTATTGCAACAGGTCGTTGCTGGAGACGTCCGCCTTGTCCCCGAGGCTCACGAACGAACTGAACCCCAGGCCCCGCTCCCGGGCCCGTTCCAGGACCGAGACCCCCAAGGCACCGCTCTGGGAAGCGAAGGCCACCGTCCCAGCGAGAGGGACCCCCGGTACCAGGCTGGCGTTCAACCGGACGGGAGGGGTCATGTGGGTCAGCCCGAGGGTGGCCGGACCCAACACCCGCATCCCCCACCCCCGGGCGCGTTCCACCAGGTCGCGCTGGAACCGGGCGCCCTCCTCTCCCCGGTCGTCGTACCCCCCGGTGACGACCACCAGTCCGTGGACCCCCTTCCTTCCACAGTCGTCCACGACCGAAGGGAGGACGGGGGCCGGCACGGCCAGGACCGCGAGGTCCACGGGCCCCGGGACGGTCGTGAGGTCGGGGAAGGCGCGCAGACCTTCCAGTTCCTCGGCTTGGGGGTGGATCGGGTAGAGGCCGCCCGGATACCCCCCCTCCCGCAGATGGCGCAGGATGCTCCGGCCGAGCCCTTCCTTGGAACGGGAAACGCCGAAGACCGCGACCCCTCGGGGCTCGAAGAAGGGGGCCAGGGAGGCTACGGTGGCGACCCGCTCGCGGAACTCGTAGCGCTCCAGGAAGCGAGGGGTGCTCTGGAGGGAGAGGGCCACCTCCACCTCGCCTCCGGAGGCGTTCTCCACCAGGGCGAACCCCATGGAGCGGAACACCTCCAGCATTGGGCGGTTCCCCTGCGAGGTCCGGGCCCAGAACCGACGGATGCCACGCCGGACGGCCACGAGCGTCAGCCGTTCAAGGAGCGCGGAACCGATCCCCAGACCCTGAAAGGCATCCTCCACGAGAAAGGCGATCTCGGCTCCCTCGGAATCGGGAGCGTCCCGGACATACTCCCCGTGGGCGATGATCCGGGGACTCGCTGGCCCCCCGGATAGGATGACCAAGCCCTGGCGTTCGACGCCGGGGGGGTTCTCCAGGAGGCTACGCGTCGCCACCTCCGGGGCCACCGCCGCCATGAAGCGTGCCTCCCGGGCCTCCGGGGAGAGGCGACGCAGGAAGTCTTCCAGCAAGCCAAGGTCGCCCGGGACCAGCGGACGAAGCTCCACGGCCTGGCCGTTGCGAAGCAGCAAAGGCCCCTGATCGGGCGCTCCCTGGGACAGCCCCCGGGTCAAGGGGCCCGCGTCCCCGCTCCGCGGGGAGAACGGACCCGACGGGAGCTCGTGGTCGTCCCCTGGACCGGGCATGGACCGGAGGCCGGAGCGGCTCCGGTCAGATAGCCCTTGGGAAAGCCCCCCTCCCGTCAGAGGTCAAGGGACCTCCCGGATCCGGGAGAGCTTCTCGAGGAACTCAGGGCCCTCTCCCGTCCTCAAAGGGGTCCCGTCCTCCCGGACCAGGGACAGCCCCGCCACCTGGCAGGCGGCCTGGGGGTCCTTTCCCTCCAAAAGGGCCCGGATCGCCCGGAGCTCCCGGGCGCTCAAACGCATGCCCATGACCTGGAACTCCTCGAAGGCCTCGTAACAGGTCGGCGCCACCTTCCGGGCCAGGGTCGCAACCACGGCCGCGTACTGGCGGATCTCCTCCTGGGCGTGCGGGTCCAAACGCAGCCGAAGGAAGTGGAAGAGGTTGTGGAGGTTGATCTTCCAGTACCACTGGGTGTAGTAGCTCACCGGGAGGAGCATCCGGGCCGTCTCGCGGGCGACGCCCTGGGAGAGCGCCTTCTCGTAGGCCTGGTAGGCCTCCCGGGAGATCCGGTCGAGGTCCGCCCGGAAGCTCTCTCCCACGGCAAGGTCCAAGGGCTCCCCCCGACCCTGCCGGTTCCGGGCGGACTGCCGACGGACCTCCGAGGCGGCGGGGAGCTCGTACTCATCGGGAACGATCGAATACCTCGCCGAGTACTCGTTCACCGAGGCGGTGCGATGTCGGATCCACTGGCGAGCGACGTAGATCGGTAGCCGGACCAAGAACTTCAGTTCCACCATCTCGAACGGAGTGGTGTGCCCGTGGCGGAGAAGGTAGCGGATGAGCCCCCGGTCGTCCCGCACCGTCCGGGTCCCCGCTCCGTAGGAGACCCTCGCCGCCTGGACCACCGCGGCGTCGTTCCCCATGTAGTCCACGAGGACGACGAAACCGTGGGAGAGTACGGGATGCCTCACCCCGATGAGGGAGTCGGCCGCCGGCACCGACGGGCGGGACATGGCGGGTTCCGGCGGCTCCACGGTCGCCCGAACCACCGGATGACTTTAAGCGGAACGGGTGCGCCGACGACGCGACCGGCCCGACCCGGGTCCCGGAACCCCGCGACGCGACCCGGCCCGAAGGATCTGGGCCGCCACCACTGCCGCAGGGACCCCCCCATCGATGTTCACGACGGCCAAGGGGGCACAGGACTGGAGCATGGTCAACAACGCCGCCTCCCCCCGTCCTCCGCGACCATACCCCTGGGAGGTGGGGATGCCCAGGACCGGGCGGTCCACGAGGCCGGCCACCACCGGCGCGAGCGCCCCCTCCCTTCCGGCGCAGACGAGGTAGACCCCGGGGTTGGCCTCCCTGAGGGCGGGCAAGGCCCTAAGGAGCCGATGGAGCCCGGCCACTCCCACGTCATCCGCCCGTACGATCCGGGCCCCCCAGGCTTTCAGCACCCCTTCCACCTCGGCCGCCACTCTCGCATCCGCCGTCCCGGCGGTGATCAGCGCCGCGGTCGTGCCCCGTAAGGGGCGGTCTCCCACCCCCGGGTGGAGGATGACCAGCCCGGACCCGGGCAGCTCCCGGAGGGCCAGCCCCTCTGCCCGCAGGGTACGGATCAGGCCCCTTTGCGTTTCGGTGAGGCGGGAGATCAAAATGGTCTCCGGTAGCTCATCTAGACCGCGGATGAGCCTCTCCAGGTCCCGGTCGGACTTCCCCTCCGCCAAGACGATCTCCGGCAGGCCCGTGCGCTCCCGGCGGGCCACATCGAACCGGGCATGGTCTCCCGCCCGGAGGACCTTCGCCCCCCCAGGCGGCCGGTCGCGCCCCCCCGGAGGAGAGGGACCGACGCTTTGCCGGGAGGGTCTCGACACTCGCCCGTTCATCCCCCCCCTTCCCTCCTCGCGGCAGCCCTTCCGGGCGAGGAGGGCGACCTCACGGGCCGATGGCTTAAATGCCCCATCCCCCTCGCGGGCCATCCGTAGCCATGCCCATCTCCTTTGACCTCACCCCGGAGCAGCGCGAACTGCAGGGCCTGGCGTCGAAGTTCGCCCGGGAGGAGATGGCTCCCCGGGCCGCGGAGTGCGATCGCACCGGGCGGTTCCCGGAAGAGGTCTATCGGAAGGCCTGGGAGCTGGGCCTGATGAACCTGAACGTCCCCGTGGAGTACGGGGGCTCGGGGCTCCCGCTGCTGGACCAGTGCCTGATCACGGAGGAGCTCGCTTCCGCCTGTGGGGGGATGACCACCTCCATTCTGGCCAACTGCCTGGCCCTCCAGCCGATCAACCTGGGAGGGAGCCCGGAACAGCGGGAACGCTTCCTCAAGCCCTTCTGCGCTGACTACCGCCTGGCGTCCTTTGCGCTCACCGAGCCCGGAGGCGGAAGTGATGCCGGGGCCCTCAAGACCCGGGCGGTCCGCGAAGGCGACAGCTACGTGCTCACCGGCCAGAAGTGCTTCATCACCAACGCGCCCCAGGCCTCGCTCTACACGGTCTTCGCCACGGTGGACCCGGAGAAGAAGCACGCCGGGATCACCGCGTTCGTCGTTCCCCGGGACACCCCGGGGGTCTCCCTGGGCCGGGAGGAGGACAAGCTTGGGCAACGCGCCTCGTCCACCGCCACCGTGACCTTCGAGCGGGCGAAGGTGCCGCGGGAGAACCGCCTGGGAGAAGAGGGGGAGGGGTTCAAGCTCGCCATGGCCACCCTGGACTCCACCCGGACCCCCATCGGGGCGTTGGCGGTGGGGATCGCCCGGGCCGCGCTCGACCACGCGTCCCGCTACGCGCTGCAACGGACCTCCTTCGGGGTCCCGATCGCGCAGCACCAGGCGATCGCCACCAAGATCGGGAGCATGGTCCAGGAGCTGGAGGCCTCCCGACTGCTGACCTGGCTTTCCGCCTGGATGGTGGACCAGGGCAAGCGGGCGACGCTGGAGAGCTCGGTGGCCAAGTGCTTTGCCTCGGACGCGGCCATGCGCATCTGCGACGAGGCGATCCAGATCTTCGGGGGCTATGGCTACATGCGGGACTACCCGGTGGAGAAGCTCCTGCGGGACGCGAAGCTCTGCCAGATCTATGAGGGCGCCAACGAGATCCAGCGGCTGGTGATCTCCCGGGAATACCTGCGCCGGTTCTCCTGAGCCTTCCGGGAGCGGGACGATGGAGGCGGTGGTCTGCATCAAGCCGGTACCGGAGGCGGATTCCCGGCTCCGGGTCGCCGCCTCCGGGGTCACCTACGACCCGGAGGGGGTGCGCTACACCTTGAACAGCACCTACGACGAGGCCGCCCTGGAGGAGGCCCTCCGGTTGAAGGAGGCCGGGGCCTTCGAGAAGGTCCGTGTGGTCTCGGTGGGGCCCCCCCGGGCTGAGGAGGGATTGCGCTACGCCCTGGCGATGGGGGGGGACGAGGGCCTCCTGGTGGAGACCCGGCCCGATGACCTTTTGGACCCGGGGTTCACGGCCGCCGTCCTTGCCGAGGCGGTCCGCTCCCTTCCCCACGACCTGGTCCTGGTGGGCCGCCGGGCCGGGGACGACGAGGCCGGGGTGGTGGGGAGTGCGCTCGGGGAGCACCTGGGGATCCCCAGCTTCGCCTTTGTGACCGGGCTCACGGTCTCTGGAGGGGGGAGCCCGCTGAAGGTCCGACGCTTCACCGAGGCCGGTGAGGAACTCCTCTCCGTGCCGCCTCCGGTCGTCATCTCCTTGCTCAAGGGCGCGCAGGACCCCCGGACCCCGACCCTGCCGAACATCCTCAAGGCGCGGAGGAAGCCTCTGCTCCGCGAGCCCTGGACCGAGGTCCTTTCCCGCCACCCAGGGGCACCGGTCCGGGCTCCTGCCATGCGGTTCGAACTTCCCCCGCCCCGGACGGGGGCCCACCTGGTGGACTACCAGTCCCCGGCCGAGGCCGCGGAGAAGCTCGTGAAGCTCCTCCGGGAGGAGGCCAAGGTCCTTTGAGCCCCACGGCGCTGGTCGTGGCCGATCCTCGAAGCCCGGTGGGGATCCGGACCACTCTCGAGGCCCTCGGCGCGGCCCGGGCCCTGCTCGATCGTTCGGGCGGCGGGAAGGTGGCGTTGGCCTTGCTGGGGCACGGTCTGGGGGATGTACCGGAGGCCGCCAAGCGCTGGGGGGCAGACCAGGTGTTGGTGCTGGACGACCCCCGGCTAGCGATCTTCCGGTCGGAGACCTACGCCTGGGGGGCGGAGGGGTTGGTGAAGAGGCTCGCCCCACCGGTGGTGGTCCTGCTGCCGGGCAGCACGATGGGTCGGGAACTGGTGGGCCGTCTCAGCGCCCGGTTGGGGGGAGGTGGCACCTCGGAGGCGCTGGAGCTCGAGTTGGAAGAGACCCGCGGTCTCCGCGTACGCCGTCCGCTCTTCGGGGGCAAGGCCTCGGAGACGCTCTCCCTCCCGTTCCCCGCTGTCGCCTCCCTGCGGCCAAACGCCTTCGCTCCTTCGGAGGCCTCCGCGGCGGCCCCTGTTGAGGCGGTCGAGCTTCCAAAGGCGGGACCCGCAGGCCCCGGGGCCGAGCTGTTGGAGCGTTCCCCCGTCCCGGTGAGCGATACGCCGCCCTTGACCCAGGCCCCCGTCGTGGTCTCGGGTGGCCGGGGGCTTCGTGGACCGGAAAACTGGCCCCTTCTGGAGGACCTGGCCCGGGCGCTGGGGGCCGGCCTGGGGGCCTCCCGCGCCGTGGTGGATGCGGGATGGCGTCCGGCCGCCGAGCAGGTCGGCCAGACCGGGGCCTCCGTCTCTCCGCAACTCTACGTGGCCGTGGGCATCTCCGGGGCCATCCAGCATCTGGTGGGGATGTCCTCTTCCCGGTGCATCGTCGCCATCAACACGGACCCGTCCGCCCCCATCTTCAAAGTGGCGGACTACGGGGTCGTGGGGGATGCCCTGGTCCTGCTCCCTCCGCTCACCGAGGCCATACGGCGCGCCCGTGCCGGTGCGGGCCCCTAGGGATGAGCGGAAGCCCTAAACCAATCGGCTTCCTGCGGTTCTCCCATGTCCGGGCCGGCCCCTGCCATCTCCCCGGCGCTCTCCCAGCGCAGTCACGCGGCATTGGAGGAGGCCCGGCACCTGGCGGAAACGATCCGTTCCCCCGACGTACGGGAGGCGGCCATGGCAGAGGTGGGACAGGGATGGGCCGCCTGGCAGAACCCGGGCCGTGCCCACCCGCTGGTGGACCGCATCTCCCCCAATCAAGACCCTTTCCCGCAGTCCCCCTGGGGGGCCCTCCATCGGGCCCGGGTGGCGCTGGCCTATGCGGAGATGGGCTCGGCGGAGGCCGCCCTGTCCCGGTTCGAGGGGGCTCTCACGAAGTTCGCGGAGCTGCCTGCCTCGGCGCGGGCGGGGCTTTCCCATCCCTTCTGCGAGACCTTGGTCCGGGCGCACGAGCTGCTCGGCGACCCCCGGCTGATCGCCCTCGCCGAGCGGCTGCCGGGTCTCGAGGGAAGCCCTTCCGAGCTCGTCCAGGCTCTGGCCGCCCTCCTGCAGATGGAGCTCAACCTGACCCGGCTGGAAGGGGCCCGGCTGGCCTCCGAAAGGCTCCTGGGGCTCCTTAGGGCCCCGCACCGGCTGGACGAGCCCGCCCTGGACCGGCTCATGGAATTCTCCATCGGGTACGTGGAAGCCACCGCGGACCGGGCGGCGCTGACCGAGTTCCAGGACCGCGGGTTGCCCCTGCTCAGCCGACCGCTCTCCGTCAAGGCCCAGGCCCTCCTGGGCCGGGTGTATCGGGAGATGGGGGAGCCTCTCCGGGGGGAGCGCCTCCTTCGGGAGGCCCAAGGCGACCTCCCCACGCTCAAAGGGGTGGCCGACCGGACCCGGATCGGGCTGGAGCTGGCGTTGGTGCTCGCCCGGGACGGGAACCTCCCGGGCACGGAGACGCTATTGCAGTGGTCCCGAGAGCAGACGCTTCCCCTGACCCGGTCGGGGTCCCCCTCCCCCTTCGAGGAGATCCTCATGCGGGGGCACGCGAACGCCTATACCGCGCTCGGCCAGGTGGAAGAGCTTCGGCGGGAGACCCTGACCTGGCAGGAGGGCCCGGCGGGTCCCCTTCGGGAGACCGGACGGGAGTTCCTGGTCCGGCGATGGACCGAACTGGCCGCCGAACCCCCTCTCCTCCAGGCCCGGCTACGGCGGCTTCGGGAGCGTCTCGAGGTCAGCGCTCCAGAGACCTTCCGGCGCCTGGCCAACGAGGCGGAGCGGGCCCTGCAGGCGGGGGACCTGGTGGAGGCCCGCAAGGCCACCCAGCGTGCCAGCCGGGTGGCCTTGGCGTTCCTGGCCGAGACGCCGGACCTGGTGGAGGTCTGGACCACCCTTCGAGAGCTCACAGGCCATCTGGACCACTGGGACCCCCGGTGGGGGGACCGCCACCGGTTGCTCCGCAACATCGACGAGGCCCAAGAGGCCCTCCGCGCCCAGGACTGGCGCCGCCTACGACAGTCCCTCCGCAAGGCCCGGGAGATGCTGCGGGAACGCGAGCCCCAGGCCGAGCGGGGGCTCTCTCCCGGCCTGGACCCGAGCTCGATCCGGCCCCCGGACCGCGGGGCCTGAGAACGCCTCCGCGCCGGTCCCCTGCCCCTACGCGGTCCCGGGAGGCCGGGGGTTCCGCAACGCCTGCTGAGCTCCTTCGATGATCCGTTGGAACCTGAGCGGATGGGGCAAACCGGGCCAGGTCTCGTTGGCCATGTCGTTGGTGCCCAGGGCCTCGGCGCTCAAGCGTACGGTGCCGTACCCCAGGATCCGCTGGCCCACGCCTGTGCGGATCTCCACCCCCCGCACCTGGCCGAGCTGGATCTCATCGTAGTCGTGCGTGAAAATCCCCTGCTGGCGGATGACCCGGGTGGAGGTGACCACGTACACGGTCCGGATCCAACGGTAATAGCGGACGGCAAAGAAGAGGACCCCGGCTAAGAGCAGGACGACCCCGAGGATGACCGGCCACGAGGAGACCGGGTACGGGACCTTCAGCAGCGAGCTCGAGGGGATCGTGGGGAGATAGGGCAGGTCTTGGACCAGCGAGGCGGACACATTGTGCCAGAGGATCAGGTTCGCGGCCAGGGCGATGACGAGGAGGGTCACCGGGCCGACCAGGAATATCCACCGGGTCGGATGGCTCTCGTAGAGCGGGACCTCCCCCTCGGTCAGGTACGTCGCCTTCAACAGATGCAAGACCCCGGGAGGAGAGCGGGCCGCGGGGGCCGGAGGACCGGTCATCGCGTAGAAAGGGGGACTCCTTCGGTAAATATGTTGCTCTTCCTTGGACGGCGATCCGAATGCGGGCATTCTCTCCATCCGGCCGACGGCTTACTTTGACCCCCGGGTCCCGGCCCCCGGTCCCCGCCCGCGGTCTGAGAGGCCTTTCACGCCGTCCGGTGGAAGGGGCCTCGAGGTCCGCTCGCGCCCGGGGCCATCCTCCCCGTCCGCCGTCCCGGCCCGAGCGGACCGTAGGTCACCGCGTAGGACCCTCTCCCCGGATGACAAGGGACGGGAGGGTGCTCCTGTGAGCGTCACCGATTGTCATGTGCACATCAACCCCCTCTGGGAGATGCTCCCGGCGGCCCGGGCCCTGATGGAGCGGGAGAGAGGCGGGCTGGAGCCGCTCGACCCTTACCTGAACGATCCCTCCCGTTTCCTCGCTTCCTTGGACCGCGCCGGTGTGGACCGGGCGGTCCTGGTGAACTACGTGAGCCCGGAGGTGGTCGGGTACACCGAACGATCCAACGATTTCGTCCTTCGCTACGTGCGGGGCCACGAGGACCGGCTGGTGGCGGTGGGATCGGTCCATCCCCGTCTCCACCCGGATCCCCGTCGCGGGGTCCAAGACCTGGCGGACCGGGGGATCCGGGGGATCAAGCTGCATCCCCCGCATCAGCTGTTCTATCCGAACGCCTACCGTCCGGAGGAGGGAGGGGACGGCAAGCTCCAGGCCCTCTACGCGGTCTGTCAGGAGCTGGGGCTACCGGTGATCTTCCACACGGGGACCTCGGTCTTCCCCGGGGCGCGGGACAAGTACGCCGAGCCCCTGCGGGTGGAGGATGTCGTTCTGGACTTCCCGGACCTGACCGTGGTGCTCGCGCACGGGGGACGGCCGCTCTGGATGGACCAGGCGCAGTACCTCTGTCGCCGTTTCCCCAACGTGTACCTCGAGGTCTCGAGCGTCCCTCCCCCCCGGCTGCTGACGTACTTCCCAGACCTGGTCCGGCTGTCTTCCCGGGTGCTCTTTGGGAGCGACTGGCCGGGCCCGGGGGTCAAAGACCTGGGAGAGAACCTCCGGCAGTTCCGGGCCCTTCCCTTGCCCCCCGAGACCGTCCGGCGCATCCTGGAAGAGAACCCGCTTCGGGTCTTCCCCCCGTGAGCGGGCCGCGGGCGGAGTATTATACCCAAGGACGCTGGTCCGTTCCCGATGCCTGAGGACGACGAGCAGCCGGCGGTGGGGGGAGCGCCTCCCGCCCCGGAGAAGGTCCCCCCTCCCTCCGGCGAGGGGACCTCCGGCGAACCCCCGGCCACCGAGGAGGTCGCCCCGGAGGTGGGCCCCGCCTCCATCGAGGGCGGGGAGGGAGTGGGACGGCTCCCCCTCCCCCGGCACGAGCGGGGGGAGATCTACGCCGTCGCGAACCAGTTGCTCGGAGCGGCGCGGATCCGGGTGATGTGCGAGGATGGCGTGTCGCGGATGGGACGGATCACGGGGAAGCTCAAGAAGAAGATGTGGATCCGGGAAGGGGACCTGCTCATCGTGCGCCCCTGGGGATTCCAGGAGGGGAAGGGGGACATCCTGTTCCGTTACAGCCGGACCCAGGCCAACTACCTGAGCCGGCGGCATCTCCTTCCCCCGGCCCTCGACGTCTTCGGGGGAGAGCTCCCTCCCGAGCCGGAGCGGCGCCGGCGCCGTTGAGCATGGTGGAGTCGGCCCTCCCCTCCCCGCGCCCGTATTCCGGGCTGGAGGTACGCGTCTTGGAGGCCAACGCCATGGCCCGGGGGTGTTCCCTCGCGGGGTTGATGGAGAGCGCCGGCCAGGTGGTCGCAGAGGAGGTCCGGAGGCATCTGCCGCCCCCTCCCTCTCCCGTAGGGATCGTGGTGGGATCTGGCAACAATGGGGGCGACGGGTTGGCGGCCGCCTACTACCTCAACCTGAACGGCCATCCCCCACGCATCTGGATGCTCCAGCCCCCTTCCGAACTGCGTTCGGAGATGGCCCGGGGGATGTGGCGGCGGGTCGCCGCCTTCCCGGGGTTCACGGTGGGCATCCCGAAGGTGGCGGACCTCTCCGAGCTGCCCTTGGTGGTGGATGCCATGATCGGGACCGGCGGGGAGGGGGAACTGCGGGAACCGTATCGGACCGCGGTGACGGAGATCAATGCCTCGCACGCCAACGTCCTGTCCGTCGACCTGCCGACCGGGCTCGGGACGTCGACCCCGCTCCAGGCCCGCTGGACCATCTCCCTCGAGGTGCTCAAGGAAGGGATGGACCACCCGTCGGTGGGAGAGGTGACGGTCCGTTCCATCGGCATGCCCCCGGAGGCGAAGGAGGAGACCGGACCGGGGGAGTTCCACTTCTTCCCCCAGCCCGGCCCGAACGCCAGAAAGGGCTCCCAGGGGCGGCTCGTGGTGGTGGGCGGAGGGCCCTACCCGGGCGCCCCGACGCTGGCGGCCCTCGCCTCCCTCAAGGCGGGGGTGGACATGATCTTCCTGGTGGTCCCGGGCGGGGTGGCCGACGTCATCCAGGGATACTCGCCCGAGATCATCGTCCGGGGTGTGGGCCACGGGCGAACCTTCCAGGAGGAGGAGGCCTCCACGCTCTGGAGCCTCGTCCAGACCCTTAGGCCAGACGCCCTCCTGGTGGGGAACGGGGCAGGGACCGATCCCTCCACCGTGGTCGCCCTGGAGGAGTTCCTGGAGCAGGCGCTGGCCCGGGTGCCGGTGGTCCTCGACGCCGACGGTCTCAGGGTGGTCGGACAGCGGCGGGGCTCTCCCTTCCGTGACCAGGATGCCCGACGGTTATTGATGACGCCGAACGGGCGCGAGTACGCCCATCTGAAGGACCCCCGGTCGCCGGCCCTGGCGCCGGTCGAACCGTTGGAGGTCCGTACGCTCGCCCGTCAGCTCCGGGCCACCCTCCTGGTCAAAGGAGCGACGGACTGGGTCTCGGACGGGTCCGCGGTCTGGGCGAACCGGGTCCACCATCCCGCCCAAGTGGTGGGAGGGGCGGGGGACACCCTCGCCGGGGTGGCCGCCTCCCTGATGGCCCGGGGGCTCTTCCCCTCGCAGGCGGCCCGACTGGCCACGTATTGGGTGGGCACGGCCGCGTTACGGCTCTTCCCCCGGACCAGCTACGGCATGACCCCGCTGTCGCTCTCCGACGAACTGCCGGGGGCCCTGGCCGAGGGCCTGGCCCGGGCGCCGGACCCTCGCCGGGCTCAGGCGTAACGGATGCGGCCCCGGATCTCTTGCGCCCGGGTCAGGCTCTCCCGGGCCCCCGGGAAGACGCCCTCGTAGCCGGCCCGGAAGGCCTGCAAGAGACGGGGCGCCTCGGCGGAAAGGGTGTTCAGGTCCTCTTCCACGAGGTGGAGGTCGATCCCCAGCTCCTCCAGGTCCGGCTCCCGGGAGCCCAACGAGAGATCGAGGAGGGTCAAGTGGTCCCCATCCCAGAGCACATTGGAGGCCGTGAGGTCCCCATGCGAGATCCGGGCGGCGTGGAGGCGGCCGAGGAGCGTTCCCCAGCGTCCGCAGAGGGCCTCCTGTTCCGAGAGCGGGCCCGCCCCGGGACCCAGGAGCTCGGTGAGGGGTCTGCCCGGCAAGCGCTCCAACACCAAGGAGAACCCCTCCTCGTCCACGTCCAGGACGAGGGGGGTCGGCACCCCGGCGCGGCGGGCGTCCCTAAGCAGACGGACCTCGGTCCGGATCCGTCCGAGCCGGAGACGCCGGTCCAGGTCCTCGGGACGGTAGCTCTTCTCGGGCCGGACCTTGCGGACCGCGGGTACCCCGAGGAAGTCTTCCTCGCTGACCCGGGCCTCGGCCCCCTCCGCCAGGAACCCGCGCGCTTGGCCCATGGGATCGCGCCGGTCAGGGCGTCGGGGGGGCCCCGCCCTTCCGGTGCGCCTCCACGCGGAGGATCGCCTCCCGGGCGAGGCGGGCCGCCAGGGCGCTGGTGTTCCCCTGGTCCCATGGCGGGGAGACCTCCATGATATCGAGGCCCGCGAGCCGGGGGGCCGCCAGGTCGATCACGGTCTTCACATCGAGCGGGGTCAGCCCGAACGGTTCGGGGGTCCCGGTGGCCGGGGCGTATGCTGGGTCGATCCCATCGATGTCCAGGGTGATGTAGACCCGTTCCGTGCCCAACCGTTCCAGGGCCCGCGCCACCACCGCCCGGATGCCGTCCCGGTGGATGTCGTAGGCGCTGAAGTAGGGCATCCCCAGGCGGTCGTTGTCCTCCTTCTCGTCCCGGGACATGGAGCGGACCCCCAGCACCACGACCCGGGAGGCCCCCAGGTGCTCCACCATCCGGCGCGCGGAGCAGGCGTGGCTACGGCGATCGCCCAAATAGCTCTCCCGGAAGTCCAGGTGCGCGTCGAGGTAGAGGACGCCGAGGGAAGCGTCCCGGGGGGCCGACTCCACCACGGGGGGGGCGCACGCATGGTCCCCGCCGAAGACGATGGGAAACTTCCCGTCCTCCCAGAGGGGTCTCACGAGCTCTCGAACCCCCCGGACCATGTCTTCGGCGCTGCCGAACTCCTCGGCGTTCCCCAGGTCATGGACCGGGATCTCGCTGAGGTCCAGCCCGGTCTCGAAGTTGTAGGGCTCGAAGTTCCAGGACTGTTGGCGGATGGCGTCCGGGCCAAAGCGTGCTCCAGGGCGGAACGAGGTGGTCCGGTCGAACGGGACGCCGAGGATGACGTAGCGAGCTTCCTTGAGGGTCGCCGCGGCGTCAGCGAACGTGGGCAACTGGGTCGCCGGCATGCCCTCCTCCCGACCCCCCTCGGCTATAAGAGGGCCCCTCCGGGGGGATGGCCCTGTCCTACCGGGAACGATCGGGACCGTGCCCCCGCCGGAGACCCGGGCCTGTGGAAGACTGCCTGCCCCGGGTCATCCCTGGCGGCTACCCCTCCCGTCCCTGGGAATGTCTCGGTTTGCCACGCCGGAGGGGTAAGCCCTTTGGGCCGTACGGGAGGACCCGGAAGCGGCCACGCCAGCAGCCGCCAGCAAGCCCCGGGCCTCTGGAGCCTCCTGCCAAGGGACAAGCCTGGACCGCGGCGAGCGGCCGGGCCCGCCTCCATTCGGGGGCGGCTCAGGTCCTGCCCATGCGGCCCACCTTGGCCCCCCGGGGAACCGGAAGGTACTTCACGGTCTTGCAGGCCCATCAAGACCCGGGAAC
Organism: Thermoplasmata archaeon; assembly: GCA_021827405.1. Taxonomy (GTDB): domain Archaea; phylum Thermoplasmatota; class Thermoplasmata; order Lutacidiplasmatales; family UBA184; genus JAKATE01. Next base: position 62,750 of record JAKAVY010000001.1, read on the forward strand.
CTCTTGCGCCAGGAACTCCAGGGTCCACCTCCGTCGCGCCATCCTGCGTCAGACGGGGAGCCGTCAACCCGGGTTGACATAGGGATTAAGAACCCGATCGGGGCCTCAAATGCGCACCCTGCTGAGGGGCGTGGGAGAGAGTACTTGAGGAGATGTCCCTGAGCATCGGAAGGAAAGAAGACTGTCCGTGGAAGAACAGCGCCCACTGCCCGCTTGGCGCGGCCCGCCCCGAGGAGAGGCCGGTCCTGAACATGCGTCTGGACGCGGCCCCGGCCGGTATGATCGCCTGCGCCTGCGTGTCCTCCCACGACGCCGGGGGAGCGCGGGAAGGCCCGGGACCCGTTCCTTGGGAGGCATTGGGGCCGCCGCTCTACATCGAAGCGGCGGAGAACCGGCTGAAGCGGATCGGACCCCGGGAGTGGGGGGTTCTCCAGAACGTGCTCCGACACCCTCTTGCGGGCCTGCCCGCGCTCGGCCTTCAGTTGCTTCCGGAGAGATTGCAAGACCACCTTCTAGACGCGGTCCAGGCGGGCTGGGAGACCAACCTGAGGCTCAATCTGGAGCCCTTGGCCGTCGCGCCAGACCGGTTTTCCGTCCTCGCGCTCCGCGCTTTGTGCCAGGAAACCGGGACCCGGTTCGTGGTCGATGAGGCAGAGCCCGTTTCCTCTGGCGCGACGAGCCCTGACGGAGCTTCGGCTGCCCTGTCCCTTGTCTCGAGGAAGGCCTCCAGCGTAGCGGCACCTTCCGGGACTGGGAACCTGGTCGACCCGTAGCGAGGGCGAAGGCCTCCGCGAGCCCGCCGGCACCCCCTGAGCGACCGGGGGGTCCGGCCCGGCTGCCCCGAAGCCCCCTTGCGCGGCCCCCGGGGAGATGGGTCCAGTCCGCTTGACGGGGGCTGTTTAAGCGCTCGCCCTGGTCTCCCTCCCTGGTACGACCATGGCCGCCAGTGGGGAGAGACGCCCCGGGGGGTTCCCTCGCCAGGGCATCGTTTGGGTCTTCGCGGGACTCCTCCTCCTGGCCGGGGTCCTGCTCTTCCTTCTGGGGGAAGCTTCCAGCGGGGGTACCCGGTTCGGCTGGGGGATGATGTACGGGGGTGGGGCCTTCGGATATTTCGCGCTGGCCGGGGGTCTCATCATGGTCGGGGCCCTGCTCGTCGTGGTCCTCCTCGTCCTGCTCTTCGTTCGGGCCGCCAACGCCCTTGTCCCCGAGCGCCCCTTCCCGGTCGCTCCCGAAGAGCCTCTCGCGATCGTCCGACGGCGCTACGCAGAAGGGGACATCTCCAAGGAGCAGTTCGAACAGATGACCCGGGACCTGACCTCCGCGCGGTGATCGAGCGGGCTTCGGGGGTCCCTCGATCCCAAGCCCGGGACCAGGAATGCGTCTCCGAGGCGCAAAGGGCATAGCCCTATCTGCCCTGGCTTCCCCGACCCCAAGAGGTAAGCGCCCGTGAACGAACACAAGTATCTGGTCCTAAAGGAGGAAGAGGACGGCGTCGTCGTCCTCGTCCTGAAGAACCCCCCGGTCAACGCGCTTTCTACCGGGCTGCTCACGGACCTCGAGGAAGTGGTCGGGGCCCTGGCCAAGGACCGGAGCAAGAGGGCCGTGATCCTGACGGGAGAGGGTTCGTACTTCTCTGCGGGGGCAGACCTCAAGGAGATGGCCGGGATGGTGGGGGAGTTCCGGACCGAGGCCCCAAAGGTCGTCGCCCGGGGGCACCGGCTCTTCCGGGCCCTGGAAGACCTGCCGATGCCGGTGATCGCCGCCATCAACGGGCTGGCTCTGGGGGGGGGGCTCGAACTGGCGCTCTCCTGTGACCTGCGTGTGGCGGGCGATACCGCCAAGCTCGGAGCCACCGAGGTGAGCTTCGGCCTGATCCCTGCCTACGGCGGGACGCAGCGGCTACCCCGGCTGGTCGGGCTCGCCAAGGCGAAGGAACTGATCTTCAGCGCCACCATGGTCCCGGCCAGCGAGGGATTGAGGTGGGGCCTGGTGAACCGCACCGTGCCGGCGGGGCAGGAGCTTCGAGCGGCCCGGGACCTGGCCCACACCATCGCCCAAAAGGCTCCCCGGGCGGTCGCCGCGGCCAAGGCGGCGATCCAGTTCGGTTACGACCACTCCCTGGAGGAGGGCCTCCGCCGAGAGGCGGAGCTCTTCTCCCAGGAGGTCCTGCCCAGCGAGGACCTCCTCGAGGGGATCGCGGCCTTCGTGGAGCGGCGCCCTCCCAAGTTCACCGGGAGGTGAGGGGGGGTTGACCGCGGCACCGGAAGGGTCCCTCCCGACCTCCGAGCGGGAAGCCACTCTAGCGGCGCTGAGGGCCACGGTGGCCCAGTTTGCCGAAAAGGAGGTCGCACCGGTCCTACCGGATATGGACGAGCGGGAGGTCTTCCCGGAGGCCACGGTGCGGCGCATGAAGGAGCTGGGCTTCTTCGGACTGCCGATCCCGGAGGAGTACGGCGGGCTCGGCCTCGGCAAGACCGGCTACTGCGCCGTCATGGAGGAGCTCTCCAAGGTGGATGCTTCCCACGCGGCCATCCTGGGCGCCCATACCTCCCTCGGGATGACCCCGCTGTACTACTTCGGGACCGAGGACCAGAAGCAGCGCTACTTGGCCCCGGCCGCCCGGGGGGAGCGGCTGATGGCCTTCTCCCTCACCGAGCCGGGCAGCGGGTCGGACTCCGGCGCGTTGGTGACCGCGGCCCGGGAGGACGGGGACTTCTTTGTCCTCAACGGGGAAAAGATCTACGTGACCAACGGGGCCGAGGCCGATCTGGTCCTCGTACTGGCCGCCAACGACGTGAAGCTCGGGCCCCGGGGGGGGATCACGGCCTTCCTGGTGGAGAAGGGGACCCGGGGGTTCACGCTGGGACGGCTGGAGAGGAAGATGGGCCTGCACGGGACCTCCACGGCCCAACTGCTCTTCCAGGACTGTGCCGTCCCGAAAGCGAACGTCCTCGGGGAGGTGGGCCGCGGGTTCGTCGTGGCCATGACGGCCCTGGACGTAGGACGGCTCTCCCTCGGGGCTGGGTCCCTGGGAGGGATGCAAGGGGCGCTCCGGGAGGCCCTCTCATATGCGAAGAACCGCCTGCAGTTTGACCTTCCCATCGTGGAGCACCAGGCCATCCAGTTCAAGCTCGCGGACATGGCCATGCACATCCACGCCCTCAAGACCATGGTCTACGCCGCCGCGGAGCATCAGGACCGGATGGGCCCGCGGGTGAAGGGATGGTCCCGTGAGGACCGGGCCAAGAAGACCCGGGACAGCGCCATCATCAAGTGTCTCGCCAGCGAATGGGCCACCCGGACCATCCACGACGCGCTGCAGATCCACGGCGGGCTAGGCTACATCCGGGGGACCCCCATCGAGAGGGCGTACCGGGATGCCCGGATCAGCGAGATCTTCGAGGGGACCAACGAGATCCAGCGGTTGGTGGTGGCCCGGGACCTGATCACCCGGGGTTGGGTGGATTGAGGTTCAGATCTCGTCCCTTCCCGGGGGTCCGGGGACCCAAAAGCGGGGGAGCGCCCGGGTCTCCTGCCAGTCGTGGGCCAGCCGACACTCGATCCGGTGGAGCATGACCGAGAGGCTCCCCTTGGACAGGCCCAGCTTCCGGGCGAGACCGGTGAGCGAGATGCGCCGGGGATGCTCGTAGTAGCCACATCGGAGCGCCTCCTGGAACACCCGCTCCTGGGTAGGGGTCAGCCCTGCCGGTCCGGTATCGGGCACCGTGGAGGATACCCCCAGGACGCGGCTGCCGGGGAGACCGTGACGGACGAGCTCGGCCAACCTTTGCAGGACCACCCGGGAGCCCAGGACCTCCCAGAACGCCCAGCCATCCCGCACCGCGAAGGGGACCCGAGGGAGCACCTCGCCCTGGGAGATGAGGGGGACCAGGACGGAGGGAGGGTATCGGACCCGCCAAAGGGTCCCCTGAGCGGAACGATGCAGTTCCTCCAGGTGGACCCCCCGCGGGAGGCGCCGGCCCCAGGACCTCACCTGCGATGAGGTCCGGTCGTCGGCCCAGACGTGAAGGAGGGCCCCCCTCCCGGAAAAGGGGGCCAGGTCCAGTACCCAGAGAAGGGAGCCCCGGCAGGCTCTGGAGAGAGACGCCAGCCAGAACCCTTCCGGCAGCCTGAGTTCCAGCCTCAACCGAGCCATGGGACCTTGTGTCGGACACGGCCCGGCCGCTCCAAGGATTGCGAGGCCCCCGGGAGCCAGGGCTCCCGCGGTCACCTGCGGCGATGCCTTAACATGTTCGGTCACCCTTCTAAGTAATCCCTCCCCCTCCCGAGGTCCATGATCCGTCTCGGAGTCTCCACCCAGACGCCCCCGCTGGTCCCCCTGGCCGGCTCCCGGCGTCGGCGGGTCGGGGCCCGCTGGGAGCGGGGACGGGACTATCGCCCGGGGGTGGGTGGGGTGGTCCCGATGATGCGGTCGCTGCTCAAGCATGCCCAGGCCCGTTGGGTCGCGCCCAATCCGTGGTGGGTCTGTCTGGGCTTCCCGGGAGCCCCGCGCTGGGTCCAGAGCGATGAGGGGTTCCGGGTGAGCTTTGTGGACCTCCCCGAGGAGGTCCGGGGCCGCTACAATCGATTCAAGCGGGCGATCTGGGACGCGGTCCACGGCGCGGGAGGGATGGACTTTGAGGTGGGGGACTACCGGGCCTTCCTCGAGTACAGCATGGCCACGGCCAGCCGGCTCCTGGAGCTTCGTGACCAGGTGGATGCCTATTACGTGAACGACTTCCAGCAGATCCAGGTCGGACCGGCCCTCGGTCCGGCGGCCCCGGCCGTGCTCCGATGGCATGTCCCCTTCCAGGTGGAGCGCCTTCCGCATGCGACCCGCCGGTTCTTCGTGAAGAGCCTGGAGGGGTTCGATGCGGTGGTGGTCTCCACCCGGCGAGACCTGGAGGGGCTCATCGGGGTGGGCTTCCAGGGACGCGCCTACCAGCTCTATCCCTACGTGGACCCCGGGGAGTTCCCCCAGGTAGGGTCCTCTGCCCAGGAGGCCTTCCGGGCCCGTTGGAAGCTGCCCGCCGAGGGACCCTTGGTGCTCTGCGTGGCCCGGATGGACCCGCAGAAGCGCCAGGACCTCCTCCTCCGGGCCCTTCCGTCGCTCCGGCGGCGCTTCCCCGGGCTCATGGCCCTTTTCATCGGGAACGGGAGCTTCACCTCCAGCCGGAGCGGGGGCCTGGGCTCCTCCATGGGCTCGGACTGGAGGACCGGGCTCGAGCGTCTGGCCCGGCAACTGAAGGTCTCCGAGGCGGTCCGTTTTACCGGCTATCTCCCGGACGAAGACATCCGGGTGGCCTACAGCCTCTGCGACGTCCTGGTCATGCCCTCGGTCACCGAAGGCTTTGGCCTGGTCGGGGTGGAGGCCTGGCTCTACCAGAAGCCCATCGTGGTGAGCGAGGGGGCCGGGATCTCGGAGCTCGTGGGGGACGGGGTCAACGGCCTCGCGGTCCGGCCGGGGTCCGCCCCCGCGCTCGCGCAAGCGCTCCGGGACGTGCTGAGCAACCCGGAGCGGGCGGAGGCCATGGGCCGGATGGGGGCCCTGACCTCCCGGTTCTGCGTCACGGGCTTTGCCGCCCGGCGGCTGAAGCGGGTGTTCGACGAGGTCCTTTCCGAATACCAGGGCCCCCGGGGTTCGCCCACGGCATGAGCGTGGTGACCTTCGACCTGTGGAACACGCTCCTCTCGCTGGACCCCAACGAGGCGCGGCGGTACGTCCTGAAGAGGCACGCGATAGGCGCCCGGTGGCTGGCCCGGTGCGAGGCCGAGGACGGGAGGGCCTGGCGGGACCTTCGACGGATCCCCCCGCGCGTCCGCCAGGAGGCGGACCTCTGGGAGCGATCCGGACGGGTGATGACCATCCCGGCCCAGGCGCGCCGGATGGCACGACTGGCGCACCGACGGGCCCATGTCCCGTCGTACGAACGCTCGCTCTCCGGGCTCCTGCTGGATCTCCCGGTTAAGGTCAAGCCCGGGTCCCGGGAGACGCTCCAAGAGCTGCGGTCTGAGGGGCTCTCGTTGGGACTCATCTCGAACCTCACGTTGGAGGCGCCGGGCGCGGTGCGGAAGTTGCTGCGGCGGGAGGGGTTCGCCCCCTTGTTCTCCACCCTGGTCTTCAGTTCGGAGGTGGGGGCCTCCAAGCCCGATCCCCGGCCCTTCCGCGCCGCCTTGCGACGCTTGGGAGGGAGAGCCACGCAGGCGGTCCACGTTGGGGACCGGTGGAGCTCGGATGGACGGGGCGCCCTCGCTGCCGGTTGGGCCGGCGTGGTCCTCCTGAGGGCATCCCCGATCCCCCGGGCGGCCCGGGACCACCCTCGGGTCCGGTGGGTCCGGTCCTTCCCCGACGTCAGGGAGGCGGTCTGGGACCTTCTGCGCTCGGCGTCGCCGGGATCCCCGCGCTGACCGTCGCCGGTGGCGGAGCCCCGGCGGGGGTAGGGGGAACGCCCGCGGGGTGGGCGGCCCCCGCCGGTCCGGAGGTCCTCGAGCCCTCCCCATAGACGTAGCGCTCGCCTCGGAAGAAGGAGACCACCCCGGCCAGGGCCGTGAGGGAGCCCGCGAACAGGAAGCTGTCCCGGATCCCCGAGAGGAAGGCCGGCGCGATCGCCTGCGGGAAGAAGCTGCGGCTGGTCAAGGCGGCGGTCACCGCCGGGCCCAAGGGAACCCACCCGGGGACCGTGCCCGCCACCGTCAGCAAGAGCCCGACCGGGTTCTGGCCGAGGAAGGCCCCGAATAGCGACGTGGTGGGTTGTGAGCTCGCCAGGGAGGTGAGGATGCCCAGGTCCGGCGCGCCCACGCCCAGCCCGGCCAGCGCGCTGCCCACCGAGTGGCTGAGCCCGGTGGAGAGGCCGGTGATGACGATGGTGAAGAAGAAGACCAGGGAGAGCTGCTGGCCGGTGTTCTGGAGGGTGGCGAGCATCCCCGAGGCCGCCCCGCGCTCTGCCGGGGGCACGGAGTTCATCACCGCGGCGGCGTTGGGCGACGCGAACATCCCCATCCCGCAGCCCATGAGGAAGAGCAGGCCCCCCATCTCCCAGTAAGCGAAGTCGTACGGGAGCAGGAGCATGAGGAAGAAGGAGAGGGACCCGAGGAACATCCCGGCGCTGGCCAGGTGGCGGGCCCCGTGCCGGTCGGAGAGGATCCCCGAGAGGGGCCCCATGACGAAGAACCCGGCCATCATCGGGAGCATGTAGATCCCGGCCCAGAGAGGGGTCTCGGAGAAGGCGTACCCGTGCAGGGGAAGCCAGATCCCCTGGAACCAGATGATGAGCATGAACATGATGCCCCCCCGGGCCACGGAGCCGAGGAAGGCCGCCAGGTTGCCCACCGAGAACGCGCGGGTCTTGAACAGGTGCAGCCGGAACATGGGTTCCTTGACCCGGGTCTCCACGACCAGGAAGAGCCCGAGCAGGGCGATCCCGAGCCCGATGCCCGTCCAGACCCACGGGCTGGACCAGCCCATGGTCTGTCCCCCGTAGGGCAGCAGACCGTAGGTGAGCCCCACCAAAAGGAGCGTGAGCCCGAGGGCAAACGTGGCGTTCCCCCAGAGGTCCACGTGCTGCCCCTTCCGGGTCGGACGGATGTCCCGGAGCTTCCAGTAGGCCCAGAGGGTGCCGAAGAGGCCCACCGGGACGTTCACCAAGAAGATGAACCGCCAGCTGGGGAGGGTCACGCCGAGGATGTGGACGGGGGGGATGCCGGCGAGGAGCCCCCCCACCACCAGGCCGAGGACGCTCCCTCCGATGAAGGCGACCTGGTTGATGCCGAGGGCCTTCCCTCGCTCGTTGGAGGGGAAGGCGTCAGTGAGAAGGGCCGAGGAGTTTGCGAAGAGGAAGGCGGCCCCGACCGCCTGGACGAGCCTGAAGGAGACCAGTTCCCAGCCTCCCGTTGTCCCTCCGCTCGGGGCCAGGAAGAGCAGGACGGAACCGATGGTGAAGACCACGAAGCCCCAGTTGTACATCCGGGCCCGGCCCACCATGTCGGAGATCCGCCCGGCGTTGACCAGCAAGGTGGCGGTGACCACCCCGTAGCCGAGGAGCAGCCAGATGAGGATGGGGAACCCCTGGGGGTTCAGGAAGGAGATCCCGAGCCCATCGAGGATGACGGGGAGCGAGATGAGCAGGATCGAACCGTTGATGGAGGCCATGAGGGCCCCCAGCGTGGTGTTCGAAAGGACGGTCCACTTGTAGGCTACCACGGTCCCGACCCCCCCGGGCCGGGGCCCGGGGACGGGAGGACCCCCGGCCTCCCAAGATAGTAAGGCGCCGTAACAAACCTCCGAAGGCGAGGAGGAGGGGGCCGGGCCATAAGCTTTGGCCGTGGTGGGGGAGCCCCGACCCTCAGCCGAACATCGGCATCCGGCTCTTCGTCCCGGGACGGGGGAGCCAGACCACCGCCGCGGCGGAGACGAGCCCCACCCCCACCATGACCTCCAGTCCCAGGGGCAGCGTCGCGTACCCCCGGTAGGCCACCAGCCCCACCAGGGTGGGACCCAGGGCGCTACCCCCTCCGGTCGCGAGCCCGAAGACCACGGAGTTGGCGAGGGTGGAGGAACCTGCGGGCAGGTAGTCCGGGGTCAGCGACATGAGCAACGGGAAGGCGCTGAACGTGAAGAACCCGATGAGGAGTAGGCACGCCGTGGCCTCCCATCCCCCGGAGAAGAGGAACCCCAAGGTCGCCAGGGCCGTGCCCACGGAGCTCACGGCGAGGAGCCCCCGACGGTCCCAGTGGCCGACGAGCACCCCAAAGACCGGTTGTCCCAGGATGCCGGCGACATAGATGGTGGCCACTTCCAGCCCGAGGTTCGGGGCGCCGAAGCCGGCGGGATGCAGCGAGAGGTAGGTGGGAAGCCACGCCACGATCCCCTGGGAGGCCACCGAGCGCAGGAAGGCGACCCCCGCCAAGAGGACGACCCCTCGGGTGAGCACGCTGCGGACCGAGCGCCCACCCGAAGGGGCCGCTTCCGGGGCGAGGCCCCCCGGCTGCCGGCTTGCCACGAGGATGACCCCGGCCGCCCCCCCGGCGAAGAGGGCGAAGACCAGCAGGGAGGCGTCGGAGGCGATCACCAGGCCAATGAGGAAGAAGAGCACCGGGTACAGGGCCCGCCCGGTGCTTCCCATCGCGCCGTTGATCCCGAGGGCCTTCCCCCGCTCCGCCCCTTGGAACCGTTCCTGCAGAAGCGTCCCGCCCAGCGGGTGGTAGAAGGCCGTCCCGAATCCCGTGACGAACCCGGCTCCCAAGCTGACGGCCAGGGTCAGGGGCCCGCTGAGGAGGGCCAACGCCGCGTAGAAGCCCACCAGCCCCGCGCCGAGCAGCAGCATCCCGCCGACCATGAGGAGCGCCGGTCTTCCCGACCGGTCCGCCCGGCGGCCCACCCAAAGGCTCAGCAGGGAGGACGACGAGTAGTAGATGAGGAAGAGGAAGGCGAGGTCCAGCGGGTCGACCTCTTGATGGCTCGTCAGGAGCGCCGCCACCACCGGGACGAACAGGGTGGTCCCGTCGTTCACGAAGTGTCCTAGGGAGGTGTAGGCCAGGACCCGGAGGCGGGAGAGGGACCGGTCCGGGCCCGGCGAGTCCCCGGGGGCTTCCAAGCGAAGGTTCACGACCCCTCAGGAGGGATCGCCGAAGGGGGGAGGGCCCGCAAGGAGCGCTTGAGGACCTTCCCCACCAGGGTGCGCGGAAGGGAGGGGACGAACGCGACCTCCCGGGGCGCCTTGAAGTGGGCCAGCTGGCCACGGACCAGTTCGATGAGCTCCTCGGAGGTGACCTGGGATCCCGGCCTCCTCACGACGAAGGCCTTCACCACCTGCCCCAGCCGAGGGTCCGGGACGCCCACGACGGCGGCCTCGGCCACGGCGGGGTGGGTGTAGAGGACCTCCTCCACCTCCCGGGGGTAGACGTTGAACCCTCCGACGAGCACCAGGTCCTTCTTGCGGTCCACGATGTAGGTGAACCCCTCTTCGTCCACGTGCCCCAGGTCGCCCGTCAAGAACCACCCGCCGATCAAGGACGCCCGGGTCTCCTCCGGGCGGCGATAGTAGCCCTTCATCACCTGAGGTCCCTTCACGGCGATCTCCCCGTCCACCCCGCAAGGGAGCTCCTTGGCCGGGTCGGCCGGGTCCACTACCTTCACCCAGGTGGAGGACACCGGGAGACCCACCGATCCGGGCCGGGCCCGCTCCCCCAGGAGGTTCACGTGGGTCACGGGGGAGGTCTCCGAGAGGCCGTAGCCTTCTACCACGACCCCGCCCGTCAACGCGTGGAACTGGCGGGCCACTTCCACCGGTAGGGGGGCGGACCCGCTCACGCAAAGCCGGATCCCCTTGAGGTCCGTGTGTTGGGCCTGGGGATGGTGGACTAAGTCCGCGTAGAACGTCGGCACTCCCGGAAAGATGGTGGGCCGGTAGCGCCTCACGTACTGGAAGAGGAGCTCCGCCGTGGGGGCGGAGGGCTGGGTCACGAGGGTGGCCCCGAAGAGGAGCGCCGCGTTGAGCGCGGCGGTCATCCCGTAGACGTGGAAGAACGGGATCATGGAGAGGAGGACCTCCTCCCCCTCCCGGTAGTCGGTCAGCCACAGGCGGATCTGCCTCGCGTTGGCGGCCAGGTTCCCATGGGTGAGCATGGCGCCCTTGGGGGTCCCGGTGGTCCCGCCGGTGTACTGGAGGACCGCCACATCCTCGCTCAGGTCCAGGGAGGTCTCCGGGACCGCCCCTTCCGTCCTCCGCAGGCGGGCAAAGGGGACGTAGGAAAGCCCCCGCGCCGGTGAGGGGTCCCGCTTCTGCCGTCGAAGCTCCCGGTTCACGAAAGGCCGGGCCCACCAGGGGGCATCCTCCCGGAGCCGGCCGAGGAAGACCTGCGGGGAGACGCGGGGGCCGAGGACCTCCTTCAGGCCATGGGAAAGGAAGTCCAACGTCACGATCCCCTTGGGCTGCGAATCCTCCAGCGGGGTCTTCAGGTCCTGGTGGATGTACAAGGGGGCGATCTGGACGACCACGACCCCCAGGCGGAGCGCTGCGTAGTACGAGAGCACGTACTCCGGGCAGTTGGGCAGGTAGAGCGCCAGCCGATCCCCTTTCCTAAACCCCGCGGCATGCAGGCCGGCAGCCACATGGGAGATATCGTCCCAGAGCTCCTGGTAGGTCCATCGGCGCTCGAGCCCCGGCCGGAGCGCGAAGACGAGGGCATCCCGGGCGGGCCAGCGCTCCACGGCCTGCCGGAACATCTCGGGGACCGGGAGCCCCCCGGCCGGGAGGTCTGCGGGTACCCCGGGAGGATAGAGACGCAGCCAAGGCCGCGGAGGGTCGTTTGCCGCCATCCTCTCCCCTCAGACGTCGGGACCCCGGGCCCTCGGTCCCCCCCCACCCTCGGGCGACCGCTCGAAGACCAACCCCGAGCGGTAGGACTTGGTCCAGACCACCCGGTCCCCGACCGCCAGGTCCTCGGCCCGCTTGACCGCGGGCAGCCATCCGCTGGTCCGCACCCCCTCCGCCAGCTCGATCAGCGCGTAGGCGTAGGGCGCCTCGTTCACGAACTCGTCGGAGGGAACGTACTGCAGCGTGTAGCTCAGCACGCGTCCTTCTCCCGAGAAGGGGTGGTCCTCCAGGCTGTGGGGCTCTCCGCAACGGGGACAGACCAGCAGGTAGGTCAGGGTGTGGAACCCGCACGAACGGCAAGCATAGCCGAGCAGCCGTCCCTCTTCCTCGTAGCCATGGGTGAACTGGGCGATGGAGTGAAGCGGCGAGGTCTCCCCCGGCTCGGAGGGGTTCGGGCCTGCCGGTAGGCTTTCCTTCGAACTCATGGTCCTCCCCTCAGACCCGTTGGAAGAGGTGGACCGAGCAGCTTCCCCCCGTGGCCCCCACGTTGTGGGCCAGGGCCCACTCCGGCCCGCTCACCTGCCGCCCCCCGGCGCGTCCATTGAACTGTTCGAAGATCTCCACCACTTGGGCTGCGCCCGTGGCGCTCACCGGGTGACCCTTGGCCTTGAGCCCACCGGAAGGGTTGACGGGGAGCTTCCCGTCGACCGCGGTCTCCCCCTCGGCGCCGGCATGGGCGGCCTTTCCCCGCGGGTAGAACCCCAGGTCCTCCAGCGCCAGGACCTCGGCCACGGTGAAACAGTCGTGCACCTCCAGGAGGTCCACCACGGACCGGTCCACCCCCGCCATGCGGAAGGCGCGCTCGCCGGCCAGTGTGGAGGCGGGAAGGGAGGTCAGGTCGCTGCGGTCCTGGAGCGCAGCGATGCTCCCGGCCCGGGCCGAGGCCCGGATGGCGGCCGGTACCTGGGTCAGCTCGGAGCGGAACCGTTTCGGGTTCACGACCACCACCGCGGCGGCCCCGTCGGAGAACGGACAACAATCGTACAAGCGCAAGGGCCAGGAGACCGGGGCGGAGCTCAGATAGGTCTCCAGGGAGATCGGCTTCTGGAAGTGCGCGTGGGGATTGTGAGAGGCGTTTAAGTGGTTCTTCACGGCCACCGCGCCTAGCTCCTCGGGCCGCGTCCCGTACCGGTGCATATGGGCGGTGGCCAGGGTGGCGTAGAGACCCGGGAACGTCGCCCCGTTCCGGGACTCGAAAGCGTAGTCCGCCCCCATGGCGAAGTAGCTCGTGGCGGCCAGGGTGTCCAGGTGGGAGAGCTTCTCCACCCCCACCACCAGGGCGGCATCCAGGAATCCGCCGGCCACATGGACGAAGGCCTCGTGGAGGGCCGCCGAGGAGGAGGAACAGGCCGATTCCACCGTGACCGATGGGACCTCCGGGATCCCCAGGGCCGTGTTCACCAGGGGCCCCAGGTGGGCCTGACGTTCGGCGACCCCGAAGGCGTTGGAGACGAAGGTGTAGCCGATGTCCTTGGGGCGGAGCCCGGCCCCTTCGATCGCTTCCAGGCTCACCCGGGAGGCGGCCTCGCGGCCCGAGACGGCCATCTTTCCGAACCGGTTCATCGCGGCTCCGGCGACCCAGACCTCTTCCATGTCCATCCTCGAGAGCTCAGGCCGGCCAACCCTCGCCCTTGACGAAGGTTCCAGGGATGGGGCCTTTATAAACACCCCGAACGGCCGATCCGGCGGTCTGCCCTCGTCCGGGGCCCGAGGCTCCCGGGCCCGTGGGGAAGGCCCCCGGGAACCCCGGCGAGGAGGAGAGCCTAACCCCCCCATCCCCCTTTCCCTTGTCCGAGGGCAGGGTCGGGGGACCCGGCGGGCCGCTCAGGTCCCTTCCAGCAAGGGAAGGAGGTCCCGGAAGGCGGACTCCGCCTGCCGAGCGTCCGGGGTCTTGATCACCAGACGGCCATCCTGCATGATCGTCACTTCCGGATCGCCCCCGACGAGGAGCATGACCCGGGCGTCTATGACCGAGCGCCCGGAGCGCTCCAGGCGCGTCCGGACGCGCCGGAGGTCGAGCCGTCGCTTGGGTTCGGGCACGGCCTCGTAGGCGCCCTTCCCCGAACAGAGCTTCAGCGAGTGGTAGCTCACAGCACCTGAGCGTGGCGGGAGACGTCCTCCACCATCCGCCCGACGTCCAGGCGGTCCTCCTCTTCCAGGATCTTCAGCAAGCTAGTCCGGGTGGCGGGTTTGTCGGGGACGGCCTGGCAGCAGAGGCCCGGACGCGTGGAGATGCCGTAGGTCCCGAGGGCCTTGGCCCGGGCCTCGATCTCCTGCTTGTCGAAGCCCACGAGGGGCCGCACGATCGGGAGCGCCACCGCGGAGGTGGCGGTCCGCATGTTGGAAAGCGTCTGGCTGGCCACCTGCCCCAGCGCCTCTCCCGTGACCAAGAACCCCGCCCCCTCCCTGAGCGCCACCTGCTCGGCGGCCCGCCACATGAAGCGCCGGCAGAGGACGCAACCCACATGGCGGTCCGTGTTGCGCATGAGCGCGATCTGGGTGGATCCGTGGGGCAGCACGGTGAGCGGGATGGGGGACCCGTACCGGGCGGAGAGCACCTTCAGATGGTCCCGGACCTTCGCCAGCGGCGAATCGTCGGTGAACGGACGGTTGTCCATGTGCACCGCGACCAAACGGTGGCCCTGGGAGAGGATCATGTCGGCCGCGACCGGGGAGTCGATCCCCCCGGACATGAGGACCACCCCGAGGGCCATGACGACCGGCCGGACGGCCTCCGCAGGTTCTTAAGGGTGCCGGCCCGGGCGCGTTCCGCCCGGGCGGCGTTTAAGGGGGGCGGGGGGGAGCGCTAGGCGGGGACCGCGACCTTCGGCGGCGGGACGATCTCGTTGACCGCGTCCACCAGAGGCTTCAGGTAGGTCAGGGCGGGGCCTCCGTGCATGACCACGGCGACGAAGCCTGCCTCCATGAGTTCACCCCGGGTGGCCCCCAGGGAGGCCGCCGCCGAGACATGGAAGGCAATGCACCACTCGCATTGGGCTGCCACGGCCAAGGCGACACTGATGATCTCCTTCTCCTTGCCGCTGAGCGCCGGTCCCGATTCGGCCTTCTTCATGAAGGAGAGGAACCCCTGGATCTCCTGCGGGTACTCCTTCTGGAGCGTTCCGATCAGCTGCTGGAATTCCGTCAGGCGGTCTTGCATGTGTCCCATCAGGCTCACCACCCGGCGCGTCCTTGCAGGGGGAAAAACCCGTCCGTGCACCCCATTTGACCAACCCTTGCTTCCGGGGCTTTCCGCCTCCTCCGGGCGGCTGTGCGCCACCCTTACATAGCGAGGGTTGTCCGACCCAGCGTGCCTTCGGCAGAGCTCCCGGGAGGACCCCTTTTCTTCGAGGAGGCCGGCACCGGGGTCCCGGTCATCCTCCTCCACGAACTGGGGGGGAACGCCCGGGACTGGGACGGCCAGACGGCCGCCCTGTCCCGGCACCGGCGGGTGGTCGTGCCCGAGCTCCGCGGGCATGGACGTACCCCTCCACCGCCGGGGGAGATGTACACCCCTTCCCAGCACGCCGCCGACGTATACGCCCTCCTCGAGCACCTGGGTCTGGAGGCGCCTTGGGTCGTGGGGCTAAGCCTGGGGGGTCTGGTCACCCTGGCCCTCGCGCTGGAACACCCGGAACGATTGCGGGGCCTCGTCCTGGTCTCCACCACGGCTCACGCGGACCGCTACACCCGGGAGGTCCTGGCCCGGTGGATGCAGGTCTTCCGAGAGCAGGGAGCGGAGGCCTATCTGAACCGGCTCCTGCAGGACGTGTTCTACCCGGACTGGCTGCTGGACCACCTCGACGAGGCGGACCGTTTCCGGGAGGAGCAGCGCCACCGGCGCCTGGCCGGCATCGCCCCCAGCGCCGCCGGCATCGCCTCCTGGGATGTCCGGGGCCAGATCGCCCGGATCCGGCTCCCGACCCTGGTGGTCCATGGGATGGACGACCGGGTGGTGGACCCCACCTCCGCCCGGATCCTCCGCCAGACGATCCTGGGCTCGGAGATGAAGCTCTACGCGAACACCGGTCATCTGCTTCACCAGGAGCACCCGCAAGAGTTCACCCGGCTCCTGGAGGATTTCTTCTCCCGCCACGAGGCCTCCGACCCGTCGACCGCCGGGAGGACTCCGCCATGACCCCCCCGGAGCGAGACCTCGCTCCCTATCGCCGCTGCGAGCTCGTCACTCCGGCTTCCAGTGACCGGATGCTTGCGAAGGCCTCCCGTTCCGGGGCGGACCTGGTGGTCGCGGACCTGGAGGACGGGGTGAGCCCTTCCCAGAAGGAGGAATCCCGCCAGACACTGGTCCGGGCGGCCAACGAACTGGACTGGACGGGAAAGGCCCTCGCGTTCCGGGCCAACGGCCTTCACACGCCGTGGTTCCTCGACGACCTCCTGGAGCTGGTCAAGGGTGCGGGGCGGAACCTGGACGTGCTGGTGCTCCCGAAGGTCCGGAGCCCCGAAGAGGTGGGGTTCGTGGCCCGGCTCCTTGACCAGTTGGAGAGGAAGTTCTCCCTCCCGTCCAGGGGCATCGCCCTGGAGGTCCTTATTGAGACCGCAAGCGGTGTGCTCGCGGCGGACCAGATCGCCCGGGCCTCGGACCGGATGCGGGGGCTCATCTTCGGGCTCTACGACCTATCCGGTGACCTGGGCACCCAGGTCACCCCCGGCTGGGCCCTGGACCTCTCGTACGCCCGCCAGCGCACCTTGGTCTGTGCCCGGGCCGCGGGGCTGCTGGCCCTGGATGGCATCACCGCCCGCTACCAGGACCTGGAGCTGACCCACCAGGAGTCCGAGAACGCGCGTCGGCTGGGCTTCGATGGAAAGTGGGCCATCCACCCCGGTCAGGTGCCCGTGATCCAGGAGGTCTTCACCCCCACGCCGGAGGAGCTCGAGACCGCCGCCCGGAAGGTCCAGGCCTACCGGGAAGCGGGCGTGAGCCAGGGAAAGGGGGCGCTGGCGCTCGACGGGGAAATGGTGGACGAGGCCACCGTCCGCTTCGAGGAACGGCGCTTGGCCCTGGGGAGAAGGCTGGGGCTCTTTTCGCCGGCGAGGGACGGGCCGGCCCCGGAGCGCGTCGCCTAAGGACTCGGGGCCTCGACGGGAGCCTCTCCCTCGGCGCGACCCGGAACGCGATCCCTTTCTCTCGGGAGGAAGGAGGCCCCGGGCCCCTTCCCCGTGGGGCAGGCGCGGCTCTCGGGCCTCCGCCCGCTCACCGTGCCGCAGAGAAGGAGGCGTTCAAGGTCGCCGCCCTCCGATACGCGGCCGCCGCCGGCGGCCGGATCGATGGACGGCCTCAGGCGGGATCCCCGGAAAGGGACTGGTGGGACGCCGGGCCGGCCGGTTCTCCCCGACGCGCCCGGAACAGCACCACGCTCACCCCGAAGGCCGCGGTAACGGAGAGGTAGGCCCCCAGGCAGATGGGGCAGAGAGCGTGGATGACCGTCAGCTCGATCGTCCCGAGGTAGACGGCCATGAGGACCCCGAGCCCGGAGACCCCGAGCACGGCCTTCAGCCAGGACGCCTTGTAGGTCCTCAGCAAGGGGAGGTCGAGGGCCAGGAGCAGGACGAACCCCCCCACCCCGATGAGCCAATCGGGGACCGGTCCGGTGAAGGTGTGGCCGGAACTGTCCACCGCCTGGCAGGAGATGAACGAGTTCACGCTGCAGGTCGCCCGGAGCGCCGAGTCCACTGTCTCCAAGGTGGCGTAGAGGCTGAAGGCCAGGCCGAGGAGGATGAAGAAGAGGAGCAGACGGTGGAGGACCCGGGCGTCCGTCATCGAGGATCCTTCAAAGGGAGATCTGGGCGACGATGCTCATCACGGCAGAGTTCTGGAGGACGGCGCTCGGAGGGCTGATACCGGCCTTCTGGTCCGCCTTCACGAAGTAGGCCTCTAGGTAGATCATGGCGGAACTGATCTCGGCATAGACCGATCCCGTTCCGCTGGAAAGGTCGCTCTCCACCTGCTGGGGACTCAGGGCGGTCCCGCCGGGCGAGAGCGTGGCGGGGTTCACCAGGGCGCCCAGGTGGTAGTACTGCCCCCCCACCACCACGAAGGGGATCCCTCCGGAGGAGTCGTAGGTCTGGACGTAGGCGTTCGGGAGGGTGGGGAGGGTGGGGATGGTGATGGTGCTGTCGTCCGTTCCCTCGTAGATCTGGAGGGAGACATAGCTCGAGTTGTACGTGACCGAGGAGAGGTCCACCTCCGGCGTGTTCGGATAGACGTCGGTGGAACTGGATTGGAGGTAGCTCCAGCCCGACAGGCTCCCGAAGGCCTCCAACGCACCGCGCATCGCCCAACTGGAGGCGGAGCAGTAAGGGCAGGCCACCGACCCGACGTACAGGAAGACCGGCTTGCCCCCGTCCTGGGTCCACAGGGGGTTGGCCGCATGATACCAGGTCCCGTCAGAGTTCGAGGGCATGGCGGTGGTGTTCAGGCTCAAGTTGGGGATGCCGACCTCCACGGCGGCGAGGGCGCCCCCACCGGTGACCAGGAGCGCCACCACGACGCTGATGGCCACGGCGCGGCGCCAGCCTCCCCCGATCCCCCGGCCCCCGAAGACCAGCGAGAGCCCGAAGACGATGAGGCCAAAGGCGAGCGCGATCCCCATGTAGACGAGGGGGACGATGACCATCAGGGAGCTCAGCACGGTGAGCCCGAAGAGGATCCAGACCCCCGCCGAGAACGCAATGAGAAGACCGAGCACCGGGGCCCGGGCCCGCCAGCTCCGGGCGCGCCGGGCGGCCTCCTCCTCCGCGACCCGGCTGGAGGAGCGCTCGGGTCGGTCCGACTGCTTCCGACTCGAACGCCGCTGGAAGTAGAGGGCCTTCAGCGCGCGGCCGGGGTCCGTCACCCCCTCGGGGGCGGTATAGGCCACCTTCTCATCCTGAGCAATGGCGCTCCAATCCCAACCCTTGGAGCGGAGGCGTTCCACCCGGTCCCAATCGGTCATGTGTCCGGACGTTCGACCGTTCCACCCGTTGACTCCCTATCAATCTTTGGGGCCCGGGCGTCCCGGACCCGACGGCGGGGTCCCAGGGACACGTCCCCGGGCCCGGGAAGTTTATGCCTATCGGACCGATGGGCCCATCATGGGCCCCCGGACGGGCGCCGAAAAGAAGCGTTCCCCACCCCCCGGCAACGCGGGTGGTCTCGCCCAGCGCTTGTTGCGTGGAGGGAGGACGGCCTTGCCGGGCCCGCTGGCGGCCGCGGTCCTCGCCGTCCTTCGCCCCGGCCCTGAGGGGCCGGAGATCCTCTTGATCCGGCGCTCGGAGCGCCCCGGGGACCCCTGGTCCGGTCAGATCGCCCTGCCCGGCGGACGAAGGGAACCGGTCGACCCGGACGCGAGGGCCACCGCCCTACGCGAGGCGGAAGAGGAAGTGGGGCTGAGGCCCGAGCAACTGGAGGGCGAGGCGCTCCACCTTATGACCCGGGCCCCGGGGAACCGTCCCGAGCTCCTGGTAGGCGCCTTCGTCTCCGTGCTCCGCCCGGGCGAGACCCTGGACCTTCGGTCCGGGCCGGAAGTGGCGGAGGCCTTCTGGGTCCCCCTCCGGGGCCTTGAGGCGCGGTCGCAGCCCCCCCCTGGAACGACGGGGGGCATGCCCCGCTTTCCGGGCTATCGCTACCGGGACCGATGGATCTGGGGGCTCACGGGGCGGGTCCTGAAGGAGCTGACCGACCGTTTCCCGTGGCTCACGGAGGACCCCGGGGCAGCGTCCAGGGCCGCGGCGGGCCAAGCGGTATGAACCGACGCGCCTCCCGGGCCCACATTCATGGATCCGGTCATCGACGTTCGCAACCTGGTCAAACGGTTCCGGGGGACCCGGCGCACGGCCTTCGCCCCGGCCACGCCCGACAGCCTCGCCTTGGACCACGTGGACCTGGCCATCCCTGAAGGGCAGATCTACGGCCTCATCGGCGCGAACGGGGCCGGGAAGACCACGCTGTTGAAAGTGATCTCCACGCTCCTCCTCCCGACCTCAGGGGAGGTCCGGGTCCTCGGCCACGACCTTCGGACCGAGGAGGCGGCTGTCCGCTCCTGCCTGGGGCTCGTCACCAACTCCGAGCGGTCGTTCTACTACCGTCTGACCGGCTGGCAGAACCTCCGGTACTTCACCGGACTGTACGGGATGGACCGCACCACCCTCGAAAGACGGGCCCGGCCCCTGGTGGACCGGCTGGGGCTCTCCCGGGCCATGGACCGGGACTACCGTACCTATTCCACGGGGATGCAACGGAAGCTTGCCTTCATCCGGGCCTTCGTCCTGGAGACCCCGGTCCTTCTGCTCGACGAACCGACCAGCAGCCTCGACCCGCTCTCCTCCGAGGAGATCCGCAGCCTGATCGCGGAGGAGTGCCAGGCCCGGGACCAGACCGTGCTGTTGAGCGCCAACAACCTCCTCGATGTGGAGCGCCTCGCGGGCCGGGTGGGGAAGATGTCCCAGGGGCGGCTCACCCCGGTCGAGAGCGCTTCCGACCTCGACGAGAGCCTGCGGGTCGCCCGGATCTGGCTTCGGGACCCGCGCTCCCGGGTGGAGGCCACCTTACGGACCTGGGCCGGCGGGTCCCCCGGCCGCCCGCCGGTGCGCTGGGAGGTGCAGGAGAGGAACCAGCGGACCCTCCTCAGGGTCGCCACCGAGGAGCCGGAGCGGATGTTGCCGGAGTTCTTGCAGTTCCTGCTCGGTTCCGGCCTCGCGGTGGAATCCGTGGACCTGAGGTCGGTGGACCTGGAGGAGGAGTTCCTCCTGGCCGCCCGGGAAGCGGAGGCCGAGGCCTCCGGGGCTTCCCCGTGAGCGGTGTCCCCGTGAACGGTTCGCCCGCGGGGGCCGGCCTCACGGTGAGGAACATCCTGAGGAAGGCCTATCTCTTCACCTTCCTGCGGGGTTGGGCGGTCTGGCTGAGCTACCCCGCCCAGGCCTTCCTCACGTTGGTGGGCTGGGTGGTCCCGGTCTTCTTCTACTTCCTTCTCGCCGGGTTCCTCACCAGCAGTTCCAGCGGCTCCCCCTTCGCCGGGAACGGTCAGGGATACGTCGCGTTCTTCGTGGTCGGGCTCGCGTTCCAGGGCTTCGTCACGAGCCTCTACGGGATGCTGGCCCAGCGCATTCGGTCGGAGCAGATGATGGGGACCTTAGAGCATCTGCTCCTCTCCCCCACCTCCCCGTCCGCAGTGCTCGCCTATTCCACGGTCTTCGGGATCATGCTGAACCTGCTGGCCATGGCGGCGATCCTGGGCGTCGGGGCCGCCTTCCTCGGGGTGGTGTTCCACGTGGCCCTGACCGCCGTGGTGGTGTCGGTGGTCCTCCTCATCGTGAGCAACCTGGGCATGGCCATCATCGCCTCGTCGTTCATCCTCTGGATGAAGCAGGGGAACCCGGTGGCCGTCTTCTTCACGCTGTACACCCAGCTCTTTGGCGGGGTCTTCTTCCCGGTGAGCTACCTGCCGGGGGGACTCCAGGTGGTCTCCTACCTGATCCCGCTGACCTTCGGGCTCGATGCGGTCCGGGCCACGCTCCTGTCCGGGGCGGGCTTCCTCCCGATCCTGCCGGACCTGCTCTGGATGGTCTTCTACACCGTGGTCACCATTCCCCTGGGGCTCTGGTTCTTCCGCTGGACCCTCCGACGGGTCCGGGAGGACGGCACGCTCGCCACGTACTGAGCCGGCCCCCGGGGCGGGGGTCAGTCGTCGTCGAAGCTGCCGTAGGCGGCGGGCAACGCCTCCGTCACCCGCAGGCGACGGACCGGGCCGCCGGGGAAGCGGACGATGACCTCCGCCCTGGGGGAGTGGTCGTAGAGCAACTGCCGGCAGTTCCCGCAGGGAGAGAGGACCGGGTAGCGCCCCCCACGATGACAGACCGCCACCATCTGCCGGGCCGGCAGGTCCTTCTCCAGGGCGGCCCGCCCGAGGGCCACGGCCTCGGCACACGGGGAGTGGACCCCGTTGAGGTTGACGCCCACGTGGACCCTCCCGGAGCGGCCCCGGACGGCCGCCCCCACGGTCTGGCGGCCCGGCACGAACGCTTCCGCCAGGGCCTTCCTGGCGGCCCCGATGAGCTGCTCGTCCTGTCGGGTAAGCCCCTTCCCAAGGACCGTCATCGAACCAGCCCATCGAGGGGCTGGGAAAACCCTTTCCTCCCGGGGATGCCCCGCTCCCTCAGCCACGAGTACCGGGGGCCCCCCACCCACGGACCGCGACCTCGGGGACCCCGCCGCCCCCCGAGGTGAGCTCCCCAGTTCCGGCGGGGACGGAGGCCGGGAAGGGTCGCCGGACAGGAGCAAAGCTTAAAAACCAGATTTAAATAGGCCGTCTCGGGGCCGCCCTAGATGGCCAAGATCCGGATCGAGAACGTGGTCGCCTCCACTTCCCTGGGCGACGAGCTCGATCTGCAGTCCATCGCGCTGGCCCTGGACGGGGCCGAGTACGAGCCCGAACAGTTCCCCGGG
Organism: Thermoplasmata archaeon; assembly: GCA_021827405.1. Lineage (GTDB taxonomy): Archaea > Thermoplasmatota > Thermoplasmata > Lutacidiplasmatales > UBA184 > JAKATE01. The sequence continues at coordinate 84,566 of JAKAVY010000001.1, forward strand.
CTCATCTACCGGCTGCAGAAACCGAAGACGGCGATCCTGCTCTTCCGTAGCGGCAAGGTGGTCTGCACGGGGGCGAAGAGCATGGCCGAGGTGGACGAGGCCATCCACAAGGTCGCCCAGCAGATCCGAAAGGCCGGGCAGAAGGTCAACACCCGTCCGAAGATCGAGGTCCAGAACATCGTGGCGTCCTCGGACCTCGAGAGCGAGATCAACCTCAACGCCATCGCGGTGACCCTGGGGCTGGAGCGGGTGGAGTACGAACCGGAACAGTTCCCCGGCCTCGTCTGCCGGATCGAGGACCCCCGGGTCGTCGTCCTCCTCTTCGGGAGCGGCAAGCTCGTCTGCACCGGGGCGCGAAAACCCTCCGATGTGGAGGTGGCGGTCCAGAAGATCACCAAGGAGCTCCAGGGCGCGGGCCTCCTGCGCTGAGCCTTCGGG
>JAKAVY010000038.1 GCA_021827405.1 Thermoplasmata archaeon
CGATCTAATACCAGCGGGCGGTCGCCCAGGCCCTTACGGGATTGCCGGAGGTGGTGGCCGGGAGCCTGCGCCTGAGGATCGTCTCCGTGGGGGAGAAGAGCTACGAGGTGGTGATCCTCGCGGGGATCCCCGCCGTGGATGCGGAAGAGGCCCGGTCCCAGGTGCTGGAACGGCTCCTGGCCCTGGACCTCCCCTCTCCGCCACCCTGACCTCCCCCTTCGGCGTTCGCGCGAGCGGGGGTCCCATGGCCGGACCTCGGGGCGTCCCGCCAGGGCGGGGAAGGGGTGCCGAAATGGCCTGGTCCACGAGGCCGGAGGCGGCAGATCGCCTCGTTCTGCCGGCCCAGGCAGACGAGAAGGAAGGGGTTGGGAAGGGGCCGGGGGGGAAGACCCGCCGACCCCCCCAGGTCGTCCGATCAGATCACGAGGTAGCCCAGGTAGACCAGCACGACCACGACGACCACGATGAGAACGATCCATCCGAGCATGATCCGGCCTTCAGGTCCCGGGCTCGATCTTCTCGTGGGCGGGCGTGGGGGCCCCGGGGTGGGGAGGGGTCCCGTGCGGCCTCCCCTCGCTCTCCGGCTCCGGTGAGACGGAGCGTCCGGAAGGCTGTCCCCCCATCTTCCGCTCGCGGGACTCCATGTCCCGGTCCGAGGGTCCGGTGCCCGGACTGAGGTCGCGGCTGCGGTCCTCGCTCACCTTGCCGGGTACGACCTCCGGCTTGGAGGGCGACTTTGGCGGCAAATTCGGCGTGTTATTCTTCGGTTGTGCTCTGCATATTGTACACTTCCTTTATTCCAATTTCTGGAATGGTACGGAAGGGATTAAGCAAGGCCTTTGCTCGAATTGAGGGATATCCGACCCGGGTCCGTCAGCCCGAGCCCTCTCTGTCCCCGATCCCGGTCGAGAGCGGCTAGCCCGGTGGGTCCTGGTCGAGCCGCGGGGGGCTGCTGTCCCTCCCTCTCCCCCGGTCGACGGGGCGGAGAAAGACAGTGTCTCGGTCAAGGTCCCTGGCCCCCTTCCCCTCCAACATGAAGAGCTGTCTCTCGGAACGCTAAAATAGAGCCAACGCGCTAGTTCCCTGGCTAACTGTAGGCGTTGGTCTGATGAGCGTTGCCATTACCTTGCCCCCGGAATTGGTGAAATTCCTGAACCTGCGCCAACCGCGGTCCTTGCTCCTCCGGGGACCTCCCGGCACCGGGAAGACCACCCTGGCCCTCTCGCTCCTGGAGGCTTTCCCCGGCCGACGTATCTACGCGAGCTTCCGGACCTCGGAGACCGAGCTGCACGACCAGTTCCCCTGGTTAGGGGGGGAGGGGAATGGGTCTATCGAGGTCGTTGACGCGTCCTTGTCCATGGGAGGCATCTCGAAGGCCGCCCGCGCTGTCGAGAAGGTGCCGGCCATCGTCTCCAATGCGCAGGTAGACGATCTCCTACGGGCCCTGTGGCTCCCTGAGCCCCTCATGGAGGCGTGGAGCCGGACCGATCCCGATCACCCCTCCCTTATCGTGATCGACTCCTGGGATGCGCTGGTGGAGGGATTCCTCGGCCGGTCCCTGCCCCTCCCGGCCCAGCCTCCTGACCGCTCGGAGATAGAACGATTTGCGCTGAGCGCGCTCGCCCGGGGGAACGCCACGTTGGTCTTCGTGGTCGAACGCGACCAGCCCACCCAGCTCGACTACCTCGTGAACGGGGTTCTGGACCTCCATACGGAACGGTTCGACGACCGGCTCGAACGGTGGGTCTACCTGCCCAAGCTCCGTGGGACCCGGATCCTGAGCTATGGTTACCCCTACACCCTCGAAGGCTCGCGCTTCACCTGCGTCACCCCGATCCAAGAAGGTCTACGTCCTCGCCTTCGCTCTCCGGAGCCGGACCCGGAACCCTCCTCCCACTCCGACTCCCTCTGGCCGGGGTCGACGGCCTACTTCACCAACTTCGGTCGCATCCCCCTGAACAGCGTGATGCTATGGGAAGCCGATCCCAACGTTCCCCACAGCGCCCTCCGGCTCCTGTTCTTTCCCATCCTCTCCCACGTTCTTCACCTCGGGGGAAGGATCTTTCACGTCCTCCCTCCGGGCCTCCCTCCTGAGGAGGTCTGGGAATCTTACCGGCCGTTCGTCTCCGAGGAGGCTTTCCGGCGGCAAGTACGTATCCAGACCCCCATGCCCCTGCGCTCCGGTCCCTCCGTGCTTGAGGGGGTGTTGACCTCCCCTCTCTCTCCACCCGAGTTCCGATCCGCTCCCCACAACCCCAAAGCCCGCCAGTTCATCCGCGAGGGAGGAAGGGCTGGGGCCCCGAGCTTTGCCCTGGTCTGGACCGCGGGCCTCAAGGTCGGTTCCGGCGACGACCCCTCTCCCCCGTATCTCCCGGAGGCTCTCCCTGCCATCGCCGCGGCCTACATGGGGGCCGCCCCCTTGGTAGAACTGTATCTGGGCGAACCAGGGGATCCGTTCATGGAGAGCCTAAGGCCGATGGCGGCGGTCCGGATACGTCTGCGCGCCCGGAGGGGCCGCGTCTTCGTGTACGGGGAGAGTCCCTCAACTCCGCTGTTGGTCCTGGTAGAGAATGGGAGCCAGGACTCCTTCGACCTGCTTCCCATGGTCTGACCGGAACGAGGGAGGGCCGGAGCGCGGACCGCCGGATCCGGCCGGTTTCCCGGTCCGGGGCGCCCCGGACCGGGAACTCCCGGGTTTCGTCACGCCACCCGCACCGGCCAGGTCTGGACCCCCTCGAGCTCGAAACGGAAGTCCGCGACCCGACCTCCGGAGGCCGTCACCGCCTTGGCCACCTCGGCCCGGCGGGCAAAGTCGCAGAAGAGCAACAGGTACCCGCCGCCCCCGGCGCCGGTGAGCTTCCCCCCCAGGGCCCCGGCCTGCCGGGCCCGATCGTAGAGCTGGTCGATCTGCGGCGTGCTGATCCCCTCCGTGAACCGCTTCTTCAGCTCCCACCCCTCGTTCAGGAGCCGGCCCATCCCATCGATGTTCCCGCGCAGCAGCTCGTTCTTCATCTCCACGGCGAGACGCCGGGTCTCGTCCAGGGACCGGACCGTGTCCCCCCGACCCTGCCGGTAGTCCTGCTGCTGCTTCGCGATGATGTCCCCGGAATAGTGCGTGGTCCCGGTGTAGCACAAAAGCAGGCGGTAGGAGAGCTCGTTCATGGTGTCCCGGGGGATCTTCAGCGGGTTCACGATCGCCCCGGCCCGGGTGAACTCCATGAAGTTGAACCCCCCGAAGGCCGCGGCATACTGGTCCTGGCGCCCTCCCTTGATCCCCAGCTCCTCTCGCTCCACCCGGTAGGCCAGCTCCGCCACCTCGTACGGGGTCCAGGGCTGGTGGTAGAGCCGCTGGAAGGCCCCCACCAGCGCCACCACCAGGGCCGAGGACCCCCCCAACCCCGTCCGGGGAGGAGCGTCGGTGTGCAGGAAGAGCTCTAACGCCTCCCCTTCCGCGCCGTTCCCCACCGGCCGGAGGAGCTTGATGGCCGCCTTGACCAGGTCCAGCTCCCCGTTATAGGTCAGGTCCGCCGGGGTCTGGTAGTTCGCCATCACGTCGTAGTCCAGGGAGTGCACCCGGAGGCCTCCCGCCCCCCCCGGGATCCGGGAGAGCGTGGCGTAGGCGTAGCGGTCGATCGTGCAGTTGAGCACCGCCCCTCCCTTCTCCTCGGGATAGGGGGAAACGTCCGTCCCGCCGCCGGCGAAGCTCAGGCGCAGCGGAGCCCGGCTGCGGACCACATCCATGAGAACGCCCCCCGGGCCAGCCGGCCGAATACCATAAATCCTTTCTTCGGGAGACCCCTACCAATGCCCTCCATGAGGCGGCCATCCCGCGAGGCGCCGGAAACCCCCACGGACGGGGGCGCCGGCGAGGAGCCTTCCCCCCGGGCGGACGTTCCCCCACGACTGACCTTCTACTCCCGCCTCCGTTACTGGTCCCTCTCGAACCGGTTCGTCCTTTCCCTGGTGGTCCTCGTCGCCGGGGGGATCCTCTCCGCCATCGCCATCGCCGCCTGGACCCCCCTCATCTCCTCCCCGCTGTTCAGCGGCTTCGTCCCGGGACTGAAGGGGACCGACGGCCCCAACGGCGCCGGGCCGGACTGGACGCTCGCCATGGCCATCGTGGGGCCCATCCTGGTCATCGTGGGAGGCTACCTGGCCACGAGCTACATCCTCGCCCGCGAGCGCTTCGAGCACCTGATGAAGACCCGGAGCAAGGCCGAGTTCCTCCGGAACGTCCCCGAGGTGGAGGACCTCATTTGGGACCTCACCCCCCGGGACCATGAGCGGTTGATCCGCAAGAAGCAGGAGTTCAAGATCCGCGGGTAGGCCTCGCGCGCACGACTCCCGGGGCTTCATGTAACCTGCCCCCCTCCTCGCCCGGGATGGTGGACATCACCTTCCGTCGCCTCAAGACCCCGGAGGAGCTCCGCCAGGCGGAGGAGGTTCAGAAGACCGCCTGGGGGATGCGTACGGAGCATCCGGTGCCGGTCTCCATCCTGCGGGCCATCCAGGACAACGGAGGATTCGCCCTGGGGGCCTTCGTGGACTTCCATCTGGTGGGCTTCACCCTGGCCTTCCTGGCCTGGGACGGGAAGGAGCTCTACCAGTGGTCCCACATGAACGCGGTCCTCCCCGAGTACCGCAACCACCGGGTCGGGTTCCGGCTCAAGCTCGCCCAGCGGGAGGAGGTCCTCCGCCAGGGCCTCGCCAAGGTCCGTTGGACCTTCGATCCCCTGGTCAGCCGGAACGCGCACCTGAACATCCACCGCCTGGGCGCCCGGCCGGACCAGTACCTCCCCCATTACTACGGCACCCTGGACTCCGACGTGAATGCCGGGCTCGCCACGGACCGGATCCGGGTCACCTGGGAGCTGAACGACCCGGAGGTGCTCCAACGGATCCAGGACCCCGGCCCACTGACGCCGGAGATCTCTTCCCGGGTGGAGGGGAGCCAGGTCCTCCTCCAGACCGAACCCGGGGAGGCCGGGCTCCGGGTCCCCAAGATGGTGGAGGAGCCGGGCGCCGGCTTCCGGTCGGCGGTCCTCGAGGTCCCGTTCGACCTGGAGGCCCTCCGGGAACACCAGCCGGACTGCCTCCGACCCTGGCGCCAGGCGAGCCGGGAGGCCTTCCGCGCCTGCTTCGATCTCGGGGCGAGGGTGGACGACTTCGTGGTGGTCTCCCGGGAACACGAGCGCCGGGCCTACTACCTCCTCTCCCCGGAACCGAAGGCGACCGCGGTGGCCCCGGATGCCCCCGCCGCGTGAGCTTCCCCCCCTTTATCTCCGGAGGGCCGTCCTCCGGGAACTGGACCTTCCCCTGGTCCGCCCGTTCGCCACCAGCTTCGGCGTGGAACGCCGGCGGCAGCTCCTCCTCCTTTCGGTGGAGGACGTGGAGGGGACCGTGGGGTGGGCCGAGTGCGTGGCCGGGCGGGACCCCCTCTACTCCAGCGAGTCGGTGGGCACGGCCCGGGAGATGCTCCTACGGTACCTCCTCCCGCTGCTCCCCTCCCCCGCGGGGATCACCCCACACCGGTTCCGGGTCGCGGCGGATGCCTATCGGGGCCACCCCATGGCCAAGGCCACCGTGGAGATGGCCCTCTGGGACCTCTCCGCCCGCGCCCTGAGGACCCCCCTCTCCCGGCTCCTCGGGGGCCGGGTCCGCCCGGTGCCGGTCGGGGTATCCGTGGGCCTCCAGGCCTCCCCCCAGGCGCTGGTGGCGCAGGTGGAGGGCTACCGGGCGGCCGGCTACGGTCGCATCAAGCTCAAGGTCTCCCCCGGGAAGGACGAAAGGTACCTGGCCGAGGTCCGGAAGGCCTTCCCGGACATCCCTCTGTGGATCGATGCCAACCAGGCGTACGACCGGAAGGACCTCTCCCGACTGGCGCGGTGGGCACGGCGTTTCCGCCTGGAGCTCATCGAGCAACCCTTTCCCGAGGACCGGTTGCTCTGGCATGCCCGGCTGGCCCGGCGGCTGCCCTCCGCAAGCCGCCTGTGCCTGGACGAGTCGGTCACCGGACCCGGGAGGCTAGAAGAGGCCTTGGCCCTCCGGGCCCTCCGCGTGCTGAACGTCAAGCCCGGTCGGGTCGGGGGTCTCGGCCCCTCCTTAGAGCTCCACTACCAGGCCTCCCGCGCGAAGGTCCCCCTCTGGTGCGGGGGGATGCTGGAGACCGGTATCGGGCGGGCGCACAACCTGTCTCTCGCTACGCTCCCGGGGTTCACCTTCCCGTCCGACCTTTCCGCCTCGGACCGCTACTACGAGGAGGACCTGGTGGAACCCCCCTTCGTCCTGGGGCCGGGGAGCACCCTTCGTCCGCGCCCCGGACCGGGCATCGGGGTGGACCCGGTGGAGTCCCGGCTTGCCCGCCGGACCCGAGCGCAGCGGACGCTCCCCCTGCGCGTCGGGGGCCGGGATTAAACCTATATGAAGCGGGCTCCGGCTACGGGGCCTCATGGGAGGGCCCGGGGACGTCCCTGCCGGGCCCGCCCTCTCCCGGGCGCCGTCCCCGGGCCTGGGGACCCGGCTCGGGCTCGTGGTCCTCCTGCTCCTCGCCGTGGTCGTCGGCCTCACCGCCGGCGCCTTGGTCAAGGCCTCCCCCTTCCCCCCGGCCGCGGCCCATAGCGACCTCATCTCCTCGGTGGAAGGGGTCCTCCTCCTGGTGATCATCGGCTTCGCCGGCCTAGGGGGGCTCGTGGTCGCGGCCATCATGAACCGGGGCCGGACCATGTTCGGCCGCCAGGAGAGCGCCTTGGCGGCGGGCCTCGTCATCACGGCGCTCCTGGTGGTCATCATCCTCGCCATCGGTGCGCTCTACACCCCGCAGGGCTCCCTGACCACCGGCCCGGTGGGGAACGCGACCGGCCCCGGGGGGACCGGGCCGAGCGGTCCCTCGGGCGGGGGACCGAACGGTACCGGGAACCGTACCGGCAACAACGCCACGGCCACCGGCCCCCCTCCGGCCCCGGTTCCCCCGCTGAGCCTGCCGTTGCTCCTCGGGATGCTGGCCGCCGTCATCGCCCTGGTGCTCGTCCTGCCGGTGCTCCTGAAGAAGCCCTCCTGGGGGGAGGACGCGAGCGATGCGCCCGGCCCCTCGGCGAACCTGGCCAAGGGGCTGGGGGACGCCCTGGCCGCCCTCGAGGCCGGTCAGCCGGAGACCGCCCGGGAGGAGATCGTCCGGGCCTACCGACGGTTAATGGCCGAGCTCAAGGACCACCGGATGGGAGACCTCCTCACCGCCACCCCCCGGGAGATCGAGGAACGCATGGTCACCCGGCTCTCCTTAAGCCGCGGGTCCGCCCGGGGGCTCCGGGAACTCTTTGAGGAGGCCCGCTACTCCACCCACCCCATGGACCCGGAACAGGCTCGGTCGGCCCAGGGGTGCTTGAGCGGCATCCTCTCGGAGCTGGGGGCCGGGCCGGGACAGGGCGCCGGGGCGGCCCTCCCGGGCGGAGCCCCCTCATGATCGCCCGGGGGGTCCTGGGGTTCCTGGTGGCCGGGCTGGCCTTCACCCTCTCCCTCCTTCTCGTGGGGCAGGACCGGACCGTGACCTTGGTCCTGGCCGCGGCCTCCGTCGGGTGCTTCGTCCTGGCCGGGCTCTCCTCCATGGGCATGCGGATGCCCCCGCTCCCGGCCCTGGCCGTCCCCTCCCGCCCGCCGCTGGAGGAGCGCATGCGCCTCGCCCTGGGGGGGGACAAGCTGGCCCGGGTCACGGTGCTGGAGCGCCTGGAGGCCTCGGGCACCCTGCTGACAGAACCGTCCCGCCGGGACCAGGTGCTGGAGATGCCGCCCCGGGAGTTCGAGCCCTGGCTCCGGCAGGAGATCGAACGGCTGGAGGGCACCGCGTGAGCGCGCCGGCCCCCCCCTCCCCCATGGACCGGGTCCTGGAGGCGGTGGGCACCCGGGTGGTGGGGAAGACAGAGGCCCTGCGAACGCTCGCGGCTGGTCTCCTGGCGGATGGGCATGTCCTCTTGGAGGACCTCCCCGGCCTGGGGAAGACCCTCATCGCCAAGTGCTTCGCGTCCGCCCTGGGCCTCACGTTCCAGCGCGTCCAGTTCACGGCCGACCTCATGCCCACGGACATCACCGGGGGGGAGGTGTACGACCCGGGCACCGGGAAGTTCAGCTTCCGGCGGGGCCCGGTCTTCACCCAGGTCCTGCTGGCGGACGAGATCAACCGGGCCCCCCCCAAGGTCCAGTCCGCGCTCCTGGAGGCGATGCAGGAGTACCAGGTCACCTCCGGGACCGGGAGCCTCCCCCTGGACCGTCCCTTCCTGGTCCTCGCCACCCAGAACCCCATCGAGCTGGAGGGCACCTACCCCCTCCCGGAGGCCCAGGTGGACCGCTTCCTCTTGCGGTTGACGCTGGGGTACCCGGACCCTCAGGAGGAGCGGCTCATCCTCTCCCGGCGCCGGGAGACAAAGACGGAGATCTCCCCCCCTTCCCCGGTCCTCGGCCCGGGGGAGTTCCGAGGCCTCCAGCGGGCCGTGGAGGAGATCACCCTGGACCCCGCCCTGGAAGGGTACGTGGTCGACCTGGTCCGGGCCACCCGGGAGGACCCGCGGGTGGAGGTCGGGGCCTCCCCGCGGGGGTCGCTGGCCCTGGCCAAGGCCGCCCGGGCCCGCGCCCTGCTGGAACATCGCGACTACGTGGTCCCGGACGACGTGAAGGCGCTGGCCGTCCCCTGCCTGGCACACCGTCTGGTCATCCGTCCCGAGCCCTGGATCCGGGGCCTTCGGGGCCCCACGGTGGTCTCCGAGGCCCTCCGGCACGTCCCGGTACCCAAGACCGACTGAGGAGGGAGGAGCACGGCGGCCGAGGGCCTTCCTCCCGGGCCGGTCCCGATGCCCGGCCATCTGGTCTGGCGCGGCCGGGCCTTTCTCCTCTTCGGGCTGGCCGGCGTCGCCGTCATCTTGGGCCTCCTGTTCGCCTCGCCTCCCGCCCTCCTCCTCTCCGTCCCCCTCCTCGCGGCCCCCCTCTCCCCCTGGCTCCTCGCCCCCTCCGGCCGGACCGAGGCCCGGTTGGAGGGCGACGTGAGCGAGGAGGGGCGAAAGATCGCCCTCCGCTGGAACGTCCAGCTCGACCCCCCTCCCTCCGGGGGAGTGGTGTCGCTGGTGGAAGAGCCGGTCCCCGGGGCGGAACCTCCCGGTCCGCTCACCGGGACCTCGGTCCTTCCCTCCCGAGGGAAGGCCGCCGTGACGTTCCGCCTGCAACCCTGGCGACCGCTCTTCCAGCGTGTCCCTCCCCCCCGGGTCTTCTGGCGGGACCCCCTGGGCCTGGCCGAGGTGGAGGTCCGGACCCGGGGCGACGGGGTGCTCCTGGAACGGTATCCCCCCGAGCTCCGGCGCTTGCGTCAGGTGAACCTGAGGCGGACCACAGTACTGCCCGGGGAAGTGCGTTCCACCCGGATCGGGAGCTCCGGGGAGTTCAGCACCATCCGGCCCTACGTTCCCGGAGACGGCCCACGGACGATCAACTGGTGGGCCAGCGCACGGCGGGGCCAGTGGATGAGCAACGAGTACCTGGCGGAGCGTAGCGGGGAGCTTCTCCTCGTCCTGGACCTGAGGACCGGGGAACCCCCCCTCCCCCATCTGGAGGACCTCCTCGGGGTGGGTAGGGCGGCCTGTGTGGGGGTCGCTCGGGAGTTCCTCCGGGAGAAGACCCGGGTGGGGCTGGCCCTCTTCACGGAGTTCCCGCAGGTGCTCCCCCTGGGGACCGGTCGGGTCCAGCGCTACCGCTTGGAGCGGATGCTATCGGAGGCGAAGCCCACCTCGGCCGACCCCCCGGTCGAGCGGCTCGCCGTGAACCTACGTCGTTCGGTCCCCGCCGGGACCCAGACGCTGCTCGTGACCCCCCTGGAGGACCCCGAGACCCTGACGCTGGGCTTCTACCTGGAACGGCGCGGGTTCCCCACGGTCCTCTTGAGCCCCTCTCCGCTGACCCTGGAGAGGTCCGCCCTGGACCGGACCCGGCCGGCCGGGGAACTGGCCTACCGGCTCGCCCGGTTGTCCCGCCAGGCGCGCCTCCGGCGGGCTTGGGATTACTCCCCGGTGGTGGACTGGGACGAGTTCGAGACCCTCTCCCCGCTCGTGGAGCTCCTGCGTCGCCCGGCGGTCTCGGCGGGAGGACGGCGGGCATGACCTCCTCTCCCGGCCCTCGCGGTTGGTACCGTCCCGTGCCGATCTCCTGGGCGGAGGGTGCCGTGGCCTTCTCTGCCGTGGCGGTGGCCGCGCTCTTGGGTTCGTCCAGCGGGAGGACGTACCTCCTCCTTTTCGTCTTCCTCGCGGTCGGATCGGCCCTGCTTTCGAGTGGGCTGCGGCGCCTGCCCGAACCGGTCCCGTGGGCCTACAGCCTGCCGCTGGCGCTCCTGTTCCTGGCGGAAGGGACCACGGTGCCTCCCACCGAGGCCACCCTGGGGGGAGGCTTCCTCGCCGGGCTGGTCCTCCTGGGGGCTGTCAGCCTGGCCTTGCCGTCGGAAACGGCCGGGCGCTGGTCCCTCTCCCTCCTCCAGTTCAGCCTTCCGACGATCTCCGGGGCCCTGGCCCTCACGCTCGCCCTTGTCCTCTCCTTCCCCACGGTGGACCTCCCCTACCTCCTGCTCCCGCTCCTGGGCATGCTGGCCGGGTTCGTCCTGTTGCTGGAAGGGGGCTGGGGGGAGCCGGCAGCCCCCGCGCCGGACCGGGAGGAGGCTTCTTGACCCGCGGCGCGATGCGGCTTTCCGGTCCCCCCACAAGGGGGATACTGGATGCCGACGAAGGGTCCCTCCGGACCGGTCTGTGGGCGGGTCGCCCCCAGGGAATGAAGAGAGGACAACCCCGGCGTCCAACAGCCCCGACCGGGTCAGGGCGCGGAGGGGGCCGGAAGGCCTACCGTGAGGCGTGCCGTTGCGGTCGGGGGACACCGGGGGCCTGGGCATGACCCGCTACGAGACCCGGGCCCAGTACCTGGCCTCCCGGGAACGGCGCTGGGGAGGGACCGTGGGGGGTCTCCTCCTCCTGGGGCTGGCGGGGTACTTCGTGGCGGAGTACGCCTACCTGGTGCGCACCAGCGACCACCCCGTGACCACGTTCTACCTCGTGCTCGCCCTGCTGGCGGGCTTCCTCTCCCTCGTCCCGTTCAGCATCGGCTTCCTGCGCCGGATGCACCCCACGTCCGTCGAGGTCCGCCCGGACGGGCTCGTCCTGCAGTACCCGAAGGACCAGGAGAAGAAGCTCCCCTGGGCCTCCCCCCCGGTGGACTACGCCTGGGACACGCGTCCGGCGGCGGTCTCCGAGCGACGGCCCCCCGGGCTCGAGGTGCAGCTGTGGGTGACCCTCCCGGGCCGCTACCCGGAGAGCACCCCGTTCCGGCCCCAGGAGCTCTTCCTCAGCGGGCAGGCCTTCGACGAGATCCAGGGCCAGATGAGACGGGCGGGATACCGACCGGTCTCCCAGCCGTACCGGAAGGGCCGGCCCGGGACGCTCGTGCAGTTCGTCCCGCCGGGCAAGGAGGCCGCGCAGCCCCCGCCCATGCCCTTCCGCCGCTGGTGACGGAGGTCCTTCGGACCGTGGGGTCAGGGCCGGGCCCCGGCGGAGGGTCCCCGCGAGATCATCCCGGGGCCCGGTCCGGCTTGGGGGAGAGGGCGGTGACCTCGCGGTACGCCTTCCAGATGCTGCTCCCCCCGATGACCCCGACCACGGCGATGACCAGGACGGTGGCGTAGCCGATGGAGTTGAGGTTCGGGATGGGATTCCCGGTGGCGAGGGCGACCCCGCTCAGCCAGGGGGCCGCGGCGACCACGGCCCCGACCCCCATGAAGGCCAGCCCGCCGAGGTAGAGCGTGCGGGCCGCGGTGGACCGGCCGATCCGTTGGATCTGGGCCATGGTCAGGCGCTTGAGCCGGGCCAGGCGGGCGAAGAGGGCGCCGGTGATCACCTGCATGGTCATCGTCCCCAGGCCGAAGCAGGTCCCCACCAGGGCGGCCCACCAGACGTTGGGCATCTGGGGGGCCAGGAGGAAGACGATGATGACGGCGAAGCCTCCGAACCCCCAGCCGGCGACAAACCCGTGGAGCATGGCCATCCGCAGCGGGACCGGCTTGATCCCCGCCTCCCCTTCCTCGGCCACCTTCCTCGGCTCCGCGGAAGTGGTGTGGTGACCGTGGTCCGAGAAGAAGCGGCCCAGGAGCCGTTCCAAGGCGTGGTCCAGGGGGAGGTGGAGGTCACTCCCCCGGACGAGGTAGTAGCCGGCCAGGAGCATCACCGCGCCGACCGCGAGATAGACCGGTCCATCCAGGTTGTAGACCGCGTAGATGGTGGCCAGGCCCAAGAACCCCAGCGCGGTCAGGATGGAGCGCTGGAGGGTGAACCCGGAGGAGAAGACGAACCCCGCCTTCATGCCCCCCCGGCTGCTGTAACTTCCCACGGAATAACTGAAGGTGATGGGCCAGGTGTGCTCGTCGGGGGTGGCCCCGTGCAGGACGCCCAGGAGGAACCCGAGGCCGAGGATGACCGGGATCGAGAGCCCCCCGGGAGGGTCCAGGATGAAGTTCCAGTCCCACATGGGGGCCCTCAGTTCCCCCCGTGCCGGCCCTGGCAGGGGACGATCGGTTGGCCGTGGGGACAGGTGGGGGGATGTCCCTCGGACCGGCAGAGGCGGTCCACTGTGCCATGGCCGAGCGCCAGGTCGATCTCCCGGGCGGCGCGGCAGGTCTCCTCGGGGGAGAAGCCGACCTGGGCGAACAGTTGCTCCGCGACCCGGTGATGCCGCGAGTATTCCAGGAGGGTGCCTTTGCCCCGGGGGGTGAGGCGAGACTTTCCCCGGTAGCGGGAGATGAGGCCCAGCGCCTCCAGCGGGGTCAGGTGGGCGAGCGCGGAGGGGGGACGGACCCGGAGGGCCGAGGCCACGCTCTTGAGCGCGGCCCCCTGGCCGGGGCGTTCCACGGCCGCGATGATCTCGAGGGTCTCGAGCTGTCGCCGGGTGAGCCGTTGCAGCGTCTCCACGCGGAGAGGAAGGGGAGGGCATATTTTAGGGTTATTATAATTATTTTTGTCTTCCTAATCGTATGGACCCGGGACGCGGGCGACCGTGACCTCCTCGCCTCCCGGGCCGCGGTGGGACGCCCGCTGCGCCAGAGGTCGGCGGGGTCTGACAACCGGGCCCCCCGCCCGAGGCTTGGGAGGTCGGGCTGCCGGGCCTCTACGGCCGCCCTGCCTTCCCGGTCGGCGAGGGTGAGGACCCGTCCCAAAACGCTCCGGCCCCTGAGCCGGCTCCCCCCCTGCCATTCCCCTCGATCGGCGGCACCCCGGGCCCCCCTCATGATTTAAGAGCCGGGGAGGATGCTCCCTCGTTGTCATGGGTTCGGAGGAGCACTTCGAGGAGCACCATGCCGTCGCTCGCTGGAACACCGGAGGACACCCGCTCGCCTGGGAGGTTCTCGTGGGCGGCGTCGTCGCGTTCACCGGCCTCGCGTTCCTTTACATCTGGGTGGCCACCTTCATCTGGTACTGGGCGCTGGGGGTCATCTTGGTCATGCTCGGAGGCATCCTGGCCCTCCACGATAGGCCTCTTCTCTCCCTCCGCCCCTCGGCCAAGAAGCCTCCGGGCCCTTCGCCGTAGGGGAAGCCTTTAGCCTCGGCCCTGTTCCTCCGCCTGCATGCTCGGCCCCCGCCCCCTCGTCCTCGTCGCGGACGAACTCGATCCCCGGGCCTTAGAGGACCTCGGACGGAGCGCGGAAGTGGTCGATGCCTCCGCCGCGCCAGAGCGGCTTGCCGTCGCCCTGCCCCGGGCCGACGCGCTCATCGTGCGGAGCCGGACCAAGGTCACCCAGGACCTCCTCGCGAACGTGGGGCCGCTGCGGGTGATCGGGCGGGCCGGGGTGGGCGTGGACAACATCGACATGGCCGAGGTGACCCGCCGCCGGATCCCCGTGGTCAACGCCCCCGCGGCCGCCACGGCCAGCGTGGCCGAGCTCACCGTAGGCCTCCTGGTCGCCGTGGCCCGGGACTTCGGGAGCCAGATGGTGGCCGTGAAGGCCGGGACGTGGAAGAAGGCCGGGAACGGGACGGAGCTCTCCGGCCGCACCATCGGGTTCGTGGGGTACGGGCGCATTGCCCGCGAGGTGGCCGTCCGGCTCCGGGCCTTCGGCATGCACACCCAGGCCTACGACCCCTTCCTGTCCAGCGCCGGCGACGAGACCCCGCTGGTCCCGCTCCCGCAATTGCTTCAGACGAGCGATGTGGTCTCCGTCCACAGCCCCCTCACCCCGGAGACCCACCACCTTTTGGGGGCCCGCGAGTTCGCCCAGATGCGTCCGGGGGCGCTCCTCTTGAACGCCGCCCGGGGAGGACTGCTCGACGAGACGGCTCTCCTGGCCGCCTTGGAGGCCGGGAAGCTCGGCGGCGTGGGCCTCGACGTCTTCGAGGTCGAACCCCCCCGGGACCCTCGGCTCCTTTCCCACCCCAAGGTGGTGGCGACCCCCCACATCGGGGCCTCGACCCGGGAAGCGCAGTCCCGGGCCGGGGCGATCACCGTGGCGCAGGTCTTGAAGGTCCTTCGGGGAGAGACCCCGGAGTTCTGTGTCAATCCTGAGGTATGGAAACGATGACGAGCACCCCCCGCAGCCCCCCCACCCCCACCCCCAGCCCTGGACCGAAGAGCTCCCCCACCCCGGTCGCTCCCCCCACGGCGGGAGACGCGGTCCCCGACGCCTTCGACCCTTACACCAGCACGTTCCTGTTGGCCGGCCCGGTACAGATGCACCCCCGGGTCCTCCAGGCCATGGCCACGCCGGCCCTGAACCACCGAGGAGAGTACTTCCACGGGGTGGTCGGGGAGATCGTCGATCTCCTACCGCTGGTCTTCGGGCGGAAGGGCCACCAGGCGGTCCTCACGGGGAGCGGCACCGCCGGGCTGGAGGCGGTCATCGCCGGGCTGGTCCGGCCGGAGGACCGGGTCCTGGTGATCTCCAACGGGCATTTCGGGGACCGGATGGAGAAGATCGTCCAACGGTTCGCCACCGCCGTGCCCCTCCGGGGGACCTGGGGTGAGCCGGTGAGCCTGGAGGCCCTGGACCAGGCGCTGGAGTCCGGCCCGTTCCGGGCTGTGACGCTGGTCTACAACGAGACCAGCGTGGGGTTCACCCACCCGGTGGAGGAGATCGGGGCCCGGGTCCGTCGCCACGGCCCCCTCTTCCTGGTGGACGCCATCAGCGCTCTCCCCGGTCTGGCGCCGCCCTCGGACCGGGCCGGAGTGGATGGCCTGGTGGTGGGTGCCCAGAAGGGGCTGGCGGCCCCCGCGGGGCTCTCCCTGGTCCACCTGTCGGACCGGGCCTACGGGGAGCTCAACCCCCGGACCTTCTACAACGACCTCAAGGAGCACTTCAAGAGCCTGGAGAAGGACGATACTCCGTTCACGCCCGCGGTCCCGCTCTTCCTCGCGCTGAAGGAGGCCCTCCTCCTGTTGAAGGAGGAGACCCCCGAACGTCGGCGCGCCCGGAACCACCAGCAGGCGGAGGCCCTTAGGGCCGCGGTGACGGCCTTGGGGCTCAGGCTCTACCCCAACGCGGCCTACGCTTCGGACACGGTCACCGCGATCCGCTATCCTCCGGGGGTGGAGGACTCCTCCTTCCGGGCCGGGCTCCGGGAGCGTCACAACGTGATCGTCTCCGGAGGCCAGGGGATCGCCAAGGGCGAGATCTTCCGGATCGGCCACATGGGGATCGTGAAGGACGGGGACCTGCTCGCCGGCATCGCCGCGGTAGAGCGGGAGCTCCATCGGGCTCGGGCCCTCCCGGAGCTGGGCGAGGGGGTACGGGCCTACCTGCGGGTGCGCGGCTGAGGGCCCCGCCCTTCAGATGTCCAGGATGACCGACGCCCGACCCGACGCCCGGTCGAAGACGAGGCCGTGCAAGGTGACGGCCTTCACGCCCACCTTGACCGGGTGGCGGGCCGGGTCCAGCGCCTCCCCGAAGGCCCTTCCCCAGGCCACGGGGGTACCCTCCGGGTCCAGGTGGACCTCCACATGGTGGGGAACCCAGCCCGACTGGTCGAGCCAGTAGAGGAGCTCCCCCAGGAACGCGACCACCAGCCCTTCGTCGGTGAGCCCCTCCACCCGGAAGGGACGGCTCTCCCGGGGGCGGACCCGGTCCCGGTCCGTGATGACCTCCACCAAAGCCTCCGCCAGTTCGGAGAGGAGCCGGGAGCCGTCCCCGGCCCGGGCCGCGATCCCGACATCCGCCGTCGTCCCGAAGGACCAGTGGGCCGGTCCCGGTCCGGGAGGTTCGTCGGGAAGGACGGGAGGCTCCTCCGGGACCATGGCACCGCCCCCGGAGCCGTCCCTAAGCTTAAGACGCCAGGGGGGGTTAGCGTACCTCTGCTTCCCATGAGGGCCAGCGTGGTCATCCCCACCCTGAACGAGGCCGAGGGCCTCCCGCGGACCCTGGAGGCCTTCTACCGGGCGGCGGCGGCCGCGAACCGGACCCTCTTCCTGCGGGACCCGGTGGAGTGGGAGGTGCTCGTCGTCGACGGGGCCTCCACCGATGGCACCCCCGAGATCGCCCGACGCCTGGGGGCCCAGGTCGTGAACGAACCGCGCAGGGGGTATGGCCGGGCCTACCGGACCGGGTTTGACCGGGTCCAGGGGGAGTTCGTGGCCACGTTGGACGGGGACGGGACCTACCCCGCTGACAAGATCCCCTGGATGCTCCTGCACCTGATCCACCACGAACGGGATTTCCTCACCGGGGACCGGCTCACCTACCTCGAGCAGAAGGCGATGACCACGGAGCACCGGATCGGGAACCTGGCGCTCAACCTCACCTTCCGGGTCCTCTTCCACACCTGCCTGAAGAATGCCCCGGCCCGGGCCCTGGTGGACTCCCAGAGCGGCCTCTGGGTCTTCCGGCGTTCCATCCTGCCGAAGCTCCACCTGACCCAGGACGGGATGGCCTTCTCGGAGGAGCTCAAGCTGGAGGTGCTCCTGCGGGGGTTCCGGCTGGAGGAGATCCCGATCCACTACACCGAACGGTGGGGACGGCCAAAGCTCTCCAGCTGGCGGGACGGCTATCGGAACCTGACTTACCTCTTCCAGAAGAGGGTGGAGATCTCCCAAGAGACCCGGAGGGCCCGCCAGGTGACCGTCCCCGCCGAGGCCGGGGCGTAGGTCCGGGCCGGCCTACTTCGTCTTGCCCGAGCGTTCCCGGGACTTCACCCGGAGCCCATGGTAGCCGCACTTCCGACACTGTACCGCCCGCATGGGGTTCCGGGCGGAGCAGTTCATGCAGATCTTCTTCAGCAACAGCCGTTGCGTGGCTTCCGGGAAGGGCATAGAGGGGAGCGGAGGACCCGGGGCGGCGTATTTGAGGTTGGTGGACTTGGGGGAGGGCAGGTGGCCCGATGACCCGACCCCCTCCCGCCGGGGAGCGTTCCGCCTCCGCGAGCGACCCGACCGGACCGCTCGCGCTGCGGCTGGCGCGGAGAACCCTCGAATCCCACCTTCTCCTGCCGGAGGAGCAAGCGGTGGCCGAGGTCCCGACGGAGTACACCCGGGCCCCGGGACTTTCCGAGGTGCGCGGGGTGTTCGTGACCCTCCGGACCCATCCGCAAGGGGAACTGCGGGGTTGCGTGGGGTTCCCCATCGGCGGAGAACCCCTGCACCAGGCCGTACCGCGCGCGACCCTCTACGCCGCCCGGGAGGATCCCCGGTTCCCCCCGGTCTCCCCCCGCGAGCTCCCTCACCTGCGGCTGGAGGTCTCCCTGTTGACCCCTCCCCGACGCGTGGCCTCCGTCGAACGGGCCACCCTTGCCAAGTCCCTTCGTATCGGGGTCGATGGTCTCATCCTCCGCCGTTTTGGACGGGAGGGCCTCCTCCTGCCTCAAGTGGCCGAGGAGCAGGGTTGGGATGGGGAGACGTTCTTGGAAGGGGTGTGTGGGAAGGCGGGGCTCCCTCCCCATTCCTGGCGGGAGGAGGGGGCCGAGCTCTTCACCTTCCAAGCGGAGGTCTATTCAGAGCCCCTGCCGGGGGGGACGCCCGTGGATGCGTCCCCGCTTCGGGACCGGTGGAACCCTCTTCCTCGTTCGGAGTGAATGAGGGAGGGCTCTCCCCGGGCCGCGCCCACGGGCGGGCCGGGCGGATCGAGGGCTTTCCCAGCAACCGGCATTCCGACCGGGGGCCTCGTTCGGTGCCTCCGGGCCCGGCCAGGGCCCGCTCGGGGTCCCGTGGGCCCTCGCGTGAACGTCCCGTCCGAACCCCCCGCGCACAGCCCCGGCCCGCGAGCGGGACCGATCCGGGGAGAGAACGGGGCCCGGGCCTCGCCAGCCCTCGGCCCCCTGGCCGACCGACGCCAGATGTACTGATATACCAGCGGAATCCGCTCTCTCGGAGAGACCCGCCCGGGTTGGCCTTTCCCGGCCGCGGCCCGTCGCTCTTTGGCACATAACTACCCCTTTCGGGGTCGTCCGCTCGTCTGGTCCTGCCAGACAGCGAGACCACATGTCGGGCAACGTCCCCTCAGGAGCCACCGCCGAAGAGCCTTCTCCGTCCCCCGCCGGGCGCCAGGACCGCCGCGGCATGGCCACCGTGGTCGCCGTGATGATCATCCTGGTCATCCTGGTGGCCAGCGGGGTGGGCACCTACCTCGTCCTTCCGGCCAGCAACAGCAGCTCGAACGTGACGAAGAACACCATCACCACCTGTCAGCCGGCCAACAGCCCCAAGTGCAGTAGCACCACCGTCCTGAACCACAACGCCCAGCTCAGCGTCGCCTATTCCGCTGTCCAAGAGGGCCAGTTGGTCCCCATCAGCGTGGGGCTGCCCAACGGCCTCATCGGTTCGTCTTACACTTACTTCTTCGGGAACGGGGTCTCCGAGACCACCGCCACCGCTTCCGTGAGCTATGCTTACAGCACCCCTGGGACGTACTACGTCTACGCGGTGGTGACGGACGCCGGCGGGGGACTCCACGACAACCTGGGAGCGCTCGCCCCGGTCACGGTCACCGGTTCCTTCGCGGCAGACACCCTGGGGAACCTGGTCCAGACCGCGGGACAGGTGGTGGCGAACTCCACGGCCACCTCCGCCGCCTCCTCGGTGATCCGCCCCGGCGGGACGGTCACCCTCGGGGCGTGGGTGAGCTCGCCGCCCACCAACCCCACCACCACGGTGGGGACGCCCTACTACGTGGTCAACCGCACCGCGCCCGTGACCCTGGGGACGGCCTCGGGGACGGGCGGTTCCCCCGGCAGCCCCC
>JAKAVY010000002.1 GCA_021827405.1 Thermoplasmata archaeon
GAGACGGGCCTCCCGGACGTTCGTCAGATGGGCGAGGCGGCCCACCAGCCGGTCCAGTCCGAGGGCGAATCCCCCGTGCGGGGGCATCCCGTAGCGGAACGCCTCCAGGTAGGCCGGGAACCGGCCAGGGTCGAGCCCGGCCTCCCGGATCTGTCCCTCCAGGCGGTCCACCCGGTGCTCCCGGAGCCCCCCAGAGAGCATCTCCTGCCCCCGGAACTCCAGGTCGAAGTAGTCGGTGCGCTCCGGGTGATCCTCCTGGCGACGGGCGTAGAACGTCCCCCGTTTGAGGGAGGTGGGAAACTCCGTCAGGAAGTAGAACTCAGCCCCCTTCTTTTCCTGCATGAGCTCCCCCAACTGGCGTTCATCCTCCGGGGAGAGGTCGGCCTCCGCCCCGGGAGACCCCGGCCGGCGTCCGAGGGCTTCGGCGGCCTCGGGGAAGGGGAGGCGTGGGAAGGGACGTACGGGGGCGGGAAGATCGTCCGCGAGGGGATGCTTCCTCTGGACGAGCGCCCGCTTGAGCTCCGCGATCGCGCCCGTGACCAGGCTCTCCACCGTCGAGAGGAGCTCCTCCGGCTCCTCCACGTAGGCCATCTCCGCGTCGATGCTGGTGAACTCCGTGAGGTGACGGTTCGTGTCCGAGGGCTCGGCCCGGAACGCGGGGGCGATCTCGAAGACCCGTTCGAACTCGGTGGCCATGAGCATCTGCTTGTAGAGCTGCGGGCTCTGGGCCAGATAGGCGGCCTCCCCGAAGTAGTCCACGCGGAAGAGCGTGGCGCCCCCCTCGGCCCCCTGGCGGAGGATCTTCGGGGTCTCCACCTCCAGGAACCCCAGGGTCCCGAAGGAGCTGCGCAGGGCCTGGAGGGCCTCCGCCCGAAGTTCCATCACCTGCTGGTTCTCCGGCTTGCGCAGGTCCAGCACCCGGTGATTGAACCGGGTGTCCAGCTCCACCCCGACCCGGTCCGCCACCCCCAGGGGCAGGGGGCTGGCCGACGGGTTCAACAGCCGGGCCCGCCGGGGGAGGACCTCCGCGCCGACCCGGGCCCGCGGGTTGGAAGCGACAAGCCCTTCGGCCTCCACGACGCTCTCCCGGGGCAGCGAGGCGAAGAGTGTGAAGATCCCCGGATCGGTCTCCCCCTTCTTCAGGGTCACCTGGAGAAGCCCGCCCCGATCCCTCAGGAGCGCGAAGGCAACCCCCCCCAGGGCCCGGTAGTCCTGCAGATGACCGGCGACCCGAACCTCCTGGCCGACGAGGCCCGGGAGCTCACGCGACAGCCGACGGGGCTGCGACATGCGAAGCTTCCTCCTTGGGTACCGGGATGCCCTGCCGCCGCGCGAGGGCTGCACGGACCAGCCCGAGGAACAGGGCATGGGGGGTCTGGGGGCGGGAAAGGAACTCCGGGTGGTACTGGACGCCCAGATAGAAGGGGTGGGTCGTGAGCTCGAATCCCTCCACCCGTCCGTCGGCGCTCCGGGCGTTCACCACGAAGCCCTGCCGGGCCAGGTCCTCGACGTACACCTGGTTCACCTCGTAGCGATGCCGGTGTCGCTCGGAGACCTTGGTCCGCCCGTAGAGCCGGTTCAGCACCGACCCTTCCACCACGTCCACCTCCTGGGCCCCCAGCCGTTGGGTGCCCCCCAGGTGTACCTGGCCCTCCTGGCTGTCCAGCAAGGTGATGGCCGGGTGCGGGGTGCCCGGGTCGAACTCGAGGGAATTGGCGTCCGGGTGGTTCAGCAGGTGGCGGACGGCCTCCACGGTGGCCAACTGGAAGCCCAGGCAGATCCCCAGGAAGGGGAGGCCCCTCGTCCGGGCCACCTCGGCCGCAAGGATCTTTCCCTCCACGCCCCGGGTGCCGTACCCCCCCGGGACCAGGACCGCGTCCACCGCCTCCAGCGCCTGCCGTTCCCCGGGGAGACGCAGGAGGTCCTCCGAGTCGAACCAGCGGAGCCGCACCCCCACCCCCAAGGTTCCCTGGCAGTGGTGGAAGGCCTCGATGTGGGAAAGGTAGGCGTCCTTGAGCTGCACGTACTTCCCGACCACCCCCACCGTGACCTCGCTCGAGGGGTGGGCATAGACTTCCAGGAAGTGCTGCCAGGAGGCCCAGTCCGCCGGCGACGCGTGGATCCCCAGGCGTTTGACCAGGTAGTCCCCCACCCCCTGGGACTCCAGGTGGAGAGGCACCTGGTAGACGGTGGGCAGGTCCGGTACGGCGATGACGGCCTCGGGAGGGACATCGCAGAACAGGGAGATCTTGGCCCGGAGGTCCGGGGTGAGGGCGGCGGGACCCCGGGCCACGATCATATCCGGTTGGATCCCCAGGGCCCGGAGCTCCCGGACCGAGTGCTGGGTCGGTTTGGTCTTCGCTTCCCCCACCGCCCCCACCACCGGCACGAGGGTGGTGTGCACGAACGCCATGTGGTCGCGCCCGCCCACCTCCTGCTGGAGTTCCCGCAGGGCCTCCAAAAAGGGCATGGACTCGATGTCTCCCACCGTCCCCCCCACTTCCACCAAGGTGAGCTCGGCCTGAGCGTGCTGGGCCGCCTCCCGAAGCATCCGCTTCACCTCGCCGGTGACGTGGGGGATGATCTGGACAGTGTTCCCCAGGTAGTCCCCCCGGCGCTCCTTCTCGATGACCGTACGATACACCTTGCCCGTGGTCAGGTTGTGGTTACCGGGCAGGCTCTCTCCCAGGAACCGCTCATAGTTCCCCAGGTCCAGGTCCACCTCTGTGCCGTCGTCCAGCACGAAGACCTCCCCGTGCTGGTAGGGGTTCATCGTCCCGGCGTCCACGTTGAGGTACGGGTCGATCTTCACCACGGTGAGGGGCACCCCCCGGGCCTTGAGGATCCGGGCGATGGAAGAGGTGGTAATGCCCTTCCCCAGGCCGGAAATCACCCCGCCCGTCACCACCACATAGCGCATGGAGAACCCGGACCCTTCGGGACCCACCGGACGATAAAACCTTGGGCCGCCTGAGGGCCTTCCCGCGACGGCGGGCCTTTTCTACCGGCCGCTCAAGGCGGGACCCGGGACCCGCTGGCGTCCCGCTTGAACCGACCGAAGTCGAAGACCTCTTCGAGCTGGGCTCCGGAAAAGACCGGACCGTCCGTGCAGACGTGGAAGGGGCCGAAGGCGCAGGCGTCACAGAGGCCGAGGGAACACTTCATCTGCCGTTCCACCGAGGCGAAGAACGGCACGGCCCGGGCGCGGGCGCTGGCGCGAAGCTTCTCCATCATGCGCTCGGGTCCGCAGGTCCACAGGGCATCGTAATCCCCCGTGTCGAGCAGGCGGTCCGCCACGACCGTGACGAAACCGTGCTCCCCGGCCGACCCGTCGTCGGTGGCCACATGGACCTGCCCTCCTTCCATCGACGAGAGACGGCGGTAGAAGAGCAGCTCCTCCGCCCGGGTCGCTCCCAGGGCCACCGTGACCGTGCTCCCCCGGCGATGCGCGGCTTCCGCGGCCGGGGCGAGGACGGCGGTCCCCGACCCCCCGCCCACCACGAGCACCCGCCGGGGGGAGAGGTCGAAGGGCCGGCCGTAGGGGCCCCGGATCCCGATCCGGGTGCCGCGGGAAAGGGTGAGCACGTTCCGGGTGGTCTCCCCCATGGCCTTGATCGTCACCCCCTTCACGGGGCCCTCGGTCTGGGAGAGGGACATGGGAAGCTCGTCCTGGCCCGGGAGCCAGACCATCACGAACTGCCCCGGTTCCGAGGGAGGAGGGTAAGGGAAGGTGAGGGTCACGGTCGTCGGGGTCTCCGGGACCACCTCCAGGACCGGGACCACCACCCGCACGGTGCCCGGTAGAGGCAGGCTTTTGTAAAGCCTTCAGCCCCCCCGTCAAGGCTTATCCGGCGGGGAGGGCTCCGTCCCCTTGTGCGCCCGGCCCACCCCTGCCCGATCTGTGGCCATCCGAACCTGGCCGCCTGCGAACGAGCCGCCCACGACCTCCCCCTGGCCCTTCAGGAACGCTGCCTGGGCTGCAGTTGCCTCTGCCGACAAGGACGTACCTTCTTGGGAACCCCGGGCCCCCTCCCGGTCCGGACCGAGGCCGCCGACCGGCCCGGAGGGCGGTTCTAGCGCGGGTGCGCCGCCCCCACGGCGTGGTCCAAGTCCGGAAACCCCCCCCGTCGGACCCAGTCGTCGAGCCCCCGGGCCACGGTACCGAGCACCGAGACTCCGTGGGTGGAGACGGCCGTCCCCACCTGCACGGCCCGGGCGCCCGCCAGGATGTACTCGTAGGCGTCCTCCGCCGTGGTGATCCCGCCGACCCCGACGATGGGGATCCTCACCCGTTCGAAGATGGACCACACGCAGGCGAGCCCGATCGGCTTCAGCGCCGGCCCGCTAAGCCCCCCGGTCCCGTGGGCGAGCACTGGCCGGGCGAGCGTCGGGTCGATGGCCAGAGCCCGCGCGGTGTTGATCGCCGTGATGGCATCCGCGCCGGCTCCCTCCGCGGCCTCGGCCAGGCCTGCCGGGTCATGGGTGTTCGGGGTGATCTTCGCCCAGACCGGCAGGGAGACGGCCGATCGGACGGCCCGGACCACCTCCCGGACCGCGTCCGGGTCCTGCCCCAGCTCGCTCCCGTAGCCCTTGGCGTGGGGACAGGACAGGTTCAGCTCGAGCGCCACCACCCCGGTCCGGGCCATGGCCTGGGCCAGCGACGCGAACTCCTCCGCGTCCTTCCCGAAGAGGCTCCCCACGACCGGGGCGCCCAGCGCCCTCGCCTCGGCGATCTCCTCCGGGTAGCGTTCCATCCCCGGGTTTGGCAGCCCCATGGCGTTGAGCATCCCCCAGGGACCCAGCACCTCAACGGTCGGATTGGGGTAGCCGACCCGGGGCAGGGTCCCGATCGATTTCGAGACCACAGCCCCGGCCCCCGCGCGATAGGCCTCGGCCAGGGAACGGCCGCTCTCCCCCCAGATGCCGGAGGCCAGGAGGACGGGGTTCCGGAGGCGGAGGCTCCCCACCCGGAAGGACCCCTCGGCCACGAGGCGTTTCAGCCGGAGAGCCTACATATACGTTGAGACGGTCCTCGCCGTGGCCATGCGCCTGGACCGGCTCACCGACGCCGCCCGGGCGGCGTTGGAACGGGCCTTCGCGGATGCTCTGGGCCGTCGCCAGCAGGGGGTGGAGCCCCTCCACCTCCTCCGCGCCCTGCTCGAGGACCGATCCGTGGTGAGCGACCTTCTCCAGGGCATGGGCGTCGACCTGGGGTCGCTCCGGGACCGGCTGAACGAGAGGCTCGGCACCTTGCCCACGGTCGACCACGTGGCCCCGGCGGAGCAGTATCTCTCCCGCGAGCTCACCCGGGTCTTGGACGCGGCCGAGGCGCAGGCGGAACGCAGGAAGGAGCGCTATGTCTCGGTGGAACGGCTCCTCCAGGCGCTCGCCGAGGATCCCTCCTCCCGGGACCTCCTGAGGGAGGCCGGGGTCGAGCCGGAACGGCTCGACCAGACGGTCCAGGGCCTGCGCGCCGGCCACCCGGGGGTGGAGAGCCGTTCCCATGAGGCCGAGCTCAAGGCCCTCTCGAAGTACTCCCGGGACCTCACGGCGTTGGCCCGGGAGCGGAAGCTCGACCCGGTGATCGGAAGGGACGAGGAGATCCGGCGGGTGATCCAGATCCTCTCCCGCCGGACCAAGAACAACCCGGTCCTCATCGGGGACCCGGGTGTGGGGAAGACCGCCATCGTGGAGGGGCTCGCCCAGCGGGTGGTGCAAGGGGACGTGCCCGAGTCCCTCCGGGAGAAGCGGGTGGCGGCCCTGGACCTGGGGGCCCTGCTCGCCGGGGCGAAGTTCCGCGGGGAGTTCGAGGAGCGGCTCAAGGCCGTAATCCAGGAGGTGGAGAACTCCGACGGACAGGTGGTGCTCTTCATCGACGAGATCCACACCCTGGTGGGGGCCGGCGCCGTGGAGGGAGGGGCCATGGACGCCTCCAACCTGCTCAAACCGGCCCTGGCGAGGGGCACGCTTCGCTGCATCGGGGCGACGACCACGGAGGAGTACCGCAAGTACATCGAGAAGGACGCCGCCCTGGAGCGGCGGTTCCAGCCGGTCGCCGTGTCCGAGCCCTCGGTGGAGGACACCATCTCCATCCTCCGGGGACTTCGGGAGCGCTACGAGCTCCATCACGGGGTCCGCATCCACGATGCCGCGCTGGTGGCCGCGGCCACCCTGACCGCCCGTTACATCTCGGACCGGCACCTCCCGGACAAGGCCATCGACGCCATCGACGAGGCGGCGAGCATGGTCCGCCTCTCCCTGGACTCCCGCCCCCCGGAGCTCGACCAGCTGACGCGCCGGATCCGGCAGCTGGAGGTGGAACGCGTCTCGTTGAAGAAGGAGCACGACCCGGGAAGCCGGGAACGCCTCTCCCGGCTGGAGCGGGAACTGGCGACCCTCCGGGAGCAGGAGGACGGGCTTTTGGCCCGGTGGAAACGGGAGAAGGAGAAGGTGGAGGAGGTCCGTCGGCTCCGCCGGGAGCTCGAGGAGGCGCGGACCGAGGAACAGCAGGCCGAGCGCGCCGGGGACCTGGAGCGCGTCGCCCGGTTACGCTACGGGAGGATCCCGGAGCTGCGAAAGGCCCTGGAGACCCACGGAGGGGTCGCCGGGACGGCAGGGCAGCTCCTCCGGGAGGAAGTGGACCAAGAGGACGTCGCCCAGGTGGTCTCCCGCTGGAGCGGCGTCCCGGTGGCGCGGATGCTCCAGGGAGAGGTGGACCGGCTCCTCGCCATGGAAGAGACCCTCCGGCAGCGGATCGTGGGGCAGGACGAGGCCGTCTCCGCGGTCGCCCGGGCGGTCCGCCGGGCCCGCAGTGGGCTCGCGGACCCGAACCGGCCGATGGGCGTCTTCCTCTTCCTCGGCCCCACCGGCGTGGGCAAGACCTACCTCGCCCAGAGCCTGGCGGAGTTCCTCTTCCACGACCCGAAGGCCCTGGTGCGGGTGGACATGTCCGAGTACATGGAGAAGCACTCGGTGGCCCGGCTCGTGGGGGCGCCCCCCGGCTACGTCGGCTACGAGGAGGGGGGGCAGCTCACCGAGGCGGTGCGACGCCGCCCCTTCACGGTCCTGCTCCTGGACGAGGTGGAGAAGGCGGCCCCGGAAGTGATGAACGTCCTCCTCCAGTTGCTGGACGAGGGGCGGCTGACCGACGGACAGGGCCGGACCGTGGACTTCCGCAACACCCTGGTCATCATGACGAGCAACCTGGCCGCGGAGTCGTTCGCCCAGGAGATGCCCCCGGAGGAACGGAAGAAGGCCGTGGACCAGGCCCTCAGGTCCTTCTTCCGCCCGGAGTTCCTGAACCGACTGGACGAGGTCATCGTCTTCAATGCGCTCACCCCCAAGGAGATCGGCGCCATCGTGCGCTTCCAGCTCCGCCAGGTGGAGGAGCGGCTGAAGGAACGGCGGATCACGCTGAAGCTGACCGCTCCGGCGGAGAAGCTTCTGGTCCGCCAGGGCTTCGACCCCGAGTATGGGGCCCGACCCCTCAAGCGCACCCTCCAACGCCTGGTGGTCGATCCCCTGACGGAGAAGATCCTCTCCGGGGCCATCCCCGAGGGTTCGGAGGTGGTCCTGGGGGCCGAGGGGGATACGGTGAGCCTTCAGGTGAGCCCCCGCCGGGCGGAGGCCCCGGCGGGGCGCTGAAGGGAAGCGATCATGCCCGGGAACCGTCCGCTGACCGTGGCCCTCCTGGGGAGCCGGGAGATCGGGGCTCGGCTGGCCAAGGCCGGCACCAAGTCCGACCTCACGCTCTATCACGCGGTCCAGGGGGGGGTCGCTGTGACCTACGTGGAGCCCTCCCTCTTCCCGGAGCGGCTGCCCCCCCTGCTCGCGGCCCTCTCCCTGGGCGAGCAGGTCCTGCTGGCCGTGGAAAAGATCGATCGGGACCTGGCCGAGGCCGTGGTCACCGCGGACCTCGCGGGCAAGGAAGAGGGGCTCCTCGCCTTGAGCGACACCGTCGGGGAGTCGGAGATCCGGCCCCTCCTCAAAGGGACCGCGCTGAACCGCTACCCCCTGGTCCCGCTCGATCCCCGGGAGATCCGGGGGCGGGTGGAACGGTTCGAGAGCCACCTCCCCGAAGGGGAGCTGGCGATCCCCGTGGACCACGTGTTCCCGGTGAAGGGGGTGGGGACGGTGGTCCTGGGGGTGGTCCGGGGCCGAGCGGTGAAGGTCCATGAAAGGCTCCGCCTGTATCCCTCCGAGCGTTCCGTGGAGGTCCGGAGCATCCAGGTCCATGACGAGGACGTCCCCGAGGCGACCCGGGGCGAACGGGTCGGTCTCGCCTTGAAGGGCGTGGAGGCGGAGGAGGTGAGCCGCGGGGAGATCCTCGCCCCGGAGGGTAGCCTCCGGGTGGAGGACCTCCTCCAGGTGGAGCGCTACCAGCCCTGCCGGTTCTTCAAGGGGAAGGCCGGGGAAGGGGACCGCGTGCACGTGGGCCTGGGCCTCTCCGTCCTCCCGGGGAAGATCCGGGAGGTCGACGGGGACCGGCTCACCCTGGCCCTGGACAAGCCCACCACGCACCTGCCGGACGAGCGGGCCTTCCTGGTCCAGCTTTCCGGCGCCGGGGCGGGCCCCCGGGTGGCGGGGCGGGGCTTCGTGCCCTGACCGGGACCGGCGGCGTCCTAGGCGAACATCCCCAGGCTCTCCTTGGAGAGCTCTTCCTCGCCCACCACCTTCTCGATGGCGCGCTCAAAATCGACCATGGTGACCACGTCCCGCTCCTCCCGGATGGCCCACATGCCGGCCTCGGTGCAGATGGACTTGATGTCGGCCCCGGTGGTGCCGTCGCAGCGGGCGGCCAGGGTCTCGAAGTCCACGGGCTCCTTGAGGCTCATCCCCCGGGAGTGGATCTTGAAGATCTCCACCCGGCCCGCGAAGTTGGGGACCGGGATCTCCACGATCCGGTCGAAACGCCCGGGGCGCAAGAGCGCCTCGTCCAGGATGTCCGGCCGGTTCGTGGCCGCGATGATCTTCACGTTGGAGAGCGGCTCGAACCCATCCATCTCGGCCAACAGCTGCATCAAGGTGCGCTGGACCTCCCGGTCCCCGCTGGTGGCCACCTCCAGCCGCTTGGCCCCGATGGAATCGATCTCGTCGATGAAGATGATGGTGGGAGCCTTCTCCCGGGCGAGCTGGAAGAGCTCGCGGACCAGGCGGGCCCCTTCCCCGATGTACTTCTGGACGAGCTCGCTGCCCACCAGGCGGACGAAGGTGGCATGGGTGTGGTGGGCCACCGACTTGGCGATCATGGTCTTCCCGGTCCCGGGCGGACCGATCAGCAGCACCCCCTTGGGGGGGTCGACGCCCACCTTCCGGTACAGCTCGCTACGGAGCAGCGGGTATTCCACGGACTCGCGGATCTCCCGGATCTGGTCGACCAGACCCCCGATGTCCTCGTAGGTGACGGACGGGCGGCTGACAATCTCGCTGGCGGTCACCAACGGGTCCAGGGAGGCCGGGAGCACGCCCATGACGGCGAGGGTCTGCTTGTTCAGGGCCACCCGGGACCCTACGGAGAGCTTCTCGTGCTCAACGGTCTCGGCGGAGTTCACGACAAAGTCCGGCCCTGTGGAGCTCTTCACCACCAGGCGACCGTCGGTGAGCATGTCCCGGACCGTTCCCACCACGAGAGGGGGATAGCGCAGGCGGTCGAGTTCGGTCTTGAGGCGCTTGACCTCGCGCTGGAGGCGAAGGATCTCGGCCTCCATGTAATGTCGCTCGCTTTCCACCCGCTTGATCGCCTCCGCAAGCTGGTTGTTCCTCAACTCCAGGTAGCTCATCCGGTCGGAGGCTTCGTCCTGCCCGGTGACAGCATCGTTATTGGCCATGGATGGAGCCCCTCGACCCCCCTCGGTGGTCCCCTCGTGTCGAGGAGTCACGGTCCCCATGGCCGCGCGGGTTATATGAGGGTACCTCCGGCGGTCCGCGCCTTCCGCCATGGGCAATGCTCTTAGGGACACGCGGGCGCTGGGGCACGGGGAACGGACGTTCCCGGGGGGGAGACCTTCACGGAGGCAAGGGCAGACCTTCCCCGGATCGCGCTCGCGACCGCTCCAGGTCACGCCACCGGGATCTTCGTCCCTGAGGTGGAGGACCCCGACCTCCTGGCCCAGGGTTCCCGCGGCGCGGGAGTGGTACTGGACGTGGGGGTCACGGCCCGGGCCACGGCCCGTCGGGCCTCCCAGGACGGGGCGGGGACGCTTCAGATCCGGGAGCGGGGGGACGCCGCCCGTTTTCCCATCACCCAGGAGGCGCTGCAGTCCCTTCAAGGGCTGGAGGACTGGGTGGTGGAGGTGGACCTCCAGCACGACCTGCCGGTCGCCCAGGGCCTGAACATGAGCGCTGCCGGTTCCCTGGCCGCTTGCCTGGCCGTCACGGAGCTTCTCGACCTGCCTCAGCGGGTCGCGGTGGAGGCCGCCCACCGGGCAGAGGTGAGGCTCCACGGTGGCCTGGGGGGGGTGGTCTCGATCCTGGAGGGCGGGGTGGAGGTCCGGCGCAAGGCGGGGCTTCCTCCGCACGGCGTGGTGGAAAGGACGCCCATGGTCCAGGGGTTCTTCTTGGGGACGCTCGACCGGCCGTTGCCCTCTCCCCCGTTGCTCTCCGATCCCGAGTTCCTTCTACGGGTCCGCCGGGCCGGGGAGCGGTGGCTCTCCGAACTGGGCCCCCCGCCCATCCGTTGGGAAGCCCTCCTCTCGGTCTTCGAGGTCTTCACCGACGAACTGGGCCTGGCTCCCCTCCCGCTCCGGGAACCCATGCTGAAGCTCCGTCAGGAGGGCTGCCGCTGCGCCCAGACGATGCTGGGAAACACCCTTTTGGCCTGGGCGCCTGACGAGGACGCGGAGGAGCGGCTCATCCGCGCCTTCCGGCAGGCGAAGCTCACGCTCCGGCGGGTCCACGTGGGGCGGGAGGGTGCCCGGAGACGTCCCGTCCCCCCGCAGGGCGAGGTCCACGCCAGCGAAAGACTTTAGAGGGGTTCCCGTTTGGGCCGCCCGCACCCATGGTCCGAAAGCCCAGCCGGATGTACCGCCGCATCGAGGGGCAGGTCTATACCCGGACCGAGTACATGGGAGGCATCCCTCACTGCCGGATCACGCAGTTCGACACGGGCAACGTCCACCAGCAGTACCGCTTCCATTTCTCGGTGAGGACCGAGGAAGCGGGTAACATCCAGGACAAGGCCCTGGAGGCGGCCCGGGTGAGCATCGTCCGGGTCATGGACAAGGCGGCCTCGAACAACTTCCACCTGAAGGTCCGCAAGTATCCTCACGCGATCCTCCGGGAGCACAAGATGGCCACCGGGGCCGGTGCGGACCGGATCTCCGACGGGATGCGCCTGGCCTTCGGTAAGCCCGTGGGCCACGCGGTCCGGGCCCAGATCGGGGAGACGCTCCTCACGCTGGGGTGCCGGTCCGAGAACGTCCCGGAGGCCAAGATCGCCCTCCGGAAGGCGTCCAACAAACTGCCCGTGCCCGTCCGGGTGGAGATGACCGAGGTCCAGGGGTTCACGGAAGAGGCGCGCGCCGCGGCCCTGGCCCCGGTGGAGGCACCCAAGCCGGAGGCCGAAGCCGCCCCGGCCGCCGAGGCCACCCCGGAGACCGCCGAGAAGCCCGAGGCCACGGGGGGCCGGACGGTACTGGGAAAGGGAGGGAAGCTTCCCTCGAAGGAAGCGGCCCCCCCGGCGAAGGCCGAGAAGCCGGAGGCGAAGCCGGCCGCCGGGAAGAAGGGCAAGTAGCGGCCTACGCCTTGATCACCAGGACCGGGCAGCGGGCGTGGTGCACCAGGGCATCGCTCACGCTCCCGAGGAGGAGGCGCCGGGCCGTGGAAAGGCCCCGGGACCCGACCACGAGGAGGCTCGGGGGATGATCTTCCAGGTAGGTGAGGACGCTGTCCACGACGTGGCCCTCCAGGAGGGCCGTCTCCACGCGGGTGAGCCCCGCGGCGAGGGCCTCCTCCCGGTGGGTCTTCAGCATGTCCTGATAGTAGTGGATCTGGGACTCGGGGATGTGGGGGAGGATCCATGGATCCGGGGGAGGGATGAGAGGGGGGTGGGGGACCACCGACAGGAGGGTGAGGGTGCCCTGAGACTCACGGACCAGCCCGAGGGCCACCCGGAAGGCCTCCTCGGCGTAGGGAGAGCCATCCAGCGCCAGGGTGACGGAACGGAACAACCCGACCACGCCCCTGCCTCTGAGGGGAAGGCGGTAGAAGGACCTTCCGCCGAACGGGGGAGGAGGGACCGGGGGTTCGACAAGCACATAAAGAGGGGGAGGCATCTTTTGGGAGGTAGCGTATCATGGTCGAGCTTTGCGCGCGTTGCGGGTCCTCCGACGTGGTCTGGGCGAACGAGATCCGCACCTACAAGGACCTGGTCTTCACGGCGATCCTCTGCCTTGCCCCCGGGGTCCGGCGGAACGAGGGGGTCTTTCGGGCGAAGATCTGCCGGGCTTGCGGGTTCACGGACCTCTACCTAAGGGACTTGGAGTTCGTCCGGTCCCCTCGGGGGGTCCCCCCCGGGTTCCTCACACTGGCGAACCCTCCGGCCTACCAGCCTCCCCCGGCCTACCCTGCTGCCCCCCCCACCCGGGCCGCATCCCCCGGGGGGAACCCCGCCCCACCCCCCCCGGTCGGTTACCTGAACCTCCCCCCTCCTCCCTTCCCGCCGGTCATGGCGCCCCCGGCCCGGGCGCCTCCGCCCTCCTCCGTCCCGCTGGCCTTCACCGCCTCCCCGGCGGGAGGGGTGGTCCCGGGACCGGAACCGGCCCGGGCGGAACCCCCGGGCCCGTTCCCCCCCGCGACAGAGGAGCCGCCCGGTACCGGGCCCGGAACGAGTGTGGAGACCGAGTCCCCTCCCGGTGAGGGAGCGGGCGCGACCGCTGTCGACGCTCCGGCGCCGGCGGCCGACCCGGAGGCATCCCCGATGCCGGGGCAGGACGGAACCCCCCCGAAGCGTCGTTCCGGCGGCCAGGGCCGACGGAAGGGGGGTCGGTCGACCCCCAAGGGCAACGGCGACGAGGGCGGGTCTCCCTGACCCCGGGTCCCGGATCGCCGCGGCCGGGGGTATCCCCCGGCCCGCGGAAGGGGTTCAGGCGGCCGGGTAGACGAGCTCTCCGCCCGGCTTCTGGTGGGACGGGAGCTTCTTGGTCGCCACGTTCTTGGTCTTCCAGAAGATCTCGGCGAACTCCTGGACGCTCGCGACCAGTTCCTGGGCAGCCAGGAGGTTGACCTCCTGCCGTGCCTTGGACGCTTGTTTGAGGATCTTGAAGACCAGTTCGTGGACCTGGGGGAAGGCCTTCACCATGTCCGGGGTGAAGTAGTCGCCCCAGATCACCCGGATCTCGTGCTTGACCTTCTCCGCATGCTGCTCCTTGACCGCGGTGTAGCGGGCGGCCTTGGAAGCGAACGTGTGCCGCTCCTCCGGCTTGGCGTCCGGCCCCGGGGCCGGGAGCTCGTTCAGGAGTTGGACCATTCGGACCACGGTCAACGCCCCGATCTGGGCCTCGTGGGGGTCGTAGATGCCACAGGGGATGTCGCAGTGGGCGTAGGCCGTTTCCGGAGGGGCGAGGGCGTCCAGGAGCCGGTAGGACCGGTCCTTCAGGGTCTGCCAGGGCTTCATATCGACCACGAAGGGAGCGGGGTTTAAAGCCCTGCGCGGGCCCCCGAAAGGGCATGGCGCTGGACCCGGAAGGAGGTTCCTGGCACAGCCGGCTTCGTCGTCGGCTCCGCGCCCGGCGCTTCATGGTAGCGGACGAGAGCCTCGTCCCCCTGCTGCACCCCGGGGACAAGGTCCTCATGGACCCGGGGGCTTACCGCCGACGTGCGCCGCGCCCCGGCGAGTTCGTGGTCCTGGTGGACCCTCAGGGGCGGGTGCCGTGGCTCATCAAGCAGGTGGTGGCAGTCCGCGGGTCTTCCAAGGAGGGGAGGGGGGACGGGCCGCAGGTGGAGGTCCAGGGCACGGACCCCAGCCGGAGCCGGGACAGCCGCACGTTCGGGCCCGTGCCCCTCTCCAGCGTTCTGGGGGAGGCCTACTTCCGTTACTTCCCCCCGGCCCGCCGGGGGCCACTCGGACCGGGGTCGGGGGCACCGGACCGGGACCCGTAGGGGGGCGGGGGTCGGGGTGGCCCTTCGGTACCGGGTGGTGTCCAGGACGACAAGGCCCCCCGGGCGGGCCCCTGGGGGAGGTGTCGAGACCCAGAGCCCCGGGGCTGGACCCCCGGGAGACCCCTCCGCGTCCGCTAGCTCCTCTCCCGGCCCTCTGAGGGGGCAGACCGCACGGACCCGGTCGACCGGATGGACTGGTTCAGCGCGACCTCTGCGATGGTCCCGCAGAGGTGTCGCGCCGTCCCCATCCCCCAGGCGAACATGGCGAGGGAGGCGGTCTGGCGACGGGGAAGTCGGGCCCTGGCGAGGGCCAACTCCGTCTGCCGGAGGGAGCGCTGCGCCTCCTCTTGCGAACGGAGGACCCGATGGGCGAGAGCGCTGTCTTCCCGCAGCAGGGAGCGGGAGGCATCCGTCACCATGGCTCGCAACGCCTCCAGATGTGAGCAGAGGTCCCTACGGAGACGCGGCGGTATCTCCCGGCCCTCGAGCCCGTCCCCGAGCGCGGACCCGGCTCTGAAGAGCAGGTCCGCGATCTCCTCCAGGACCTTGCCGACGACCCGGCTACCGAGGAGGTCCGGGGGCTCGGAGACGTCGAGCAGGCCGGCAAGACCACTGTCCTGGTGGGCCAGCATCAACTGGCGAAGGGTAAGGGCGTAGAGCCGGTCTGCCTCCGACTCCATCTCCCTTAGTTCCTCCAGGGGGATCCGACCTTGGGTCTCCATGGCCCTGGACAGCAGTTGGGTCATCTCCGTCACCACCAGACCGGCCCGGGCAAGGATCTGGGGGATCGTGTGTCGCCGCGGGTCCACGAAGCTCTGGAGGGCGATGAGGTGCCGGTCCAGGTACACCACTTGGAGCCCAACGAGGGAGCGAGCCACCCGGGCCACCTCCTTCTGCCGGTCCCGGTCGAACCCCTTCCCGTCGGCCAGTTCGATCCGGTCGTATCCCACCACGTAGGCCCCGAAGACGGTCCGGGCCAGGACCTCCGGCTCGGAGAAGTGGGCCTCCTCCACCCGCAATACGCGTTCCCGAAAACGAGGGGCCGGGCCGGAGCC
This sequence comes from Thermoplasmata archaeon, assembly GCA_021827405.1. Taxonomy (GTDB): domain Archaea; phylum Thermoplasmatota; class Thermoplasmata; order Lutacidiplasmatales; family UBA184; genus JAKATE01. The sequence goes on from JAKAVY010000002.1 coordinate 15,153, forward strand.
GAACGGATCCACCGCGAGGCGACCATCCTCCTGGCCGCAGAGCCAGACCACCGACCCCCGGGACAGGGCGTGGCGTTCCACCCAGTTCTTGGGCAAACTGACCGCGAGGGTGTGTGGCCCGGATCGGTGGAGGTGCCGGGGCGAAGGAGGGAGACCCGTCCAGGCGCGGGGGCCGGTGCGGGGGAAGGCCTTGCCCGAGGGTCTCTCCTCGACCGGCATGGGGGAGGAGGCTCCTTCGGCAGGCACGGTGGCCGGGGTTCCCCCGGGAGACCTTAACCCTAGCCCACGGAGGTCCTGACGGTCTTGGACCGTCTGGACCGCACGGGGAAGACCCCTCCCCCCCCTCGTCCCGGACGACCATGACGCCAGCGCGGGGATCCCCGCCCGGGACTTCCCCGGTCCCGGTGGGCGGAGGGACCTCCCTGCGGGGTCCCCCATGATCCTGGCCGAGGCCCTTCTCCTGGGAGGGATGGTCCTCTTCGTAGGGGGCATGGTTGTCGCCTGGACCCGCCCGACCGCCGGTGGGGTACGCGGGTCGTTCCTCCTGGGCTCCCTTGGTTGTGCGGTCGCCGCCATCCAGGCCGTGGAGCTGCTCGTCACCGGGACGGCCCCCTCCCTGGCCATCGGGTTCCCGGGCACCACCACGGGCGTTCCCCTCCTGGCCCTCTCCATCCAGGAGGATCCCCTGTCCGCGTTCTTCCTGCTGGTGGTAGCGGTCAGCGGCGGCGCGGTCATGCTGGCCTCGGTGGGCTACGTCGACCGCTACGTCCACGAACGCCGGGGGAGGCTCGCCGGCTTGTGCAACCTGTTCCTCCTGAGCCTGGTGCTGGTCTGTACCGCCGGGACCGTCTTCCTCTTCCTGGTCGCCTGGGAGGGGATGACCCTGGTCTCCTTCCTCCTCGTGGTCCACGAGCACCACGAACCGGAGAACCGGCAGGCGGGTCTCCGGTACGTGATCATGAGCCACGCGGCCGCGACCGGTGTCATCGCCTCCCTCCTTCTCCTGGCCGTCGGGACCGGACAGGCCGGTTGGGGCGGCATCGCCCAGGGGACCGCCCGTCTGTCCCCCTGGGTACGGGACGGGGCCTTCCTCGCCGCCCTGGGAGGGTTCGGGACCAAGGCGGGGATGGTGCCGCTCCACGTCTGGCTGCCCGGCGCCCATCCGGCCGCTCCGAGCAACGTCTCGGCCCTCATGTCCGGCGTCATGGTCAAGATGGGGATCTTCGGCCTTCTCCGGGTGGTCCTGGACCTCCTGGGGGGTGGCCCCTCGTGGTGGGCCTATGCCCTCCTTGCCTTGGGGGCCCTTTCTGCCCTGGTGGGGGTCCTCTACGCCATCGTTCAGCACGACCTCAAACGCCTGCTGGCCTTCCATTCCATCGAGAACATCGGGATCATCCTGATGGGGATCGGAGCGGGGCTGCTCTTCCTGAACCTCGGGTATCCCGCCCTCGCTGCCTTGGCCTTGGCGGCCGCCCTGCTTCACACCTGGAACCACGCGTTGTTCAAGTCCCTCCTCTTCCTCGGGGCCGGGGCCGCCGTCGGCAGCACCGGGACGCGGGACCTGGAGCGGATGGGGGGGCTCATACGCCGGATGCCGGGGGTCGCCCTGGGTTTCTTGGTAGGCTCCCTGGCCATCTCGGCCCTCCCCCCGTTCAATGGCTTCGTGAGCGAATGGCTCCTCTTCCAGAGCTTCTTCGCGGCCTTCACCACAGGGTCCGCGGGGACCGAGATGACGTTCTCAGCCCTCGCCGCGGTGCTGGCCCTGACGAGTGGGCTCGCGGCCTACTGCTTCGTGAAGGCCTTCGGGATCACCTTCCTGGCCCGTCCCCGCACTCCCGAGGCGGCGAAGGCGGCCCCCGCGCCCCGGACGCTCGTGGCCGGGATGGGGATCCTCGCGCTATTCTGCCTGGTGCTGGGAGTGGCGCCCATCCTCGCGTTGGACCTGGCGGGGGGCCCCCTCCGGGAGCTCACCGGGACCACGCTGGGTACGGGAGTCCCCTTTTCCGTGTTCTCGAGTCTGCCCGGCCCCGGTTCCGTATCCCTCCCCTTCGCCCCGGGCCTCCTCGCGCTCCTCTTGGCCGGTGTCCTCGTCGTGGCCTGGGCCTTCTGGCGTCTCCGGGGAGCACCGCAGGTCGCCCCGGGACCCACCTGGGATTGCGGGATGGATCGGCCGACCCCGCGCATGGAGTATACCGCGACCGGCTACGCCCAACCGCTGACCAGGATCTTCCGGGATTTCTACCGTCCCCGTGACCATGAGGAACGGCGCCCGGCCCTCCAGCCGGGCTGGGGAGATCTCTCCCGGATCAAGCGCTGGGCCCGGGAGATCGAGGACCCGGTCTGGAGATGGTTCTACCTTCCCCTCTCGCAGGGGACCCTCCATCTGGCCCGAAGGACCAGCCGGCTCCAGTCGGGCCGGATCCACGCGTACCTGGCCTACATGTTCACCACTCTCGTCCTCTTGCTCCTGCTCGTCCGGGTCGTCTGGGGGGGTACCCCGTGAGCCTGCGCGTGGTGGGGCCGATGGTCCTCCTCCTGCTGGAGTATGCGTTCGTTCTCGCCGTCGGCCCGCTGCTCCTTTCCCTCGGCCGCCGGGTGAAGGCCCGGAGCCAAGGCCGGACCGGCAGCCCCCTGCTTCAACCGTACCGGGACCTCTGGAAGCTCCTGGGAAAGGGCGCGATCTACTCTGACACCTCGTCCTGGTTGACGCGCTGGGCCCCCGCGGTCTCCTTCGCGGCCCTGCTGGCCGCGGTCCCGCTCATCCCCTGGCTCGTGCTTCCCGCCCCGTTGGGATACGTGGGGGACCTCATCGTCCTGGTCGGCCTCCTGGCCCTCTCCCGGTTCATCGTCGCCCTGGCCGCCTTGGATGCGGGGAGCACCTTCGGTGGAATGGGCTCGAGCCGGGACATGTGGATGGGGGCGCTGGCCGAGCCGGTCTTCCTCCTCGTGATCTTCGCTTTCGGGGGGCCCGCGGGATCCACCCAGGCTGACGTGATCGCCGCGCGCGGCGTGGCGCTCGGTCTCGGGTACCTGAGCCCTCCGCTCCTGCTCGCCGTGGTGGCCTACGTGCTCCTGCTGCTCGTGGAGACGGGTCGGCTGCCCGTGGACAACCCTGCGACCCACTTGGAGCTCACCATGGTCCATGAGGCCCAGACCCTGGAATACACTGGGCGGGACCTCGCGTTGCTGGAGTGGGGTCAGGGCCTCAAGCTCGCCCTCATGCTCGGGTTGCTCGCCGCCCTGGCCGTTCCCTGGGGGCTCGCGACCACCTGGGGCCTCCTCTTCCTCCTGGCCGCGCTGGCCGTGACCAGTCTCAAGCTGCTCGGGGGTCATCTCTTCGTGAGCGGCCTGGAGACCCGACTGGCCAAGTGGCGGCTCTTTCGGGTCCCGGATCTCACGACCCTCGCCGTGGTCCTGGCCTTCGGGTCCCTGGCGCTGACCTACGTCGTGGGGGGGGGCGCGTGACGTCGTTCGCGACCCTGGCGTTGGACCTCGCGGCGGCTTCCGCGCTGGTCACGGCCTGGATCTGCCTGGTCCACCGGAGGATCACGGCGCTCGTGGACACCTACGCCGTCCAGTCCGCCTCGCTGGCGGTCACCGAAGGCCTCATTGCCTACCTCTACTCCGCTCCGGACCTGTACCTCCTGGCGCTCCTTACCTTCGTCGTGAACGCCCTGGTCCTCCCCGGGGTCCTGCGCCGGGTGGTCCGGGCCCTGCGGGTGAACCGCATGGTGAACACCTATGCCTCCGTGCGCGTGAGCGCCCTCGCTGGCCTGGGCCTGCTTCTCTTGGCCATCCTGGTGGTCGGACCCGTCGTCCCGTATGCGGAGGTCTCCTCCGCCGGTCTCCTGCCCATCGCCACGGCCATCCTGCTCATCGGCTTCTTCCTGCTCATCAGCCGGGAGAAGGCGGTCACCCAGGTAGTGGGCCTCCTGGTGATGAACAACGGCATCCTCCTCGCCGGGATCGCGCTTACCTACGGACTCGGCCTCTTCGTGGAACTGGCCCTGGCGGCGAACCTCCTGGTGCTGGCCATCGTGGCGCGGATCTTCCTCGCACGCATGAAGGAGTCCTTCGACCACGTAGACGTCGACGCGCTGCGCTCGCTCGAGGGATGATCCGGATGATCGAAGGCCCCTTCTGGATGCTGGCCCTGCTTCTGACCCCGCTGGTGGGAGGGGGACTGGTCTGGGTCTCCCGGACCCGGGCCCAGCTCAATGCCTCGGCGGCGGCCACGGGGGCGGCCTCCTTCGGGTTCCTGCTCTTTGTTTTGGACCAGGTCCTTGCCACTGGACCCACTTTCGCGGTCGGGGGTCTCCTTTACGTCGACGCCCTCTCGGGGCTGCTCCTGCTCGTCATCACGCTCGTGGGATTGGCGAGCCTGCTCTATTCCATCGACTACCTGGGCCGCAGCGGAAGCCCGCACGAGGCCTCCGTTCCTCGCCTTCGCCGATACTACGGACTGGTTCTTCTCTTCCTCTTCACCATGTACCTCGTTTCAGAGGCCAACAACCTGGGGCTGCTGTGGACCGCCCTGGAGGGGACCACCCTTGTCTCCGCGCTCATGGTCGGCTATTACCAGACCCGCCGGGCCCTGGAGGCATCGTGGAAGTACCTCATCCTCTGCAGCGCCGGACTCGCCTTCGCCCTGTTCGGGACTCTCCTGCTCTACCTGGCGTCGATCCGGGCCCTGGGATCCGGGGCCTCCGGGCTCGATTGGACCACCCTCGTCCAGGCCGGCGGACATCTGGACCCGGGGCTGGTCCAACTGGCCTTGGTCTTCCTTTTCGTGGGCTACGGGACCAAGGCGGGGCTGGCCCCGCTCCACAACTGGCTCCCGGACGCCCACTCGGAGGCCCCCACCCCGGTCTCGGCCCTGCTCTCAGGCGCGCTCTTGAACTGCGCCATGTACGCGTTGATCCGGGTAGACGCCATCACGTTAAGGATCCCGGGATTCACGTTGACCCATTGGCTCCTGCTGATCTTCGGTTTGAGCTCGGTCTTCGTCGCCGCCTTGTTCATCCTCGTCCAGCACGACCTCAAGCGTCTGCTCGCCTACCACTCCGTGGAGCACATGGGGATCATCACCCTAGGGCTCGCCTTTGGTGGGTTCCTGGGCGTCTTCGGCGCCCTGTATCACCTGCTCAACCATGCGGTCACCAAGGCCGCGCTCTTCCTCATTGGCGGAAACCTCGCCCTCCAGGCCCAGACGAAGGACCTCGAACAGATCCAGGGTGCGCTCGCCGCCGTGCCCGCCACCGCGATCGCGCTCCTGCTCGGAGGCCTCGCCCTGGGGGGGGTCCCACCCTTCTCCGTCTTTGCCAGCGAGTTCGTCATCCTCACCGCGGGGTTCACCGATGGGAATGCCTGGGGGGCGATCCTCCTTCTCGTGGCCCTGGCCATCGTTTTCGCCGGGCTCATTGGCCATTTGGTCCACATGCTGTTCGGGGGGAACCCCTCCCGGCACTATCTCCCCGGACTGCGCCGTGCGGTGGGGGCTTCGATCGGCGTAGGGCTCCTTATGGCCCTGGCGCTTGGGCTGGGACTGTTCCTGCCCAACCCGCTCTCCCAGCTCTTGCACGGGGCCGTCCAGGCGGTGAACGGATGAGCCCGCCTGCCCAGGAAGGAGAGGAGACCCCCCTTCCCCCTGTGGGGACCCGCCCCCCGCTCCCGGTGGACCGGAACCGTCCGGACCGGGTCGAGGAAGAGAGGACCCTGGGCGCGTTAGGAGCCGGCCCGGTGACCTGGTTGGAGGGCGAAGGCCTGTGGGCCCTGTCCGTAGACCCCGAGCGATGGCCGGCCATCTGCCGTTGCATATCCGAGGTGATGCACCACCCGCTCTCCACCCTCTTCGGCGAGGAGGCCCACGGGGGGATCCGGCTGCACGCGCTGTTCCTCGGCCACGACCCCACTCCCGGGGTCCATGTCCGCTGTCCGCTGCACCCCGGCGTACTCTCAGCTCCTTCCCTCGCAGCCACCATCCCCTTCGTGGCCCCCTTCGAACGGGAGGTGGCGGAGATGTTCGGTGTCACCTTCCTAGGGGCCATGGACCGTCGACCGCTTCTCCTGCACGAGAGACACTCGGCCCCACCCCTGCGAAAAGGCCCTCCGGCCACCCCCACGGGTGAGCTGGAACCCTACGTCTTCCCGCCGGTGGAAGGGGAAGGGGTCTACGAGATCCCCGTGGGTCCGGTACATGCCGGCGTCATCGAGCCCGGCCACTTCCGTTTCCAGGCCGTGGGGGAGGAGATCCTCGATCTCGAGGTCCGCCTCGGGTACACCCACAAGGGCACGGAGCGCCTCTTCGAGGGGCAGCCGGTGGCCCGGGGCACCCTCTGGGCGGAGTCCATCTCCGGGGACATGTCCGTTGCGGGGGGAGTCGCCTACGCGCACGCGGCCGAACGGGCCCTGGACTCCCGGGTTCCGGCGGTCACGGAGGCCGCGCGCGGGCTCCTGCTGGAGCTGGAACGCATCGCGTTCCTCTGCGGAGACGTTGCGGGGATCTCCCTGGATGTGGGCTACGCGGTGGGGGCGGCACGGGCCAACCGCCTCCGGGAACGGACCTACGCCGGGCTCCGGTCCCTCACCGGCTCCCGCCTGGGGCGCGCCATCGTGGGAGTGGGCGGATTCCGCCGGCCACTCGTGCTGGGCGACCCGGCCGAACTGATCCTGACCCTTCGGGAGACCTCGGCCCGTATCCAGGCCCTCCGGGACCATCTTCTGGACAAGTCTTCGGTGGTGGACCGGCTCCAGGGAACCGGGATCATTCACCGGTGGACCGCCGAGCTGCTGCATTTCCTCGGACCTACCGCCCGGGCCTCCGGGCTCAGGATCGACCTCAGGGTGGACCGTCCGTACGGGCCGTACCGAGACGTGGAGGTCCATGTCCCGCGCGGTCTCCAGGGGGATGTGCAGGATCGCCTCACCGTCAAGGTCGACGAGGTGGTGGAGGCTTGCCGCCTTTCCGAGACCTTCCTAGGCCGCCTCGGGCAAGGGATCCCCCCGGCGCCTGCCACGCCTCCGCCCCCCGGGGAACCGCGCGAGGGACTCGGCTGGGTGGAATCCCCGCGCGGCGAGTTCCTCGTCTACCTCGCGCTCGCTCCTGACGGTACCTTGGGACGGGTCCATGTCCGGGACCCCTCGTTCCTCACGTGGCCCGCCATCGAACAGGCCGTCCGAGGGAACATCGTCCCGGACTTTCCCCTGTGCAACAAGAGCCTGAACCTCTCGTATTCGGGGTACGACCGATGACGTCCCGCCCGGACCTGCGTACGGTTGTCTCTGCGGCGGCTCCCGCCGGCCGTTCGGCACGGGATGAGAGCCAGACCCTCCGCTACCCCCTCGGACCCCTACCGGTCCTGCCACGTCCTTGGCGGACCCCCCGACACGATGCGGGGCGCTGTGACGGCACCGGGGCCTGCGCGACGGCATGCCCCACCGGGGCTCTCGAGGTCACCAGCACCGGTGGCCAGGACCGGGTGACGCTGGACTACGGGAAGTGCCTCTTCTGCTCACTCTGCGTGGATGCGTGTCCCTCCGGGGCCATGACCTCCACCCCGTTCGAGGAGCTCTCCGTCCGCCGACGGGGGGACCTGATCGCTGTCCACCCGTCCGTTGCGTCGCTCAACCCCTCCGACGAGCTCAGGCGCGAGGTGGCCACAAGTGTGGGCCGCCTCTTCGCGGGGTCCCTATCGATCCGGGCGGTGGACGCGGGCAGTTGCAATGGCTGTGAGGTCGAGGTGGGAGCGCTCCTTTGGCCCCGGTACGACCTGGAACGGCTGGGGATCCACCTGGTGGCTTCGCCGCGACACGCGGATGCCCTCTTGGTCACGGGCCCGGTCACGCGCAACATGCGCCAGGCACTGGAGAAGACCTATCGTGCCGTCCCTCCTCCTCGATTTGTGCTGGCCGTCGGAGCGTGCGGGATCTCCGGCGGGCCCTTCGCCGGTTCGGCCGAGGTAGAGGGGGGGGTGGACCGGGTACTTCCCGTCGAGGTCTACATCCCGGGGTGCCCTCCCTCGCCGGTGGCTCTGCTCCACGGGTTGTGGCTCGCCCTCGGCAAGGTCGAACAACGGATGGTCCGGGGGGAGTTCTCCTCAGGGATCCCACCGTAAAGTGCGCCAGGGGCCGTCTGCCGGTCCCGACGAAGGGCGCGGGGGGGCCGGCGGTCCTATGGGCGGGGGTCGCCAACCCGTCCGGGAGGAGATCGGCCCGATCGGGGCTGCGCCGCCACCGGGTCGGTCCTCGTGGGCCGGGAGCGGTCCCCGCCTTCCGCGCGGGTATTCGAAGGAAGCCTTCGCCCGTCCCCGGGTTCCTCCCGGGGGCGTAGATATATCCCCAACCGGTGCGCCAACACGTGGAGGATGCGCTCCGGCGTCTCAGAGAGCAGGTCCGGAGGGTGGACACGGAGCTCCAACGGGCGATCCGCCGTCGTCTGAGGCTCGCCTTGGCGATCGGGAAGGCCAAGCGTTCCCGAGGGCAACCGCTACGGGATTATTCGATCGAGAGGGAGGTGGTCCGTCGATGGCGTTCGGGGCTTAAGACGGCCGGGGTCCAGGGGGACCGGGCGGAGGATCTGGCCCGGTGGATGGTCGAAGAGTCTGTCCGTGTCCAGGACTCCCTCGGGCCAATCCCGGAAGTGAGGACGGCGGGCACCGACGCCCTTGTCATCGGCGGAGCCGGAGGCATGGGGACCTGGTTGGCAAGCTTTCTTCACGCCGTCGGTCACCGGGTGGCGATCCTGGATCCCGCCGCCGACGGGCCCTCCCATGCGGGCTTCCCGGTCCGGACCGACCTGCCGGATGCGGCCGCGGAAGCCGGCTTGGTGGCCGTGACAACCCCCATGAGGGTCGCCCCGGCCGTCTACCGGGAGCTCTGGCGAACGGGAACCAAGGCCGTGGTCTTCGATGTGCTGTCGGTAAAGGCGCCCCTCATCCCGTGGATCCGACGCGGCGTGAGGGAAGGGTTCCAAGTGGGCAGCATCCATCCGCTCTTCGGCCCGGCGGTCCGATCCCTGACCGGACGAAACCTGCTCGTGGTGGATTGCGGCGTCCCGGAGGCGAACCGACGTATCGAGGGACTCTTCTCCAAGAGTTCGGTGAAGGTCTCTAGGATCCCGCTGCGTTACCATGACCCGTGGATGGCGGACGCGCTTGCCCTCCCCCATGCGGTCAGCCTGGCCTTCGGGCTCGCCCTCGGGCCGGGGCTTGGCACCCGCGGGCCACGGTCGGACCGGGTCCCCACGTCCTTCCTTCGGCAGGCGGAAGCGGCCCGGGTGGTCAGCCGTGAGAACCCGGAGCTATCCTTCGACATCCAGAGCTTGAATCCCCACGTGGCCCCGATGTACGCCCGGCTCGAGAAGAGTCTCCGCCAGCTCCGACGGGCGGCGGAGAAGGAGGACCCGATCGAATATCGTCGGCTGATGCGCCGGGTCAGGGCCCGCTTTCCGGGGGAGTCCAGGTCCTCCTAGCATGGGCTCGCCCGGGGTGGGATGGCCCCGGTGGGACCGAAGGGACCCTAAATCCTCCGGTGGTGGGAGGGAGAGTCATCTGGGGGTCCGTGCCTGGAGAGCCCGGGCAAACCGGCGGGAAGGGAAGCCGGGGACCCCTCAGTCCTCTCGGGATGCGGCCCGGGTGAACCCCGGAGAACCGTCCTCTATCCCGCACCTCAGGACCGGGTCGGATTGGAAATGCTCACCGAATGGATCGCGGGGAACTGGAAGGGTAGCTTCCCCCAGGTCTTCCCGGCGTTCGGGCTGAAGAAGAGCTGGCCCGTGGTGGTCCCCACGTAGATCCCAGGGGGGTCGAGCGCGTCCGTGGCGATCCCTTCCCGCTGGACCCCGAAATGCCCGGGGAAGGCCTTCGGGGAGAGTAGCTTCCGCCACTGACGGGTCTCGTCGTTCCACTCCTGCACTTGGAAGTGCCCCTCTCCCGTCACCCGGGCCCGGCCGCTGAGGCGGACGAAGTAGGCCCGGCCGGGAGCGGAGGGCGGGGACGCCACCGCGAAGCCGAAGTCGTCTCCCAGCGGCTTCCCGATCCGGGTCCACCGGGCCATCCGGTCGTGGGAGACGTACATCCCTCCGTGGTCCTGCCGGTAGAACGTGTCCGGATCCGCGGTATCGATAGCCACGTGGTGGACGCACTGGCCGGTCTCCGGATTCTTTTCGGGTAGGAACGGGGTCAGCACGCCCCGGTTGGTCGGTGTCCAAGAGGCCCCGGCGTCCTCGGACCGGAAGGTCCCGACCGCCGAGAGCCCGATGTAGAGCCGCCGGGGGTCGCGAGGGTCCACCAAGATGGTGTGCAGGCAGGCCCCGCCGAAGCCCGGTGCCCAGTCCTTCTTGGCCGGGTGTTGGTTGATGCTGTCGATGGGTTCCCAGCTACCTCCGAGATCGGGGGAACGGAACAGCAGGTGGGGGTCGGCGCCCAGGTAGAGGGTGTCCGGCTCGCTCGGATGCCCGGGCTCGATGTGCCAAAGATTGTTGATCACCCGAGGGACCGCCGTCGACGGATTCACCGGGTCCATCTCGAACTTCCGTGCCTTGCGTTCCGGAAGGAGAGGAGTGGCTACCTCCTTCCAGGTCTTCCCCCCGTTCCGGGAACGTTGGACCGTCGGCCCGAAGAAGATGTCATTCACCGCCGCGTAGAGGTCCCCTGGGTGCCGGGGATCGGCCACCACATGGTAGACCTCGTTCCCGGCATGGGCCACTGGGGCTACCTGCCAGGTCTTCCGTCGGGCATTCCCCTCGACGACGTACGTCCCCTTTCGCGTCCCGACCAAGATCCGCAGTTTCTGGTCTTTTGTCATTTGGTCCTCCCTCCTCAGCCACCGGCGATCGAGTGAAGGATATGGATGGTACGAGCGCCGGTCAACGGGGTGGAAAGACCAGAGGTGCGGCTCACGTCCTCCCCGTCGACGAAGACCCGAACGTACCGCCGCAGGCTGCCGGCCTCGTCCCGGACCTTGAAGCGGAAGCGGGGATAGCGTTCCTCCAAGGTGTCAAGGAGCTGGTCGATGGATTCCGCCCCCACCGTTTCCCGGGCCGGAGGGCCGAACTCCCGAAGCCAACTGTCGAAGTGAACCTCTACCATAAGGGAATCCCACCCTCCGCTTCCGCCCGGGTTCCCGCGACTCGCAGGGAGCGAGCCACCCGATCGTCCTCCCCCGGAGGATCCCTTCGGACTGCTTCCCGGGTCCCGGGCGCGATTGGGTACCGCGTATCCCGGCCCGACCCGCGGGCGGACCAAAGCGCCCTCCCTCTCGGGGAACCCCCATCCAGCTCTGAGCCCTTCAGGGGGTTCGCAGAGGTGGCCATCGGGTCTGCCCGAGGGACTACGACCGCCATATCGCTGTGGCCGTCTCCGTGGGTCGGACCGGTTGCCCGAATATCTACCCTCCTACGGCCCCGACCGAACACTTTAGTATCCATCCGAACCCTCCGCCATAGGTGTCCGAGACGGGACTTCCGGCCTTCCTTTTCGAGATTGCCTCGCACGAGCGGCTCGGGATCCTTCATGCTCTTTCCGCGAGCTCCTTGCGGCACACCGAACTGGCGCGGAAGCTCTCCCTCACGGGATCCGAGGCGACCAGGCACCTGAACCGGTTGATGGAGACGGGGCTCATCACCCGGGACCCCGGGGGGAGTTACGCACTGACCCCGCTGGCCGAAGCCCTCCGGACGGGACTACCGTTCTGGGAGTTCCTGCTGAGCCACCGTTCCTACCTCGAGAGCCACCGGGTCACCGGGCTGCCCTTGCCGTTCGTGGAACGGCTGGGAGAACTCACCCTGGGACGCTTCATCGAGGGGACCTACCCGGTCGTGGCGGTCCAGGAACAAGAGCTCCGCCGGGCGGAGAGGCAGATCTGGGTGGTCACCGAGCAACGATTCGAACAGGCCGTGCCGATCCTCCGGGAAAGGGCCTCCCGGGGAGCGGACGTACGAGTGGTCCGCTCCTGGCCCCTCCTGGAACAGGAACGACGGGAAGGACGGGACATCGAGAGGAACTTCCCCCTCCGTACGCTCCGCGAAGTGAAGGTCTTCCTCGCGGTGTTGGACAACCAGGCCGGGTTGTGCCTTCCCACCCTGGACGGGAAGGTCGACATGGCCTCGATGCTTCTGATGACCGACCCCACCGGCTACCAATGGGCCCGGGAGCTGTTCTTGAGCCTCTGGGAAAAGGGGGAGGACCTTCGGGCCCCCGGTTCGAGGCCCCTCCGAGGGGGGCGGCGGGTCGACGGACCGCCCTGACCCGCGAACGAAGGGGTCCCTTCCAGGGATTGGGAGGTTGAAGCCGGGAGATCTCGCAAGGGGATATCGTATCCATCCCCTCCTCGCGGATCCAAGGGCGGGGCCTGCGATTGATACGTACAGATACAGATTAAATATCGGAGGGAGCCATGTGTTCAGTCTCCGGAGCGCGACGGCCGGCTCCCCCCGGGGGTCGGAACCAGAGGGAACATGGGAGGGAGCCGGCGGGCATCCACGTCGAGACCCGGGGGTCCGCTTTGGAGGAGAGGGTTGTCGCCCCCACGTCGAGGCAAGCCCGCATTCGGCCGCGGATGCGGTGAGCCGGCCCCGGGCCCGAAACATGCGGTCGCCCTGCTCGGACTGATCGGCCTCCTCCTGGTTTCGGGATCGGCCCAGGGTCTGTTCGCGCCGGCGGAGCCCCTCTCGCGGGAGGCGGGGTCCGGTGCCCCCGGACATTCGGTCCTCCCTTCCCTGAGCGGCCGTCCCGCGCCCTCACGGCCGTCCGTCCCCGGGAAGGAGGCCACGACCAGACCCTTCGTCACCCCACCGACACCGATGTTCCGGGCCGGCCCTGAACCTCCCGTCTCCCCTCGGACGGGCATCGCGCATGCGAGCGGCACCGTCCTCTACGTGTCCCCCTCCGGCTCCAACGGGAACCCGTGTACCGCGACCGAGCCGTGCCGGCAGATCAACACCGCCGTAGACCGGGCCGCCCCGGGAGACACCGTGCTCGTGGCTAACGGGACGTACCTGGGCTTCGAACTGGACGGGACTCACGGTGAGCCGGGCGCCCCGATCATCATCACCGACCCCGGCCACGACGCCGTGATCGAGACCAACGGGTCCTGCTGTAACTGGACCAGCCAGGGAGAGCAGGACCAGATGTACTTCAACCAGGTCTCCTGGGTGGTGGTCAACGGGCTCCGCAGCTACCAGATCCAATCCACCGTCCCTACCGCGAACCTCTGGGTGAGTCAGAGCAACAATCTCACGCTGAGCAATCTGACCTTCGAGAACGGCACCTACGTGAATGCCTCCACCGGGTGGCCGAGCAAGGCCAGCCTTTTCCTGGACCTCTCCACGAACATCACCATCGAGTATGACAACATCTCGGGGGCCAAGGGGTCCCATGGGATCTACTTCAACAACGACGGCCTGCCGTTGACCTACGGCGATGTGATCCGGAACAACATCCTCGACGATAACAATTGGACGGGGGTCCAACTGGTCTACGCCAGCCACTGCCAGGTGGAGGACAACGTGCTCGCCGGTAACGGGGCGGGGGGGGCCGCAGGGATCAGCCTTCGCGAAGTGGTGGACTCGGAGGTCCTGAACAATTTGGTCTATGACGAACTGGGGGCGGGCCTCAGCATCGTGGAGGATGCCTCCCCGGCGGGGGGAACGCAAACCTCGGGGAATCTCATCGCCTACAACACGGTGGTGGTGGGGGCAGCCGGGCGGGCCGCTCTCATTGTGGGGGCCGGATCCACGGGACCCGGGAATGTCCTGAGGGACAACATTCTCTACACGGAGGACAACGCCGTCTGGCCCTCTCTTGACTTCCAGGGCTCCAGCGGGACCGCAGACCTGGTGGGGGACCACAACGTGCTTCAATCTGTGGAAGACCCCAACGGAAGCTACTCCCTGGCCCAGTGGCAGTCCCTGGGCTACGAGAACGGTTCCCTCTCCGCCACCCCGTCGGAGCTCTTCGTCAACGCCACCCAGGGGGACTACCAGCTCGCTCCTCTATCCCCTGCGACGAACGCCGGCATCGCGATTCCCTCCGTGACCAGCGATATCCAGGGTGACCCACGTCCCGTCTCCGGGTCTTCGGACATCGGTTGCTATGAGAGCGCGAGTCCCTCGCTCCGGGCCGTGGCCTCGGCCTACCCGGGGAACGGGACCGCCCCTTTGACCGTGACCTTCACGGGCACCGGCTCCGGTGGGAGCGCTCCCTACCGCTACGAATGGACCTACGGGGATGGGACCGCCCCCTCTCAGGCTGCCGACCCGCAGCACACGTACAACACCAGCGGCTCCTTTCCCGTGGAACTGACCATCGAGGACGCCCGGGGGGGACTGGCCCACGCCTTCCTGAACGTCAGCGTGACGGCCCCCATCCCCTTCTCGGTCCAAATTCAAGCCAACCTCTCCGGTCCCACCGCGGGCGAGCCCGTGTTCTTCACCGGAGGGGCCTCGGGAGGGACTCCACCGTACTCCGGTTGGGATTGGACCTTTGGCGACGGCTCGACGGCCACGGGTCAGAATGTCTCCCACGCGTTCACGAACCCCGGGAACTATAGCGTGGCTCTGAAGGCCACGGACTCACGGGATCGCACGGCCAACGCGTCCTTCCACCTCCAGGTTTGGGCTCAGCCAACCCTCGCCGTCTCCCTCCAGACCAATGTCACGAGCCTTCCGCTGGGGAGGGCGGTGGCGGTCTCGACCACGGTCAGCGGGGGGACCGGGCCGTACACGGTCCAGTACGCCGGCCTCCCCCCCGGTTGTGGCGGGGAGAGCGCCTTGGCCTTCTCCTGCGAGCCCGCACAGGCTGGCCATTACAACATCACCGCGAAGGTGACGGACACGGTCGGCCGCGCTGGCCAGAGCCCTCCGGCCCCGCTATACGTCCAGGTTCCGTTGTTCCCCCTCTCCGTTCACCTGGAGATCTCCTCCCCTTCGGTCCCGGCCGGCACCCTCGTGACGCTGACCTCGATCTCGTCGGGTGGGAGCGGGGGGCCCTTCTCTTACTCCTGGTCCGGACTCCCGGCGGGGTGCACGAACCTCGACGAGCCATCCCTGGACTGCGTTGTGTCGACCCCAGGGTCCTACCACATTTCCGTCCGGGTCACGGATGCCCAGGGGCAATCCAACGCCAGCCAGCCGGTAGGTCTGGTGGTGGCGCCGTCCAAGGCACCTTCCCCGGGTGAGCCCTTCGGTCCCGAAGTGGTCTTCTCCATCACGGCCCTGATCGCAGGTGCGGTCGTGGTCGCCGGCGTGTATGTTCTACGCCGACGTGCGAGAGGGGCCCACTGAGTTCGCTCCATCCCGGAGGCGTTCACCGGATACACAAGGGCGCCGCAACGGTTAGGAGGGAGGGAGCCCGGGGCCGGGACGTTGCTAAGGAGCCGGCGGCAAAGCCATTCCCTGGCAACGTGGGAGACAGGGAAGGACTTCGGCGGCCCCGGCCCCGCCCTGAGCCTCTCGCGAAGGCCCAGGGGCCCAGTTCTCCCCCGGGCCGCGACTGGTGAATGGCCGACCCCGAAGGGCATGAACGAAGTGACTGCAGGGTCCCCCCGGTGAGGTATGGGCATTGCCCGATAGGGCAAGCCCGCTCTCCGTGCCCAGCTTAATGCTCTATCAAGACCTCTCCGTCCCATGACCGAACTGAGGAAGCTCTGGGTAGGGTCCATCGTGGTGGAATGCAAGAACTTCTCTGAGATGTTCACCTTCTGGAAAGCGGCCCTAGGGTACGAGGCCCGCGATCCGCCCTCGGAGGACTGGGTGGTGCTTCACGACCCCGAGGGGAAGGGGCCGAACATCTCCCTCCAGAAGGTCGGGGAGGGTCCAGGCCCCGACTACCGCTTCCACTTCGATCTGTATTCCTCCGCCCCGGAAGAGGAGGGCCAGAGGTTAGTGAGGCTCGGGGCCAGGATGCTGGAGCCTTTCCAGGAAGGACGCGACTTTGCGACCCTCCAGGACCCCGACGGGAACCCTTCCGATGTGATCGACACCCGGGGCTTCGCCTTCGGCCAGCGCGCAGCGTGAGCCCGGTTTGGGGGCTCTTGACCAAGGAGTCAGCCCCTCCGTTCTTCGGTCGGAAGCGCAACGACACGACCCGGTGGAAGTCCCGGAGGAGGAGGGTGAGGCACGCGAAGCGATGGGCCCGATGGGTGCCCCGCTCCTCCTTCGTCTTGACCGGCTGATTCCGCCTGGCGTCCGGGGTCTGACCATGGTAAGGCAGGTCGGGGTCGTCGATGGCGAAGTCGACCGGCTCGCCAGGAAGGATGGGTCAGACATGGCGGGGAAGGGCCAGGGTGATGGCGCGCTGGATCTTCCCGAGTGGAGGTGGCCGAGGACGTACGGGCGGTCCTGTCGGACCGACCACTCCGATACTGGGAGCGCGGGGCAAGGCCGGGGGAGCGCGTGGCGGACGCCCGGAGGAGAAGGTCCGCGTTGGCCACGCCTCCAAAGGAACTCGGAGGCGACGGGCGTTAGTCGTCTTCGTGGACGAGAGCGGTCTCTCGCCATCCCCTACCGTGCGAAGACCTGGGTAACGGTGGGGAAGACCCCGGTGTTGGTGCATCAGGGGCGATGGCCGAAGGTCTCCGCGATCGGAGGGGGCACGTGTTCGCCTCCACCTGAAGGTGCGGAAGGGGTCCGTCCGCGGGTCTCAGGTGATCGCGTTCCTGAAGCGCCCCCTCCTGCACATCCGGAGGAAGCCGGTCATACTCCTCTGGGACAAGGGGCCGCACCCCGGTCCAAACTGGTGCGTGCCTTCCCGCGCCAGCCGCGTCCACTGGAGGTGCACCGACATCCCGGGCACAGCCCCGAACTGAACCCAGAGGAGTGGTTCTGGCCTCATCTCCAGACGCATGAACTGGCCAGCTACGTCCCCCATGCCCTGACAGAGTCGATGAAAGGGGTCTGGCTGGCGGTGATGAGAGCGCGGGACCACCCGCGTCTCTTGCGACCGTTCGCCCACGTCGGAGTCAGGGATCGCCGATGCGGATCGTCAAGGGACCTCATGTGAAGCCACAGCGGTGGGGTTCAAGGAAATTACTTGACGGTCAAGAATACCACTGTGCTTGCCTTACAAGCTTAACCCCACCCCTCGAGAGGTGCTTATCGCGGGGGAAGGACGGTTGGACGGACACGACCTGTGCCCAAAGACGGCTCCGGTGTCCAAACAGGGGGCAGACCTTCTTCAAGACCGAAATGTGAGGTAGGCTCCAGAAGGGAAGGAAACAGACTCGGAATCAGAACTTGGGTTGAAGAGAATGAATACCCATTTTGAACTTCCACCGGCTATCCATGGAGTAGAATTGGCGAAAAATACGGCGCCAAGACTCCTATTAAAGTCACTAAGGTGGCTCAATGGTGACGAAATTATGGTCTGGTACTCCGACATTCTAAAAATCGCAAAGGAAATGTTCTGATATTGCCCTGGAAAGTCGACGGAAAGATTGAGCTGGCCTTGGGCGGAGGAGGGCGTGGTGAAGTTCACCGTCAGCAGCCCTCCCTGAGCGAGCGGCAGGGTGACTCCCGACGGCAGGAGACCTACCGTACACTCCGCAGCCGAAGAGACCGAATAGCACGTCCAGTCCTGAGATGGGGCGGTGGGCGGGGGCGGCCGGGTCAATTCGAAGATGAGGGTAGAGCCTGTGAACACTAGGGCAGCCACCAGGACGGCAATCACGACCCGCCCCCGGCCTAATCGCCTATCCTGCCGAACTGGGGGATCCACTTCCACCCCTCCAAGGAAGCCTAAGGGTCAGGTCGACTGCGGGACCTGGGGCGATGAAACAACAAGGATCCTGATAAGAGCAGCGTTGGGTTCCTGACAGAAATAGAACAACTGCACTGATACCTGTCCGCCCCATACACGCCATATGTCCTTCGAACTTATACATCGGCCTGAGGCGAGTTAAGGAAGATACTAGACGGTTACTGTCGCTTCAGGCTTTGAGGCAAGACAACTACAGGCCCTCTCGCAGTCGGAGAAGCTGAGTCCGGGTCAGTGGGATGGGTCACCGCTCCACCTCGGACGTCCCCGGGTGGATCTCCCGGATGACTTTTGCGAGTTCGCAAAACTCCGGACCCACTTTTGCGAACTCACATGGGAGACGGGGAAGAGGCTCTTATGTCCCCCCGGGGGTCTGCCTCATCATGTTCCGAAAGGTGGACTGCGTGCGTCTCCACGTCGGGGACCTGGACTCTGCACTTGCGTTCTACTCCAGGAAGCTTGGGCACCCGCTCCTCTGGAAAGACGGCACCACAGCGGCGGGCCTCCAGATGGGAGGCTCCGGCTCCGAGCTCGTGCTCGTCTCTGGAGAGAGCCCACCGGAGACCGACCTCAAAGTAGACTCCGTGGAAAGGAGCATCCGGCAGTTCGTGGAGGCAGGCGGGAGGGTCGTGGAACCTCCCTTCGACATCAAGATCGGACGGTGCGCTGTGGTCCAAGACCCATGGGGGAATCGCCTGGTCCTCCTGGACTCGAGCAAGGGGCTCTTGAAGACCGATGCGGAAGGGAACGTTGTTGGATAGGCCATCGGCCAGGCGGCGAGGGCGGTCTAGGCCTCGAACCCCTCCAACTAACGGTCAGGGGACCCCTCACGTCAGCCATCGGACGAAGGGCTAGGGAACCTAGCCTCTCTCCGGTTGTCCCATAAGATTGGACCTCGCTCCTACGCTCGTATCCGAGTGCGGTCGTGAGACTCCCGCCGGGGGATCCCGGCACTTTTGGTGGCGGCCAATGGGTTGGCCTTCGAATACACCGTGCGGGAAGAGCTTGCGGCGGCCCCCTCCCCAAGTCACGGTAATGATCTCCGATGAGATCGCTGGAGCCGTTCGGGTGATCGGATGGCCCGAACGACATGCCAGATTCCACACGGCCAGGACCACCCCGGGGAGATTGGGAGCTTCCTGACACATCTGGACTTTCAGCCCGCGTCTGGCGGCTGAAAGACGCCCGGAGGGCGTTCGGAGAGAGCGGGGACCCTTGCGACCTCCGAGGGCAGGATGAGGAGGGGTCCACCACGACCTTCAAGCTCCCAAGCGCGCCTCTCCGATTGGGCTAACGGAGCGGTCTCCGATGGTTCGAAATCAGGGTCGGGTCACACGGTTCGTCGTGATGGCCATGCTCCAGGCGGCCCGGGCGGAGAGGCTCGGGCTTACACGAGAGTCCGCCTACTCATGGGGGTTGAACCGAGCGATCTTCTATGCGGCGGCCAAGCGTGGGTTCAAGACCGGGGAACCGGGAGAGGGGGGAGGCGACAAGAAGCCTCCCGGCCACATCTATCACCTGGGGGAGGATGAGGCGTTCCTAGACCCGGACGCCAAGGAGTTGCGGTTTACAATTGGGGGAGAGACGCAGACACCGGAACGTTTCGAGCAGCAAGTCATTGCCCGGTTCGTGACGAAGGAAAACTTCCACAAGGCGTGGGAGGAGGCCCAGCAGGTCGTGGCGAGGTTCGATGGTGCCACTCTCGGCTCACCCCACCGGTTTTACGCCGAGGTCTACCATCCCCGGCGGGACGAGCTCTCGGACCGGTGGACGAAGGCATACAACCCGGCCCCTCCGTCGAGAAGGGGTACCCGGGTAGAACCGGGGAGCGGAGCCTGAGGCGACCGACCTCGACCCATGAACGACCGGTCGAGGGGGCTCTCTTGGAAGCACCTGTTGTGGCGAGAATCTCCCTTCACGGGGCCGGCGAAGATGTTCCTGGTGCCCATCGAGAGCCAGTCCAGGGAGGGCCCCCGTCCGTTAAGGACCTCATTCGATCTTCCTCGACCCGGCAGGTCACGGCCGGGCTCGGCGCGGCCGCCTCCAAGGGTACCTCGCGAGAAGGAAGCATCGTGCTCCCCTCGCGAGGGTATCTCTGGAAGCAACCCTGAACCTGGCCTCTAGGCGTGGACCCAGGTTTCTCTCAGAAAGGTTCCGCTACGTGGAGGACTACGGTAACGCTGGCGTCAGGGTGCAGGGAGGAAGTAGCGGGGCATGGATTTGAACCATGGATCTACGGGTTATGAGCCCGTCGGGATGACCTGACTACCCTACCCCGCTTCGGGGGCAATCACCACCCTTACGGTATTTGAAGCTGAGCGGACCCGAGGGCCCCGGCGCGGCCTTGGAGAGCGCGTCTGAGCAAGGGGACGGACCGCCGGGCCCAGACCTGCCGTCTGCCCCGGGATCGAGGCGGGACCTCCCAGGCGAGGACCCCCGATGCGAGGGAGCCGGTCCCCACGCCGGGCCCCGCGAATCTTCAAGTACTCATGTTGATTATCGTCGACATGATGTCGACCTCCGAGCTCGAGGCGCTGGGGCCACGTCTCGAGCGGCTCACCGGCGAGGAGACGACCTGCTGCCTTCCGGAATACCGCGCCCTCGCAGAGCGGATTGCCCGCTCCCAGCGCTTTCCTGAGCTTCTGCTTCAGGTCCGGGCGATCGCAGACGAAAAGCGGCTTTTGGTCGTGCACCTGTTGAAGCGCCGCGGCGAGCTCTGCGCCTGCGAGGTCCAAGCGGCCATCGGCGTCGGTCACGCGACAGTCAGCCATCACATGAGGGTGCTCACCGCCGCCGGGGTCGTGAGGGCCCGAAGGGAAGGGAAGTGGGCCTACTATCGCTTGACCCCCGCGGGACGGAGGCTTTTATCATGACGCCACGTTCGATCGGGAACGTCGACCCCGATCGGGTCAGGGACCAGGTCCGGAAGCGCTACGCCCCGCTGGCCTCCGGGTCCGGCTGCTGCGGAAGCTCGTCCGACTCGACGGAGTGTTGCGGTGGCGACACCGCCTCCCTCGAACTGGGCTATTCCGCCGACGACCTCTCCGGTCTGCCCGAAGGTTCCCACCTCGGTCTTGGCTGCGGAAACCCGGTCTCTCTCGTCTCTCTCCGGCCCGGGGAGGTCGTCTTGGACCTGGGGAGCGGAGCCGGGGTCGACTGCTTCCTCGCTTCCCGGAAGGTGGGCCCCCGGGGCCATGTCATCGGTGTGGACATGACCCCCGAGATGCTGACGAAAGCACGGGCCAACGCTCGCCAGGGGGGGTTTGACAACGTGGAGTTTAGGCTTGGCGAGATCGAGCACCTCCCCGTGGCCGACCAGAGCATTGACGTGGTCCTGTCCAACTGCGTCATCAATCTCGCCCCGGACAAGGAGAGAGTGTACCACGAGGCCTTCCGGGTGCTGGCCCCGGGAGGCCGGCTCGCGGTGTCGGACGTGGTGGCGACCCGACGCATCGCTGCAAAGGAACGGGCCGATCCTTCCCTCTGGTCCTCCTGTTCCTCGGGTGCCATCGGAGTGGGCCGGCTGAGGAGCCTTTTGGGGCGGGTCGGGTTCCGCGACGTCCGGATCGACCTCGACCCCGGAGCCGGCTCAGCCTCCAGCCTCCAGGGACAGTCTTCCCTGGGGGTTGTGCCGGCCCGGATCTGCGGGTTGAAGCCCAAGGCCGGGCTTCCTCCCTCGCTCACAAGATCCCTGTCCCGCGCGGTCTGACGGCCGGTTCCGCGCCCGGTCGCCCGCCCGGGCCACCCTCCGCCCCGACCCCTTTGTCCCGAAAAGGGGGTTCCGAAAGATCCGGCGTCGCCTCGAGGGGCCCCGCCGAGTCTAAATCTCCCGGTCCATGGGTGGCGCCCATGCTCGTGGACGGGATCGCCGAATCCCCCATCCTCTCCCTCATCGACCAGATCTTCCGGCTCCAGCAGCGCGGGGAAGACATCCTGGGCCTGCACATCGGCGAGCCGGACTTCGAGACCCCGCTTGGCATTCGCCAGGCCGCGTGCCAAGCCTTGGAGGAAGGGCGGACCCACTACACGTCCGCCCAAGGGCTGCCCGAACTCCGACGCGCCCTCGCTTCCCGGCTGAAGACCCACTTCCGGATCCCATCGACGCCCGAGAGCCTCGTCATCTTGCCCGCCAAGTTCGCGATCTATGCCACGCTGCTGGCCTGTGTCAACCCCGGGGACGACGTCCTCCTCCCGGATCCCACGTATCTGTTCGAACAGCCCGTCCAGCTCGCGGGGGCGCGGCCGGTCTACTTCCCGCTACGGGAGGATTTCTCCTTGGACCTCCGGTCGCTCGAAGCGCAAGTGACCCCCCGGAGCCGGGCCCTCTTCCTGGTCACTCCCGCGAACCCTACTGGACGCGTGCTCCGACGGGAGGAAGTGGAAGAGGCGCTGGCTCTCGCCCAACGGCACCACCTGACGGTGGTCAGCGATGAGACGTACGCTTCCCTCCTCTACGAGGGGTCGCTGGTCTCCCCGGCCAGCTTGGCCCCGGAAGAGGTGCCGGTGGCCACCATCGGGAGCTTCTCGAAGGAGTTCGCCATGACCGGTTGGAGGATCGGGTTCGTGAATTCTCCTCCCGCCATCACCCAGAGGTTGGTGAAGGTCGTAGAGCACACCCTCACCTGCCTTCCCCCGTTCATCCAGCGCGCCGCGCTTTGGGCGCTGGAGCATGGAGGGGAGGACGCCGCTCGCTTCCGCGAGGCCTTCCGTCATCGCCGGGACCTTATCTGTGGGCTCCTGAAAGGGGCCCCGGGTCTTTCCTGCCCCCGGCCGGAAGGGGCGTTCTACCTCTTCCCCCGCTTCCGCGCCCCCCTGACCTCCGTTAAGTTCTCCTACGCGCTTCTCAAGGAGGAACGGGTGGCGGTGGTCCCGGGGGTCGCCTTTGGGCCGCGCGGGGAGCATCACGTTCGGATCTCGTACACGGCTCCCGATGACGTCCTCCGGGAGGGCGCGGCCCGGATCCGGCGGTTCCTGGCCGTTCACCCCGAAAGCCCTGGCTGAGCCTCGTCCGGGACGGGGTTCGGCCCTTATGTACGGTCGGGCCGTCGCCCGGCCGTGGTCCCCCCGTCCCGCGTCTACGACCTCACCGCCCTCCTGGAGACCCACATGCCGGTGTGGCCGACCTCGCCTCTCCCCGTGTTCGAACCGACCGCGCTGGTGTCCCGGGACGGGTACTCCATCGAACGGATCGCCTGCATGAGCCACACGGGGACCCACATGGACGCCCCGTACCACTTCCTCGAGGAGGGTCTGACGGTGGACCGGATCCCTCCCGAGAGGCTCATCGGCTCGGCCGCCGTTCTGGACCTGAGGGAGGCTTTGGAAGGGACCCGGATCGAGCGGGCGGCTCTCCAGGCCCGCTGGCCGCGGTCGTTCCAACCCGACATCGCGCTGCTCGAGACCGGCTGGAGCCGGGCCCGGGCCTCGACCCGAAAGTACCTGTACGATTTCCCTGGCCTGACCCCAGAAGCGGCCGCCTGGGCCGCCGACCAGGGGATCCACGGGATCGGGACCGACACATTGGGCATCGATCCCTTCGAGAACGATCGGTATGAGGCCCACAAGGTCCTGCTCCAACGCGGGATCTGGGTCCTGGAGGCGCTCGACCACCTGGACGAGCTCCATGAAGGAACGCGCTACACCCTCGTCGCCGCTCCCCTGAAGATCTCGGGGGGTAGTGGAGCCATGGCCCGGGTCCTCGCCTGGGAAGCGTAGGAACCGTATGACCGTGACCACGGGCCTGAAGGGCGCCCGGGTCCTGATCACCGCTGCGAGCCGAGGCATCGGCTTCGGGGCTGCCAGCGCATTCCTTCAGGAAGGGGCCCGGGTGGTCGTCAATTCCTCCCATGCCGACCGATTGAAGCAGGCCCTAGAGACCTTGCGCCCTTTCGGCGAGGTCTCGGGGGTCGTCGCCGACCTTTCCCGACAGGGGGATCTGGACCTCCTGGTGCGGGAGACCCGTGAGCGCCTTGGGGGCCTGGACACCCTCGTCTACGTCACCGGGTCTCCCCGGCCAGGGACCTTTCTCGAACAGGACTACTCCGACTGGAGCGCGGCGGCGAACCTCCTGGTGGTGAGTCCCGCCTACCTCGCCCGGCGCGCCGCGGAGCTGATGATCGAGACCTCCCCGGCGGCCCGGCAGGTCTTCCTGGCCTCGGTGGCCATCCGGGAACCTCTTCCGAACCTGGCCACCTCCAGTGTCTGTCGGATCGCGGTGGCCGGCCTGGTCCGGACCCTGGCCCGGGAGCTGGGCCCCCGCGGGGTCCGCGTGAACGGGATCCTTCCCGGGTACATCCGGACGGAAAGGATAGGCGAGGTGGCCCGGGACCAGGCGCGGCGGCACGGGACCCTTGTCGCCGAGGAGATCTCGTCGCTGGAAAGACAGATCCCCCTCGGGCGTCTGGGCACCCCGGACGAACTGGCCCGGACGATCCTCTTTCTGGGCAGCGACCTGTCCGCGTACGTCACCGGGGCGATGGTGCCCGTCGACGGCGGGCTACTTCGGTCGGTCGGCTAGGGCCGGCGGGGGGGCGTCGCTTCCGGCAAGAAGTCTTCCCGCTCGGGCACGAAGACATCCAGGATGACGCTGGGGCCGGACGCGTCGGTCACCAGTTCATGAGGGACCCCTCCCGGGATCGAGTAGGCGGAGCCGGGGCGGAGGGTCCAAAGCTCACCGGCTACCCGAAACTCTCCCCCGCCCTCCAAGACCGTCCCCGCCTGCAAATGCGGGTGCGTGTGCATGGGGAACCGGGAGCTCGGGGCGATCCGGTAGAGCACCATCATCACACCCCCTCCATGCGTCAAGATCCGACGCTTAACCCCCGGAAGGACCTCATGCCAGGCGGAGGGGGAATCCTCCCAAAGGGGCATGTTCCCCGTCACACCCGTCCGTTATTTGAGCCTCTGCTCGGAGACCCGGTCGCGTCGGGCCCCTCCCAGCCGCGTTCCCGGTGAGAGCCAGCAGGGCGGGCTCCGCCATATGGCGAGGCGCTACAGCCGCCCGGCGGTCTTGGGTCTTCGGATGGGGGCCAGGGACGGACTCCTCCAACACCCGCATCCTTGACGGACCCTACCCCCGGACCCAACTCCGATGGCCAATCCGGCCCCTTGGTCCCTTCGGCCTCACCGAGGGGACAACCCCCCACGGGTCGGACACGATCGGCACCGCCACGCCAGGGTGCCAACGCTTTACTGGTGCCGGGGCTCTCGGGACTTGGAGCCCATGGACCCTCTCCCCGCCAGACCCTACTTCCTTCCGGGGGGTTTCCCCTCCCCGGAGGAGGCCTTGTCCCCGGGAGCCGAGGAGGGAAACGACCCCCGGCCGGGCCCCCGCCTCCGGCCGCTGGACATCTCCGAGTTCGGGACCTTCAAGGACAGCAAGGCCGCTCCCATCCACGGCTGGTTCCAATATCCTGCCGGATTCAGCTACCGGGCGGTCGAGTTCGCCTTGGATTGGAACCGGCTCGGGAGGGGGGACCGGGTGCTCGACCCTTTCACCGGGACCGGGACGACTCAGGTGGTCTGCAAGGGGCGGGGGATCCCTAGCGCGGGGACGGAGGCGCATCCCTTCGTCGCCCGGATCGCCCGGACCAAAGTGTTCTGGGACTACGACTATGCGGAACTCCAGGAGGCCGTAGGGCGCTTCCAGGCCCACCTCCGCTCCAGCCGGGAGGAGGCCCGGCACGCCGCCGAGGAATCGGTCCCGCCCCTCCTGGGAAAGTGCTTCAGTCCCTCCAACCTCCGGGGACTCCTCTACGCCAAGCAGGAGATCCATCGCCGGGCGCCACCTCCGTTCCGGGACCTCTTTGAGGTCGCCCTCATCGGCGCCCTCCGGCAGGCGTCCGGGGCCGCTACGGGCTGGCCCTACATCTCCCCACGAAAGAGGATCACGGAGAAGGACGGGATCGACACCTTCCTCTCCCAGCTCGACCGATGCGTCCGAGACCTTGGGGGAACCCCCCCGCGCTTCCGACGGACCCCGGCGGAGGTCGTGGAGGGGGATTGCCGCCAGAGTCCCTTCCAAGACGCCTCCTTCACGTTCGCCTTCACCTCGCCCCCGTACCTGAACAACTACGACTACGCGGACCGCACTCGGCTCGAGGGGTACTTCACCGGCTTCGCCCGGAGCTGGGGGGAGATCAGCCAGAAGGTCCGGGAGAAGCTGGTCATGTCCGCCACCACCCAGGTCCTGCGCTCTCGCTTCCGGACCACGGATATCCTGGAACCCGCGGTCTGGGACGCCTCCCCCGCGGTCGCTGAGGAGATCCAGCGGAAGGTCGACCTGCTCACCGAGCGACGTTGGGAGAAGGGCGGCAGGAAGAGCTACGACGTGCTCGTAGGGCAGTACTTCAATGACCTCACCCGTTCGCTTAAGGAGGCGGCCCGTCTCCTGAGGCGGGGTTCCCGCTACATGCTCATCTTGGGGGATTCCGCTCCCTACGGGGTCCATGTCCCGACGGAAGCCTATCTGGGCAGGATCGCCTGCGGGCTGGGTTTCCAGAGCTATCGGTTGTTCCCGCTTCGTTCACGGGGAGACAAGTGGCGGTCGAACCCCCAGCGCCACCAGGTCCCTCTGAAGGAGTCCCTGCTCGTTCTGGAACGCTGAGACCGCGGAGACGCCTCCTCCTCTCCCTTGGCGGTCAGTCCTTCCCGCGGCCCCCTCTCAGGTCCTTCTCCAGGCGCCGGGCTTCGCGTTCCACGCGCTGCGCAGCCTCGTGCCAGGTCCGCGCCACGATCGGTCCCAGGGAGAAGACCACGGTGGTGATCACCGAACCGACCGAAACGAAGGCCATCACCGAGGCGTAGATCTTCGACGTGTCCGTGGTCAGCGGGAACGGCGGGCCCTGGCCGGTGGCCAACATGCTCTCGAAGTAGAAGGCGTCCACCCAGTCGAGCCCGGCCGTCAAGCGAAACCCCACCGTCCCTACCACCAGAACGGCCGCGAGGAGGCTCAGGGCATAGACCGCCCTCCGACGCGAGACCCGGGGAAGGTTGTCCAAAGGAACTCCCGGTGCGGGAGGGGTGGCTGGGGTCGCCGACCCGTTCACCCCGGGGAAGCCCGTGGACATGGGTCTCATGGGGGCACACCCCCCCTTCCCCATCTACCTTTGCGCGCGCCGCGGGCCTCCCGGACGGCCGGGCCGGACGGCCTCCTTGAAGGTCGCCCGCTCCCGAGGGACCCCCCGTGGACCCGGGGGGTCATCGGAATCGCGGACTTCCGCGACCCATGGTCAAGTCCCCGCGCCGGCGCGAATCCCCGGGGATCCTTACGGAGGGGGCCAAGAAGGGGAATCTGGCCGACCAGGACCCCCCCTCCGCCGTCGGCGCGGTGCGCTCCTCCGGGCAGGGACCCAGCCGTGGAGGTCCATGCGCACCCTTCCCCCGCGGAAAGTCACCCCTTCGATCTGAAGGCGGAGACGCTGCTCCAGCCCTTCTTCCCCTCGGAGCGAGATCCGACCTCCGGCCCCCACGACCCGGTGCCAGGGCAGTCCTCGCCCCTGGTGGAGCGCCCACACGGTCAAACGCGCGGCCCCCGGCAAACCTCCCGCCTCGGCGACCTGCCCGTAGGTGAGGACCTTCCCCCGCGGAATGCTCGAGATAACCTGTTGGAGCCTCCCCAACCGGGACATGAACGCCCCCCGTCTCGGAGGGAGCCTCGAAGGTCTATGACGGTCGCCCTGGCGCTCCCGGCAGGGACCTCGCCGCCTCGCGCTCCTCCGGGAAGACGAGGCCGAGGACCTTGTCGTAAGGGATAGAACGCCGACCCCTGAAGAAAAGAAGCCGCGGGAGGGAATCGAACCCTCGACCTACTCCTTACCAAGGAGTCGCTCTACCGACTGAGCCACCGCGGCACGCGTTCCGGGGGGCCGTACGGCGACGGGGTAATAGCCTTGCCTGAGACCCACCTCCGTTTCCCCCCGGTCCCCCCTCCTCGGGACGAGGACGACGGCGGTGGGTTTCTGGTTCAGGGTGGGGACCCGCGGGCGTCCCCTTCGGCGGTCCGCTTCCCTCGGTGGGCCAAACTGCCGCCCGGAGCTCCGGGGCCTCCATAGTAGTCTCCCCAGCGGGCCAGTGCCGGGTCGGGCCCGGACCCCCCTTCCTGGAGGTCCAACCGGGCGAGGTCCAGGGCCCGTTCGAGAGGGTTTCCCGGACGGACCCAGGGGAAGGCCGAGAGCGCGAAAAGGTCCCCGGCCCCGCGCGACAAGGGGCGAGGCTCCCGCTTCTCCAGGAAGGCCCCCATGCCCTCCCTCTGACCCTCCGATTCGAACAGCATCCCCCAGAGGTCCCGTTCGTACTGCAATCCCTCCAGCCGGGCCTCGTCCGCCGCATGGCTCACCGCATACTTTGCCGCCGCCAAGGCCTCGGGGGGTTTGGCTGCCAAGGTCTGCGCCAAGGTGATGGCGGATTCCAGCAGTTGGTCCGGGGGGAGGAGCCGGGTGACCAACCCCGCCTCGAAAGCCTCCCGGGCCGTCTTCCGCGCCCCGGTGAGGATCCATTCCCTCGCCCGGGTCACCCCGAGGATCCGGGTCAGCCTCCGGGTCCCCCCCCACCCCGGGATGATCCCGAGATTGATCTCCGGTTGCCCGAAGACCGCCTCCTCGCTCGCGAGGACGAAGTCACAGGCCTCGGCCAGTTCCGAGCCTCCGCCCAGGCAGGCCCCGTGAACCGCGGCGACGACCGGCAAGGGCATCCATTCGATCAAGTTCGTGACCGCTTGGCCCTTGAGCGAATGCAGTCGGGCCGTTTCGTGGGAAAGGGGGGCCATCTCCTTGATGTCGGCCCCGCCGGAAAAGGCTCGCTGTCCGACTCCGGTGAGGACCAACGCCCTCGCCGTGCCCTCCTCGAGGAGGTCCGCCAAGGCCTTGGCCAGGTCGCTCAGCAGGGCGCTGGAGAGGATGTTCAGCGGAGGATGGGAGAGGTAGACGACCGCCACCGGCCCTTGGCGCTGCACCCGGACCAGGGACTGGCGGCCGGCCGCTCCTCCCGACACAGGGGAAGGGCCGGGCGAAGGGGCGGAGCTGGGCCCCGGCATCCTCAGTCCCCCGGAGGGGATGGGAGCCCCCGGCCTGCGAGCTCCCCGACCCGTCGGCCGATGTTCCCTCGCTCTCCGTTGCCATACTCCCGGTCCCCGCCGTGCGCCATCCTGAATCCCGTTCGACTTCATCCTGCCCGGCTATTTCCCCCTTCTTTCCCGAGGGCGGGTCCGAGCGCCTTCCGGGAGGCTCGACCCCCGTCCCCAGGCACACGAATCCGAGGAAGGATAGCCTGATAGGGGGCAGGGACCTCCTCCGATCATGGCCGCGTCGCGGGAAGCCCAGACCTTGACCCGGCTGCTCGGCGGATTGAAAGGGGGTTCCCTCGCCATGGAGGTCTCCGGGGCCCCGCTTCTCATGCTCGACGCGAACGCAAGGGAGGTCCAGTTCGACCTGGACCCCCTTTTGCCCCGCCAGGGCGAGCTACGGGGCCTGCTCCACGAGGAGAAGGTGAGCCTGTGGAAGAACCTGGGGGTCCCGGGGGACCTCGCCAGGATGGGCTGGCGGGTCCGGCTGCGGCTCGAGCAGGAGGACGTGCTCGCTCTGGGCCGCGGGACGAACCCTCTCTTAGGGCACGTCCACCTTTCGCGAGGGAGCTTGAAGCTCCTGCGGAAGGAGCTTCACTGACGGATCGCCGCGATATTGCTCGCCACGTGCGCTTCCTTCTCCGGGGCCGTGAGGTCGCGCATGTGGACGGCTATCGTGATCGTCCCGGATACCTTGACCCCCATGCGGGAGCCGCCCAGGTTCATCGTCAGGTCCTGGAGCCGGATGTCCACCTGGCTGTGCTTGTCCGATAGCGCCTCGATCAGTCCCTCGACCAGCCCCTTGCTCACGTCCTCGGATTCGTCCATGGGAATACCTCCCTCGGCACCGCGGCGCAGCGGATTAACCCTCGGGCGAACGTCCCTCTGCCCCGAACGCCGCTTTGGCTCGGCCCCTCGAGGCATTCCCAGAGGGGGTTGGCCAACGCGTCGCCTGACCGGTCAGGGCTTGTGCCCGCGGGCTCGCCGAACCGGTCGTGCCGGGGGACGGTTCAGGATCCAGACCATCTGGGGCGGCTTCCGGTCCATCTGCCAGAACAGGGCGATGATCTCCCCCAGGTGATGCGCCTCCTCAAAGGTCGTCTGCCAGAGGGCGTCCTCCACCGTGTAGTACCCCGGCATCCAGGGCGCTCGCACCCGGCGCTGAAGTTCCTCGTCGGTGAGGTCCCGGAGGGTCTTCGTCACCATCTTCCAGACCCGGGCCGACTCCCGGCGGACGGCCGCATGGGTGTGAGGGGGAGGCTCCGCGCTCCGGGCCTGCCGGAGGGCCTGGAGCTCCCGAGCCCGGTCGTGGAGGATGTAGCCCAGCCACCCCTCGTACACCCCGAGGATGTGCAGCAAGGTCCCCGTCAAGGACTCGTGCCCCGCCCCCCGGGGCCGGGACGCCTCCTCCCAGGGCAGTTCCCCCACCGCCTTCAGGAAACGCTCGAAGACCCGGTGATTGTAGGCGAAGAGCCTCCGGTAGTCCTCGACGTCGGCCATGTCGGAAAGTCACTCCGCCCGGGAGATAAGCGCTCCGGGCACCCTCAAGAGGGTGGCCGGGCTTCCGGGCCCCGTGAGCTCGGAGGTGACCCATTCCCTCATCACCGGGGCCGGTAGCGGGATCGGGCTCGCCACGGCCCGACGGTTCTCCCAGCGGGGGGACGCCCTGGGGCTCCATGCCTTGTCCCACGCTTCCGAGGTCCAGGCGCTCGCCGAGGCCCATCGCCACGCGGGGGGCGAAGCGTGCACCTTCCGCGCGGACCTCTCCCGGCCCGCCGAGGTAGAGGCCTTCGCCGCAGGGGCCCTCCGTTCCTTTCCTTGCCTCGACGTCCTCGTCTTGAACGCCGGGGCGTACCCTCGCCGGAGGTTCCGGGAGATCTCCCGGGAGCAGTTCGAGGAGACCCTGCGACTGAACCTCCTCGCACCCTTCCAGATCGTCCAACGCCTCTTGGAACCGCTCGAACGTAGCCCCTCCGGGGCCCGGATCGTGTTCGTCGCCAGCGTGCTCGCCTTCAACGGCTCCGATCACGGGGCGGACTACGCGGCGAGCAAGGCCGCCCTCCTGGGCCTCACCCGCTCCCTGGCCCGGGAGCTCGCTCCCCGGATCCGGGTGAACACCGTCGCCCCCGGGTCCATCGACACGGCCATCCTCGCCCAGGACACCCCCGAGCGGCGCTCCCGCCGCGAGGGTGCGATCCCCCTGCGCCGGGTCGGCCGACCCGAAGAGGTCGCGGCGGTGATCGACTTCCTCACCCGCGAGGACTCCAGCTATCTCACCGGGACCACCGTGCACGTCAACGGTGGCCTCAGGATGGACTGATCCCCTTGGAGGTCGTCACCACCTGGTTCGGGGTCTTCCTGGTCCAGGAAGGGCGGATCCTCTCCGAGAAGCTCTTTCCCCGGGACCCTGAGGGGATCAAGGCCCGCTGGCGGCTCCGACGGGCCGGGGGCCTGGCCCCGGAGGAGCGGGAGCTCCTCTCGGAGCTCCCTCCGGAAGCGAAAGGCCATCTCACGTCCCGGGACCGCCGGCTCGCGGCCTGGGGAGCGGAGCCGGCCTTCGGTCCGCTCCCTCCGCTGGACGCGCTCCGCAAAGGTTTCCCGCCGGAGCTCCAACGACGCGTGACCCTGGAGATGGCGGAAGAGACCCTCCGGGAGGCCTGGGACCCCTCCGCCCATGTGGAGGAGGCGGTCCGGGCCATGACCGACCTGGACGAGACCTCGAACCTACTGGGGGAACGCCTGGCCAACTGGCGCGCCCGGGAAGCCCCGGGCCTGCCGCTCTCCGATCTCTCCCCCGCCCTCAGCGCCTCCCACTTCGAGGCCGACCCTGGCGAGGGGCCCACCGCCCCTCCTCCTTCCGTGGCCGAGGCCCGTCGGGCCCTGGCCCGCACGTGGCGACAAGCCCAGCAGGCTCGCAGCGCCCTCGAGCAGGCCTTGCAGCAGGCCATGCCGGAACGCTACCCTAACCTCTGCGCGCTCCTGGGACCGCTTTTGACGGCCCGGCTCATCGCCCAGGCCGGTGGCCTCGACCGCCTCGCCCGGATGCCCGCCGGCACGGTGCAGGTCCTCGGCGCCGAGCGCGCCTTCTTCGAACACCTGCGGGGGCACGGCCCCTCCCCCCGACATGGCCTGCTCTTCCTGCACCCGCAGATCCACACGGCAAGCCAGGTGCGACGGGGAAGGCTCGCCCGGGCCCTGGCAGGCAAGGTGGCCATCGCGGCCCGGCTGGACGCCCAGGGTAGCCCCCTCAACCCGACGCTGCTGCGAGCCTTCGAGGCCCGGGCCCAGGAGGTCCTGCGTAGCCCCCCTCGGAGACCCGACCGGGCGGCTCGCCGGCCCGCCCCCTCCGACGGGGATTGAGTCCTCCGCCAGAACGGGCCCCTCCCGGCGGCCGGGCGGCTCACTCCCGCCACTTGATACTGCAGCCCAGGACGGAAGTGGTCTCAGGCTCGATAGGTCGGCCGTCCAGGGCGGCCTGGATCGCATGGCGGAGGTACGGATGATGGACCTGGGCCGGGTCGTCGTGCCGGTCGTCGACGCGCCCTTGGAAGAGCAGGCGTTGCCGGGCGTCGAACAGGTAGGCGTGCGGGGTCACCAAGGCCCCGTAGGCCCGAGCCACCTGCTGCGTATCGTCCCTAAGATACGGGAACGGGTAACCCTTCTGCCGGGCGCGCTCGACCATCCGCTCCATCCGATCGTCCGGGTAGTGTTCGGTCTCGTTCGGATTGATCATCACCGTTGCCATCCCCCGGGGCGCGAACTCCTGGGCCAGGGCGATCAGCCGGCCCTCCCAGGCCTGGGCATAGGGGCAATGGTTGCACGAGAAGACCACCAAGAGCAGCGGAGAGGACCGGAGGTCCTCGAGCCGGTGGACCTTCCCGTCGGTCCCCGGCAACGAATAGGGGGGCGCCGGGTCCCCGATCCGCATCTTCAGGTCGCTGAGCTCGGCCATGCCCCCCGGGTGGGGGAATGGCCTCAAGAGGATTGAGGTCCCTTGCGCCCCCGCCGTGCCCGAAGGGTCCTCCCGCTCCCCCGGGGCCTGGGGCCCGGACAGCCGTCCCTCATGAGGCTCCTCGTCCATCCCCATCCGCAGGACGCCCGGGAGGTCCTCGCGCAGGACCTTAAACTACTGCGCTCCGGGGAGGAAGCGGTCGCGGTCGGCCAATTCTCCGAGGTGGCCGTGACCCTGGGGGTCTCCCAACGGGGCACCTTCCCCGGCCTCCCTCTCGCCCTGGCGAGGGACCTCCCGGTCCTGTCGCGTCCCTCCGGCGGTGTGGGCCTCCTGCATCGGCCGGGGGACGTCCACTTTGCCCGGGTGATCCCCCGGGACTCTCCCCATTTCCCTCCCCGATTCCCCGATGCCTACACCCTCCTGGGAGCGGGAGTGGTCTCCTGGCTGAGGGGTCAAGGGCTTCAGACGCGGTGGGACCCGGCCCCGGGGAGCTATCCCGGCTACTGCCTGACGTCGGCCCGGGGCAAGGTCCTCACCGCGGCGGGGCGCGTCCTTGGCGGGGCCAGTCAGTACGTCACCCACCATGCCCTCCTCCACCACGGTGTGATCGCAACTTCCCTGGACCCCCCCCTCCTCGAGAGCCTCTTCGGCCTGCCCCGGGACCTGGCGGACCGCCAGCTCACGAGCCTCGAGCGGGAAGGCCTCCGGAGGCCCGGGACGGAAGCCCTGGAAGAGCTGGCCCGAGAGATCTCCCTCACGACCGGCCCCTGATCCCGCTCGGGGCGGACCCCTTCCCCAGGGCCCGGCCCCCGTGCCTCCGTTGGGCCCCCGTCCGCCTCAAGCCCCTAGGGGCCGCCCTGGAGCATCAGGGACCGGGACGCGGCCTCGATCTCCCCCTGGACCTTCGCCCAGGGAAGCCGGACCAGCGCGCGGTCCCGGACCACCGCCTCCCCGTCCACGAACACCGTGTGGACCGCTCCCTCCGGCGCCCCGTAGACCAGGGAAGAGACCGCCTGGTCCAGACGGGTCGTCGCCAGGCTGGGGTGGGAGAGGTCGTAGAGCACCAGGTCCGCGCGGAAGCCGGGCGCCAGTTGCCCCAACTCATTCTCCCGGCCCAGGGCCCGGGCCCCCTCCCGGGTCGCCAGGTCCAGGGTCTCCTGGGCCGGGAGGACCGTGGGGTCATGCCGCGCGTGCTTCTGCAGAAGCGTCGCCAGATGCATCTCCCGCAGCAAGGAGAGGCCGTTGTTGGTGGTGGAGGAATCGGTCCCCAGGGCCACGGGGGAACCGGCGGCCCTGAGCTCGGGGACCGGACAGACCCCTCCCCCTCCCGAGGCCAGCTTGGTGTTCGACCCGGGGCAGTGCGCGATGGCAACCTTCGATTCCCCGAGCGCCCGTATCTCCTCGGTAGTGAGCCAGACCCCGTGGGCGGCCACCTGGCGGGGCCCCAGGAGCCCCTTTTCGCGTAGCCAGAGCGCCGGGCGCAGCCCGGTGCGCTTCTCGTGCTCCACCACCTCGCCGCGGGTCTCCGAGAGATGATAATGGAGGAGGGTGCCCTCCCGAAGGGCGAGCTCCCGGGCCTTTCGCCAGGTCTCCTCCCCGCAGACGTAGACGCCCTGCGGCGCCACCAGAGGGCTGACCCAGCGATGTGCCTTCCAACGACCGAGGAAGCCCCGTGCGTTCTCCACCGGTACCCCCTTCTGCGTGGTCTTGTCCGGGTCCAGGACCGCCCAGCCGAGGAATCCCCGGATCCCCAGGCGGTCACAGGCCCGGGCCACGGCGTCCTGTCCATAATAGAGGTCCAGGAAGCTGGTGGTCCCGGAGAGGAGCATCTCGGCCCCTCCCAGGAGCGCCCCTAGCTCGATGTCCTTCTCGTCCCGGCGGGCATCCACCGCGAACATGCGCTCCAGGAAACGGGGGAAGTCCAGGTCGTCGGCGAGGCCGCGGAGGAGCGCGTTGGCCACATGGGTGTGGGCATTGATGAGACCGGGGGCCAGCAGGAACCCCCGGGCATCCACCTCCTCGTCGGCCCCCTCCCGCAAGCGGGGTCCCACCGCCTCCACGCGGGGGCCCCGCAGGAGGAGGTCGCCTCTCAAAACGCGACGTCCCTCGTCCTGGGTGACGAGGAGCGCCTGGCGGAAGGCGACCGTACGTTCCTGGGCCATGGGTCTCCCCAGCCCCTTCGGGGTATGGACCTTTCTCCCGAGGCCGCCCCCCGGAAGGGCCGGACCGGGGAGGCTACGGCTTCAGCAGGATACCGGGCTGGCCCCAGAGCTTCAACCAGACCCGCTGGCCCACGAAGACCGTGGGGGAGAGCGACTCCCAGTACCGCACCTCCCACTTCCGGGCCCACAGGACCACCTCCTTCACCGGAGCGTCAGGCCCCTTGGCCGGATGCAGGAAGTCCGAGACCGTCTTCAGGGTCGACCCGACGGATCCCTGGTCCCCGACCGCGGAGACGAGCAACGGTGCCGGATCCGGTAGCGGGATCGGAGGGTAGTCCGGGAGGGTCACCAGCCCCACCGGCGCCAGAGACCCCTGGCCCCGCTTAAGGGACTGGACCATGGCCTCGGCCGTCACCGGGGTCCCCCCCACGGAGGGGAAGGAGGCTTCGACCTCCGCGAACTGGCGAGCGAGGGGAAAGTCCTCCCACCGGGGGACGACCGGGCTGGTCATATCAACGGCCGGAACCGTCTGCCCTATTTGGTCGTTCTCGGGCCCCGGGATCCCGTCAGCGCGCCCGGCCGGGCAGTTCGGGCAGCAACAGGTGGCTGTCCCCGAACTCGTGCCAGAGGAGCCCGGACCGCACCGCCACCCGGTAGGCCTCCCGGATCCACGGGGGAGCTCCTAGGGCGAAGAGCAGGGCGAGGTGGCTGGTGAGCGGGTCGTGCAGACCGGTGAGCAGCCCTTGGACGGCCCGCAGCGGGCCGGGGGGATGCACATAGAGCCGGGTGAAGCCTTCCCGGGGCTGGACCTGGCCGTCCTCCCAGCTGGACTCCAGGGCCCGGACCACGGTGGTGCCCACCGCCACCACCCGGTGTCCCCGACGCCGGGTCTCGTTCACCGCCCGGGCGGTGGCTTCCGGGACCCGGAACGGCTCGGGGTACAGCACCTGCGACTCCACCCGGTCCGACTCCACCTCGAGGCTGGAGACCCCGCAGTGAAGGACCACCGTGGCGAGACCCACCCCCCGGCACGAGAGCGCGTCCATCACCCGGGGGGTGAACGGGCGGCCCGCGGAAGGCATCTCCATGCTCCCCGGGACCCGGCCGAAGAGGGTCTGGTAGGCGGAAAGGGGCCAGGGCCTCCCGACGTAACCGTAACGGATGGGGACGCCCCGCTCCGGGAGCCTCGGGAAGAGGTCGTCCTCGGTGGAGACGAACCAGAGACGGGGGATCCCGGGGAAGGGCCCCAGGAGCCGGGCCGGGACGCCGGAGACCCGGGCCGGGGACCCGGGGGCGAACGGCAACGGTCCGGGCGTCTCGAAGGACCTCCGGGGCTCGCCCAGGTAGAGGGTGGGCCCGAACCGGGTGCAGAGGTTCAGCAGGAACGGGCCTGAGCCCCCCTCGGACGGCAGGCTCGCCGGAAGGGTCGCGCTCTCGTTCACCACGAGGAGGTCGCCGGGCTCGAGGAACCGCGGCAGGTCATGGAACCCGGCCACCCGATGGTCCTCCGGCCTCGAGACGAGGAGCCGGACCGCGTCCCGGGAGCCCCGGGAGACCTCGGGGGGCTCTCGGGCCACCCGGTCGGGGGGGCGGGGGAACCGGAGCTCCTCCCGCCTCATGGCCCACGACCCCAGATGTCCGCCTGCGCCCGGAAGCGATGCCCCGTCACCTGGTCCCCCGGCTGGTTCAGTAGCCAGGCGAAGAACGGCACAGTGACCTCCGGCAGGGGCCGGTCCGAGATGTCCTCGCCGGGAAAGGCCGCCTGGTGCATGGCGGTCCTCAGGTCCCCCGGGTCCACGTTCACCACCGTGATCCCCTCCTCCCGGAGCTCGTGGGCGAGGGTCTTCCCCACCAGGTCCAACGCCGCTTTGCTCGCTCCGTACCCCCCCCATCCGGGATATCCTCCCACCGCCGCGTCGCTGGTGACGTTCACCACCCACCCCCGGTTCCGGCGGAGCTGGGGGTAGGCCTCCTGGACGAGCGCCATCGGGCTCTCCAGATTCGTCCGCAGGACGGAGCGGAACGCCTCCAAGGGGTAGTCCACCAACCGGGGCAGAGGGCTCGGGCCCAGGTCGGAAGCGTTGTTCACCAGGAGCCCGAGGCCTCCCCGGCGCTCTGCCGCGGAGACGAGGGCCCGGCGGTGGTCGGGATCGTTCACGTCCCCCGGGAGGGCCAGCACCGGCGCTCCGAGGGCCTCCAGCGCCTCGGCCCGGGTCTGCAACGCCTCCGCCCCCCGGGCCGTGAGGAGAAGGGACCACCCCTGCCCGGCCAGGAGACCCGCGAGCGTCGCCCCCAGGCCCCGGCTGGCCCCGGTGACGAGCGCGACCCGGGTCATGTCCACCCCCGGGGATGCACCACGAAACGGCAGACCGGGTCCCCGGCCACCACCCGGTGCTGCGCTTCCACCCGGGCGCCGAGGAGGTTCTCGAAGAGCTCGCGCTCGACGTCGCAGGCCTCCCCATACTCCCGGGCCAGGGCGAGGATGGGGCAGTTGTGCTCGACGAACGTCAGAGGGGCCCCCGGGCGGCGCGCCCCAGGCTCCGCCATGTAGCCCATCTCCTCCCGGAGCTGGACCAGGGCGCGGGCCCGCTCTGGCAGGTCCTTCCCCTCGAACCGGTGCCGTTCGCGCCGGGCCACCTCCCGTGCCCGCTCCCGAAGGAGCTCCACCACCGCTTCCCGGCCCAGGCGTTGCTGCACGAACCGCAGCGCGCATCCGGCCATTTCGCTGTACGCCTGCGGGAAGAGGGTGGCCGAGGCCACCTTGAGGCGGAAGCGGGCCCGGGGCCGGCCGCGACCCCCGGTCTCCAGGGTCCGGGAGACCAGGGCCCGCTCCTCCAGACGGTTCAAGTGTCGGAGGGTGGCCACCTTGCTGATGCCCAGGTCCTGGGCGATCTCCCCCAGGGAGCGGTCCGGCCGCCGCTTGAGGATCTCCAGGATGTCCCGTTGCCGTCGCGGGAAGCCCAGCAGCGCGTCCGGTCCGGTCATCCCTGTCCCTCGCCGCGGCGAGGGAGGGACCCTTCTTAAACCGTATTGTTAACAAAAGTCACGGGGAGGCCCCTTCCTTCGGGCTCTCCCAGGAGACGGTGACCGGGGTCCCCCCCCGGACGCTCTGCGTCACCACACAGAAGTCCTCGAAGATCTCCCGGCAATGGGCCAGCCGCGGTGCGTCGGCCGGGTCGGAGAAGACCGGAGTGATGCGGACGGAGATCCCTCCGATCCTCAACCGTCCCTTCTCGTTCCGCACCAGGGTGGCCTCCGACCGGACCCGGATCTCCTTGAGCGGCACCCGGGACTTCTGCGCGCAGAGGTACAGGCTGGAGGCCAGGCAGTGCCCCACCGAGGCCGCCAGGAGGCGGGAAGGGTTCGGGCCGGCCCCGCCCCCCAGGGGGACCGCCTCGTCGAGCACGAGCGCGGGGAACCTCTCGCCGGGGAAGTTCGCCTCGAACCGGTACGCCTCTTGCTGTCGGAGCTCCACCGAGACCTGGTCCACCATCGCCGATCCCTCCGCCGGAGGATACCGCCTCTCGCCTTTAGGCCTCAGGTCCGCCGGGGACCCCGCTCAGATGTCCAGATTGGTCACTTCCCGGGCGTGGTCCTCGATGTAGCGGCGCCGGGGCTCCACCGCCTCCCCCATGAGGATGGTGAACAGCTCGTCGGCCTTCTGGGCATCCTCCACGGTCACCTTGAGGAGCGTCCGGGTCTCCGGGCGCATGGTGGTCTCCCAGAGCTGTTCGGGGTTCATCTCCCCCAACCCCTTGTACCGCTGCATGGTGACCCGGTCCATCCCCCCCCAGGCCTCCACCTGCCGGTCCCGCTCCTCGTCGGAGTAGGTCCAGACCACCTCCTTCCCCCGGGAGAGCCGGTAGAGCGGAGGGAGGGCGATGTACACGTGCCCTCCCTCGATGAGCTCGTGCATCTTCCGGTAGAAGAGGGTCAACAGCAGCGTCCGGATGTGGGAACCGTCCACGTCGGCATCGGTCATCAGGATGACCCGGTGGTACCGCAGCTTCGAGAGGTCCATCTCCTCCCCGATGTTCGTCCCCAGGGCGGTGATGAGGTTGCGGATCACCTCGTTCTGGAGCATCTTGTCCAGCCGCGCCTTCTCCACGTTCAGGATCTTCCCGCGTAGGGGCAGGATGGCCTGGAACTCCCGGTTCCGGCCCTGCTTCGCGCTCCCTCCGGCCGAGTCCCCCTCCACGAGGAAGATCTCGGAGACCCGGGGGTCCCGGCTGTGGCAGTCGGCGAGCCTCCCCGGGAGCCCGCCCCCCTCCAGGAGCCCCTTGCGCCGGGTCAGCTCCCGCGCCTTCCGGGCCGCCTCCCGCGCCTGGGCCGCCTGCAGGGCCTTGGTCACCATCGCCTGGGCGGTGGGCGGATGTTCCTCCAAAAACTCCACCAGCTTCTCGTACGTGGCGCTCTCCACGGCCCCCTTCACCTCGGAGTTCCCGAGCCGCGCCTTGGTCTGGCCCTCGAACTGGGGCTCCAGCACCTTCACCGCCACGATGGCGACGAGCCCTTCCCGGACATCCTCCCCGGTGAGGCCCTCGCGGTCGGCCTTGACGTAGCCTTGCTTCCGGGCGTAGTCGTTGAGGCTCCGGGTGTGGGCCGAGCGGAAGCCCATCAGGTGCGTCCCCCCGTCCGTGGTCCCGATGTTGTTGGCGTAGGAGAGGACGAGCTCGTTGTACCCGTCGTTGTACTGGAGGGCCACCTCCACGTCCACGTCGTCCCGGCGGGTGTGGAAGTAGCACGCCGGGGAGAACAGCGGGTTCTTGTTCGCGTTCATCTCCTCCACGAACTGCTGGATGCCTCCCGGGTAGTGGAAGGTCTCCTTCGTCCCGTCCCGCTCGTCGGAGAAGTGCAGGGTGGCGGTGGGGTTCAGGAACGCCAGCTCGCGGAGCCGGCCGGAGACCACGTCCTTGTCGAAGACCACCGTCTCGAAGATCTGCGGGTCGGGCAGGAAGCGGACCTCGGTGCCGGTCCCCGGGTCGTCCCCCTCCACGGTGAGCGATCCGGCGGGGATCCCCCGTTCGAACCGCTGATGGTAGCGTTTGCCTCCGCGCCTCACCCGGACCTCCACGAACGCGGACAGGGCGTTCACCACGTGGATGCCCACCCCGTGCAGCCCCCCGGAGACCTTGTAGGTGTTCCGGTCGAACTTGCTCCCGGCATGCAGGACCGTCATGACGATCTCCAGGGTGGGCCGGTGATAGCGCGGATGCTCCTCCACCGGGATCCCTCCCCCGTTGTCCGTCACGGTGCACGTGCCGTCCTTCCCCAGCACCACGGAGATGTCGGTGCACGCGCCCCGGAGGACCTCATCAATGGAGTTGTCCACCACCTCGTTGATCAGGTGGTGGAGCCCCCGACCATCGGTGGACCCGATGTACATGGCGGGCCTCTTCCGGACCGCGGTGAGCCCTTCCAGGATCTGGATGGACTCCGCCCCGTACGACGCTTCCGTACCGTTCTGCGCCACGAATCACTCTCGGGAAATCGGCCCTAAAGTGACCAGGGACCCCACCGCTTAAGGCTATCCCGCACACCGGAAAGAGGCCTCCTAAGCGCCCCGCCGGGAAGGGGGGCGCAGGAGGGTCAAAACCGCCTTCCTCCCACCCCAAAATGCCTTATCTTCCGGCGAGAAGGAGGGGGTCTCCCGCGGCCGGAGGAGCAGATGAGGCGAACGTTCTCCCGACGGACCCGGGCGTTCGGGGCAAGACCGCGCGGAGGGAGGTCCTCGGCCCGCCCGAGCCCCCCCGGGCATGGGGCCCTCCCTCCCGGGGCCGCCCCGACCCGGGCCCCGCGCCTTTCCCCGGAGCGAAGGGGAGGGGGCCCCGACCCATGACCCCCGACGAGCGGGAGGGGGGTGCCCCCCAGGCGAAGGGGGGGGAGCCCTCCGAGGACGCCTCCCCGGAGAGCGAGGACTGGAAGACCCGGTATCAATACCTCCTCGCCGAGTTCGAGAACTACCGGAAGCGGACCCAGCGGGAGATCAAGGCGGCCGCCTACGCGGCCCGCGCCGAGCTGCTGCTCCGGGTGATCTCCCTCCACGACGGGATCGAGCGGGCCCGTGACCACCTCCCGGCGGAGGCGGCCGATCTCCGGCGGGGATTGGACCGGGTCCTCGAGAACTTCCGCTCGCTCCTCGACGAGGAGCAGCTGCACACCGTGGCCCGGGTGGGCGATCCCTTCCGGCCCGAGGACCACGAGGCCGTCGGGAGCGTCCCTCCCACGCCCGAGGCCCCGGCCGGTACCGTGGCCGCGGTCGTCCAGGAAGGGTACCGCGGCCCGAACGGGCTGTTGCGCCCGGCGAAGGTCCTGGTCTCCGCCTCCCCCTCGAGCGCGCCTCCGACGCCGGAAGAGGGCGCCCCCGGGGAGGAAGAGAAGGTTCAAGCCCCGGGGTCATCCCCCCCGGTCGGAGAGGGGAAGTGAGCCCGTCGTCCAGCGAAGTGAAGGGGTTCTACCGACGCAGCGCGGACGAGCGGCGGGAGGTCCTACGACAAGCCTCCGGGCTGGACCCCGCCGACCTCGCCCCATGGCAACCGGGACCCGGCATCCCCCCCGGCCTCCTGGAGCGGATGATCGAGAACGTGGTGGGGGCCTTTTCCCTGCCCTTGGGCTTCGCCACCCACTTCCGCGTGAACGGGGTGGACCGGTTCGTCCCCATGGCCCTGGAGGAGCCGAGCGTGGTGGCCGCGGCGAGCAACGCGGCCCGGATCGCCCGGCTCCGGGGAGGGTTCTCCGCCCAGGTGACCCCCCCGGTGATGATCGGTCAGGTCTCCCTGGTGGGCGTCCCCGACCCCCACGCGGCCCGGCTGAGGATCCTGGCCGCCCGGGAGGAGCTGCTCAAGCTCGCCAATGAGAAGGACCCGCTGCTAAACCGGGTGGGAGGCGGGGCCCGGGACCTGGAGGTGCATCTCCGGAGCACGGCCCGCGGCCCCCTGGTCGTCGTCCACCTCCTCGTGGACGTCCGGGACGCCATGGGAGCGAACGCGGTGAACACCATGGCCGAGGCCTTGGCCGGGGAGCTTGCCCGGCTCTCCGGGGGGCGCGTGAACCTCCGCATCATTTCGAACCTGGCCATCCACCGCCTCGCCCGGGTCTCGGCGGTCTTTCCCCGGGAGGCGCTGGAAGGGGAGGGGAGGTCGGGAGCGGAGGTGGTGGAGGGGATCCTGGACGCCTTCGAGTTCGCCCGCAACGACCCCTTCCGTTGCTCCACCCATAACAAGGGCATCATGAACGGCATCTCGGCCGTGGCCATCGCCACCGGGAACGATTTCCGGGCCCTGGAGGCGGGGGCGCACAGCTACGCGGCGTTCCGGGCCGCCCCGGGGGGCATCCTCTCTCCCCTCAGTACCTACGAGCTCACCCCCCAGGGGGACCTGGAGGGGACGCTCGAACTTCCCCTGGCCGTGGGGACGATCGGGGGGGCCGCGGCGGTGCACCCGGCGGCGAAGCTCAACTTGAAGGTCCTGGGGGTGAGCGGGGCCCGGGAGCTCGCCGAGGTCATGGCGGCGGTGGGGCTCGCTCAGAACTTCGCGGCCTTGCGCGCCCTCGCCAACGAGGGGATCCAGAAGGGGCACATGGCCCTCCACGCCCGGAACGTAGCGGTGACCGCCGGGGCACGCCCGGAAGAGGTGGACCGGGTGGCCGAGCGCCTGGTCCGGGACCACGCCATCCGTCAGGACCGGGCCCGGGAGGTCCTGGAGGAGCTTAGACGGGCCGGGCCCGGCTCCCCGTGACCGGGGCCGAGGCGGCCCCCGTCGGGGTGCTGGCCCTCCAGGGCGACGCCCCCGAGCACGCCGCGGCGGCCGCGGCCCTGGTCGGACCGAAGAGGGTCCGGCTCGTGCTGGAGCCCGCCGATCTCTCCGGCCTCGGGGCCCTGCTCCTGCCCGGAGGGGAGAGCACCACGCTCTCCCGGCTCCTGGACGAGAGCGGGCTCCGGGCCCCGCTGACCGCCGCCGGGAGATCCGGGCTTCCCATCCTCGGGACGTGTGCCGGGCTCATCCTCCTGGCCCGGGAGCTGGAACCGTCTCCCGGAGGCAAGGACCCCGTGCCCCTGGGGCTCCTCGGCGTGCGGGTCCGCCGGAACGACTACGGCCGGCAGGCGGAGTCCTTCGAGGCCCCGATCCCCTTCCCAGACCTCCCGGGAGGTCCCTTCCCGGGAGCGTTCATCCGGGCCCCCCGGATCCTTGCCGTCATTCCCCCCACCCGGACCCTGGCGCAACTGGCCGGACATCCGGT
The DNA here is from genome assembly GCA_021827405.1 of Thermoplasmata archaeon. GTDB lineage: Archaea > Thermoplasmatota > Thermoplasmata > Lutacidiplasmatales > UBA184 > JAKATE01. Next base: position 58,314 of record JAKAVY010000002.1, read on the forward strand.
GGCGGTCCGGGAGGGGACGCTCTGGGGGCTCACCTTCCATCCCGAGCTCTCCGGGGACCTCCGGCTCCACCGGCTCTTCCTGTCGAGCGCGGGACTCCTGGGCGGATAAGGCTCAACCCGGCCGGGAGAGGAAGAGCGCGGTCAGGACCACCGCGAGCAGGGTCGCTACCGCGAGCGGGACCAGATAGGGCCACATCTCCCGGCGGTTGCCGAAGACGATGGGGACCGGCCCCAAGAGGAGGAACCCGCCCACCTGGGGGGACCCGGCCCCCGGGGAGGGACCGGGAGTCTCCCGCCCTGCCGGCGAGGTCCCGAAGGAGAGGGTCAGGAAGAGGAGCACGAAGGTGAGGAGGAGGAAGCCCACGCCCAGGGCGAAGAGCGTGGAGGTCCCGTACAGGACCGGGACGAACAGGATGAAAGCGCCCTGGGCCCCCCCTTCCAGGAGCGCGAGGGTGAGCGTCGCGAGGGCCGCGCCCAGGCAGATCCCGGTGAGCAGCGCCAGGGGCCGCACCCGCATCGCCGGTCCCCCTTACGGGTAGGTGTCGAAGCGATAGGGAAGGAGGGGACGGTCCCCCAGCGCCGCCAGGAACTCCGGGGGGGTGAGGATGGGTCGGGGGAACTGCTCCCCATCGTCCAGGGCGATCCGGGGGCAGGCCACGGAGACGTAAGCCTCGAGGGCCCTCCCCACCAGGTCCCGGGGGTCCAGGCGGTCGAAGACGAGGATGTCCGCCTCCCGGCCCCGGGCCTCTGCCCGGGCCTTGAGAGCGAAGGCCATCCCCTGGCGGTTCTGGCCGTCGAAGGAGCTCGCGAGGATCCCCCATCGACGGGCCCCTGTGACCTGAGCGATGGTGAGCAGGCGTCGCCGGATCATTCCCTCCCGGTCCAGGGGCTCGGAAAGCTCCCCCGACAGGGGGTCCAGGGCCCAGACCGGCCGTTCCACCGCGTAGGCCAGCCCCAGGGGATGGAAGCGTCCCGTTCCCAGGAAGAGATAGCCGTCCACCTCCGGGAGGACCTGCTCCGCCCCGGTGTAGTTGCACCCCAGCGCCTGCCCGGCGTAGGCCAGGCGTGGTCCCCCGCGGCCGATCCGGGGGGAGAAGCCCCGCGCCTCAAGCTCCCGCGCGAGCGGCGGCAGAAGGTCCATGTGCTGGATGGAACCCACCAGGCCCAAGCGCCGGGGAAGGGAACTGCGCTGAAGCTCCGCGGCCAGTTCGTCCGCCGGCCTTCCCTCCTGCCGCATCTCCACGAAGAAGGTGGGGAGCCTCAGCGGCATGTTCGGGATGGGAGCGTGCCCGAGAGTGACGATGGCCTCCGCCCCCGGGGCCTCCTCGGGGGAGGGGGGGTCGCAGGCCCCGAAGCAGGCCCGCACCAAGGTGAGGACGGCAAGTCCCGTCCCCTCCCGGAGCTGGGAGGACAGGGTGCTGGCGTCCCTCACCAGCCCGGCGGGGGTCTGGAGCACCACTTTCCGGTATCCTCCCGCCCGGAGGTCCCGCAAGAGCTCCGGTCCCAGGGTGGGGTAGACCCGCGCCCGGGGGGAGCCCCCAGGGACGGGGGTCGGACCCGCGGAGGCCCCCGTCTGTTCGGCGTCCATGACCTTCTCAGTGGGGGGGGAGCGCATGAGGTTTCCCCGCCCCGGGTCAAGGGGTCGCCGGGACTCCCCTCGCCGGGCCGCTTGCCCCCGGGGTGGGCCCGGGCGAGGGCCGGACGGGGAGGGCTCCGGGGACCAACCAATCCACCCGGCGGAGGGCCTCCCGGTTGTCCTCGAAGGCCAGGTAGAGTGCGGCCGGTCCCGGGGGGAGCCATTGGAACGCCGTGTGCTCGTCGCTCAGCCGGGGAGGCAGGGGCCGGGGCAGGCCTACCCCGTAGGCGTGCACGCGCCAGGTACGGCCGTCCCGCCCCGGGAAGGAGAAGGTCCAGTTCAGGTCCACCGGCGCCCCCTCGACCGGGAACCCGGTCTCCTCCAGGACCTCGCGCCGGACGGCGGCCGGGGGGTCCGGGTCCGTGGGCTCGATCCGGCCGCTCACCGGCTGCCAGAAACCGCCGCGCGCCTCGGTCCGCTTGAGCAGGAGGACCTGCCGGGGCTCCCCGGCCACCAGGTAGGCTTCTATGCACTCCTGGATCGGAAAGATCACCTTAGGCGGCGAAGCGGTCACGGGCTCCGGAACTCCCCCCCGGCCCCCACCGGGGCGTCAGGCCTTGCGGCGGGAGAGCAGTCGGAGGATGGCCTCGGCCGGTTCCCCGGAGGTCTCCCGGAGCGCGGCCTCGGCCGTAGGGCGGTCCACCTGCGCCTGGCCCATGACCAGGGCGATGTCCTCCTCCGGCAGGGCCGCCGCGGCGGCCGGGGCGGTGGGGGGGGAGGGCGCCGGGGACGATCCCCGCGGACGGACCACCGGTTCGCCGGCGATCTGGTAGGTCTTCACGCCCTGGACGGTGACCACGGTGACGCTGGGGTTCCCCAGCACGACCTCTTCTGAGCGGCGGCGGATGATGACCTCCTCCACGTCGTCGAGCTCCTCCGTGGTCATCCCCATCCGCTTCATCATCATGCGGACGTTGCGGTCGTTCATCCGGCCCCCGGGCATCATGTTCGGTCCCCTCCCGTGCGTTGCCTCAGCGGCCCTTCCGGCGCGACGGAGGGAGGAGCGACCGGGAAAGACGCTCCTCCAGGCCCGGCTGGCCGGAGAGCTCCACGGCGTCCTCCGGCAGACCCTTGAGACTGGATAGTCGTTTCCCTCCCATCCTCTCCTCCTTCTCCTTGCGGACCTGCTCGGTGAGCTCTTCCAGCCCCCGGGCGGCCGCCGTGAGCACGCTCCAGTCGGTCCTCTCGGACGCGAAGGTCTCCCGGTCGGTGTGCATCCTTAGCGTCACCGTGGCCTGGCCGGTGCGCCGCTGGTCCTGGGGGACCACATGGACGGAGAGGGTGCGCGGCTCGGTCAGGCGGGCCAGCCGCTTGAGCCCCCGCGCCAGGGCCTGGTCCAGTTCCGAGAGCAGCCGGGGGTCGCTCCCGGGGGAGAAGCCCGTGATCTCCACGAACGCTTGCTCCCGGGGCCGGGTGCGGACCGCCAGGCGCAGGACGTCCCCCTGGGAGAAGAGGGCCAGCGGGCGGCCCTCCTCCTCCACGAAGACCGCGCTCAGCGCGCTCCGGGTCATCCGTCGGCACGCGTCGCCCACCGTGGCGTCGCTGGGGACCGTGATCGCGGGGGAGGTCATGACGCTGGAGACCGGCGGATTGGGGGGTTGTTCCCGGGTCCCCCGGTCACGTTTCCCGGGACTGGAGGCCCGCCAAAAGGCCTCGGCGAGGTCCTTCAGGGCGACCGCCCCCACCAGCCGCTCGCTCGCGTCCACCACGGGAAGGGCGAACTCCTCCAGGGTACGAAGGTCCGAGAGGAGGGTCCTCGCGCTCTCGTTCTCCCGGAGGACCCGCGGGGGGACCTGGGCGGCGGGAAGGACCGGCTGCCCGGCGAGCGACGGGATCGTGGCGGCGACCCGGGTGATATCGCTCCGGGAGACGATGCCCAGCAGCCGCCCGCTCCGGGGGTCCACGACGCACCCGGCGCGGCGGCCCGTCTCCAGCAGACGCTCGGCCACCTCCGGGAAGGTCGCCCGGGGAGGGAAGGTGGGGGGGACCACCATGACGTGCTCCGCCTTCGAGGTCATGGAGAGGCTGTGCCGGCGGGCCATGGCCTCGTAGAGGACCAGCCCGACGAGGCGCCCGGACTGGAGGACCGGGACCTCGTGGATCCCCTTCGCGCGCATCAGTCCGACCACGGAGGACAGGGGAGTGGAGGTCTCCACCGTGATCGGCTTACCGCTCATCATCTCGGAGGCCCGGGGCCACTCTGGAGCCATGATCGACCTGTTCGACTGGCCACCTTCCGGGGTAGAAATACCCACCGTGAGCGGGGATGGAGGAGGGACCCCTCGCTCAGAGCGGAAGGGCCATCTGGTAACCGCTCTCCCCGTCCGAGTAGTATCCCCGGAGCAGGTCGGTCACGGAGAAGCCGAAACGGGTGTAGAAGCGCAACGCGGTCTGGTTCCCCACCCGGACCTCCAGGGTCACCCGGACGAGCCCCCGGGCGCGCGACCGCCGGAGGAACTCCTCCATCAGGGCCCGGCCGATGGACCGGTCGCGCCAGCGGGCGTCGACCGCGAACATGAGGATCCGGGCCTCCCCCGGGGTCTGGTTGACCCCCAGGAGGAACCCCTGGGGGACGGCGTCCCGGTCCTGGGCCACCAGGAAGCCCTGGGGCCATTGCTGGGAGAGGGAGAGGTAGAGGGAGGCCTCGTAGTGCTCCCGCAGGGCGTCAGAGACGATCTCGGCGATCCGGGGGACGTCCCGGGGGTGGAAGTTCCTCAGGAACACGTCGCGCTCGGTGGCCCGGCGCCCCGGGACGACCGGGCCCGGCGTGGGGGCGGTCTCAGCGATACATCTCACCCGCCCCGGGCTCGGAGAGCTCTTTCATGGACGCGCGCTGCTGGACGATGTTCCGCCGAAGCTCCCCCTCGATCTCCTCCGCCTTGCGACGCAGCGGCCGCGTATCGATCGCCAGGCGAGGGACCATGGGCCGGAGGATCTCGAGCACGCGCGCCGCGGCCCGGGCGTCCGGGTGGCCCTTGTGGGCCTGGGCCACCAGGCAGAGGACCGGCAGCTCCCTTCCCACGCTGGCCGAGAGGAGCGCCCCCGCGAAACCGGTGACGAGGCCGGTGGCCGGGGGGAACCGGTACTCTTCCCGGATCCTCGTGGCTGAACGGTTGCTCATGGCCACCACCCGCACGTCGCCCGGGGGCGTCTCCTCCACCGGCTGGCCCTCCAGGGCCACCACCAGCTTGACCCCCTTCGTCTCGGCGTAATCGAGCAGGCGCTTCCCGATCCCATTGAGCAGTTCCGGCGGGGGCTGGATGTCCGAGAGGACCGCCACCAGGGGGCTTCCCTTGCGCTCCGTCCCGGGGAACTCCCGGCTGGAATAGAGCCGGACCGGGGGTTGGACCTCCCCGGCCTCCATGACCACCGTCGGGGGCAGGCGGTCGCTCTGGAGGTACCCGAGGGGGGTCATCCCGAGGGAGTGGACCAGGTAGCTCACGGCCACCGAACCGACCAACCCGTGGGTGGGGAAGCCCACCACCAACGTGGAGCCCCGGAGGCTCTCGGGCCGGGTCTCCACGATCCGGGGGTCGGACCTCGGCCCAGCCATGGCGATAGGCGGGGAGAGGGCGGGGCCTACATAAGGGCCCGGCGGGGGCCCACCGACCGGAGGCTACCCTTCCGACGAGGCCGGGGGGTCCGGCGGGTCGGTCCGGGGCGTCGAGCTTTCGAGCCGGGCCCGGTCCTCCGGGGAGAGGCGGAGAAAGAGCACCGAAGAGGGGAGCATCTCGAATCCCCGTTCCGTCAGGCCCCCCTTCACCCTCACGCTCAGGTTGGGGGGAAGGCCGGTCACCTCCAGCCCGAGGCCCCCGGCCTGCCAGTCCTCGAGGAGCCGTCCCAACCAGGGCCCCACTCCGGTCTTCGGGTCCAGGGGAAGCCAGCGGACCGAGTCCACCACGGAGTCCTCGGCCCGGAAGACCACCACCGGGATGCCGGCCGGCACGTTCCCCCGCTCCGCGTGGACCCGGGTGATCTCCTCCGCGAGCTGGGTCCGCTCCTCCTCCGCCCGCTGGGCGAGCTGCCGGAGCTGCGCGATCTCGTCATCCTTCTCCTCCAAGCTCTGGCGGAGGTTCGCCAGGGTCACCTTGAGCTGGGAGAGGTCGGACTCCTGGCTCTCCAGCTGGTCCCGGTACGGTTCGTGCTCGTGGGCGGGGAGTTCGTGCTCGTGGACCGGGAGCTCGTGGTCGTGGGAGGGGAAGGGATGGTCGTGGTCGGGGAGATCGTGTTCGTGGGGAGGGATGGCGAGGAAGGCTCCCGGCTCCTCCGCGCCGGGGAGGAGCCCCTCCGGTCCCGGTCCCCCGGTCTCCGGACCCTCCGGGGCCCCCTCCCCGGTCTCCGGGGCTGGGAGGGCGTCCGTCTGGGCCTCGAGCTCCGGGGCGCTTTGGGGACCGGGGGGTTCCTCGCCGACCCCCTCGGAAGGGGCCGGGGCAGGGGCCACCCAGGGGGGGACGGTGGCATCGGGCGCCCCGGGAGGGGGGGGAGGGGGGACCGGAAGGGGGATCCCATGGACCCGGTTGCGGTGGACGGCCATCATCCGGGCGGGGAGTTCCCGGCCGCACTCCGGGCAGGTGTGGACCTCGGTCCCCGGGGAGGCCTCAGGCACCTCGCCCGGGGCGGGAGCTCCTTCCTCCGGCACGAGGATACCAGGGACTCAAGGGGGGAAAAGTGTTCGCCCTCCCCCGGGGTACCCCGCCGAGGGGGGAGGGGGGGCATCCTCGGGAGGGAGCAGGCTTTTACCGTCCCTGCGTCGTCCGTCTCCACCGATGCGCATCCTCATCACCGGGATCGACGGCTACTCGGGTTGGGCGCTCGCCCTCCACCTGCTGAAGCGTGGTCATACCGTCAGCGGCCTGGACAACTTCGTCACCCGCCAGCGGGTGGCGGAAGTGGGCGGTTGGTCCGCCACCCCCATCCCCACGTTCCGGGAGCGGCAGGCCGCCTTAGGGGACCTGGGGATCGGGACGATCTCCTTCCACGAGGTGGACCTGGGGGACTATGCGGCGACCCGACGGGTGCTCAGGGAGGAGCGGCCGGAGGCGGTGGTCCACCTGGGGGAACAGCGCTCCGCGCCCTACTCCATGATCGACGTCCATCACGCAGTGGCCACCCAGACCCAGAACGTCACCTCCACCCTTCACCTGCTCTATGCCCTGCACGAGACCCTCCCCGACGCCCACCTGGTGAAGATGGGGACCATGGGGGAGTACGGCACCCCGAACGTGGACATCCCTGAGGGGTTCTTCGAGGTGGAGTTCCGGGGCCGCCGGGACCGGATGCCCTTTCCCCGCCAGGCGAGCAGCTGGTACCACTGGAGCAAAGTGTTCGACTCCGGGGACGTGATGCTGGCGAACCGTCTCTGGGGGCTCCGGGCCACGGATGTGATGCAGGGGGTCATCTACGGGACCCGGACCCCCGAGATCACCGACGACCGCCTCCTGACCCGCTTCGACTTCGATGAGGTCTGGGGCACCGCGCTCAACCGCTTCTGCGTGCAGGCCGTGCTGGGGCTGCCGATCACCCCGTACGGGAAGGGAGGGCAGAAGCGGGGCTTCCTCGCCCTGGAGGACTCCGTCCAGAGCCTGACCCTCGCCCTGGAGAACCCCCCCGAGCCCGGGGAGTATCGCGTCTTCAACCAGTTCGATGAGGCCTACAGCGTACGGCAACTCGCGGACCTGGTGGTGGCCGAGGCCTGCGCCCGGGGCCTGGACTGCCACGTGGAGGCCTCCTACAACCCCCGGGTGGAGGCGGAGGAGCATTACTACCACCCGCTGCACGAGCGGCTCCCGGCGCTGGGATACCGTCCGCTCCGGACGCTGAAGGACTCGCTGGGAGAGATGCTCACGGACCTCACCCGGTTCAAGGCCCGCCTGGAGGCCCGGCGGCACGTCGTCCAGCCCCGGATGGACTTCCGTTTGTCGGACAACAAGGCGAGACTGTCTGCGCCCCCCGGTGCCCGGGAGGTCCCGGCCGCGCCCTCGGGACACCGGTGAAGGGCCGCTCCGGGCCCCGGCCGTTCCTTCAAGAAGGGGGACGCTCCTTCCCTTGCCCCGGGGGCGGGAGGCGAGGTCCGTGAAGGCCGTCATCACCCTCGCCGGCGAGGGGACCCGACTGTTGCCCGCGACCCGGGGCCTCCGCAAGGAGATGCTCCCGTTGTTCTACCGGGGAGTGCAGGGCACGGCGGTCCTGGCCCCGGTGGTCCATCATGTGGTCCGGACCCTGGTGGGGGCCGGCGCCAGGGAGATGGCGCTGGTGGTGGGGCCGGACCAGGGATGGGTCCGTCGCTACTTCGAGCCGGACGAGGCGTTCCTGAGGCGGCACCGCTCCCACCCCGAGCGCCTCCGGGAGACCCTCGCCCTGGAGCGCATGCTACGGGGGGTCCGCTTCCACTGGGTCGTCCAGCGTCGCCCCCGGGGCTTCGGGGATGCCCTGTTACGGGCGAGGGGCGTCATGGGAAAGGCCCCGTTCCTGCTGCACGCGGCTGATGCCGTCCTCCGGGAGCCTCACGAAGGAGAGCTCCCTCGGAGGATGGAAGAGCTCCGGGAGCGGGAGGGGGCTTCGGCGGTGCTGCTGGTCCGTCGGGTGAGGGACCCGCGGCGCTACGGGGTGGTGGAAGGGCGCCTGACGCGCGCCGGTGGGGGCCTCTCGTTCCTCGAGGTCCGGGGGATGGAGGAGAAGCCGACCCGGCCGAAGAGCCCGTGGGCGGCCACCGCGGTCTACGCCCTCTCCCCGGAGATCTTCCCGCTCCTCCGGCGGGAGGCCCGAGCCGGGAAGGAACTGGAGGTCACCCAAGGGCTCCGTGCCCTGCTGTCGGAAGGGCACCGGGTGCTCGCGGTGCGTCTGCCGGGGCCCGGTCACGCCTGGCTCTCGGTGGGATCGCCGGAGGGGTACTATCGGGCGCTCCAGCGGACCTTTCGGGAGGCCTCCCGGGGGCCCGCAGCTCCCTGACCGGCCGGAAGAGGGGGGCCCCCGGGCCCCCGGTCAACCTATATCATTCCAACGACTAGGCGACGGCCGTGTTCTCCTCCCGCGCGCGCGAACTGGAGATCTCCGGGATCCGCCGGATGTTCGAGGCGGCCCCTCCCGGGACGATCAACCTGGGGCTGGGGGAACCGGACTTCTCCCCCCCGAAGGCGGTCCAAGAGGCGCTCTTCGACGCGGTCCGCAAGGGCTACAACAAGTACGGCCCCTCGGCGGGCATCCTCCCGCTTCGGGACGCGCTGGCCCAACGCTATCGGCGCTGGGACGGCCGGACGGCCCGCGAGAGCGTGGTGGTCACCGAAGGGGGGACCGAGGCCCTCGCCGCTTGCGCTCTGACCCTCTATGAGGTGGGCGATGAGGTCCTGGTCCCGAACCCCGGGTTCGTCCTCTACGCCCCGCATGCCCGGATGGCGGGGGCCGTCCCCGTCCCCTATCCCCTCGATGAGGCCAAGGGCTACCAGCCGGACCTGGACGTCCTGGAGTCCCGCATCACTCCCCGGACGCGGGCCCTGGTGGTGAACTCCCCCTCCAACCCCACGGGCTCGGTCTACTCCCCAAGGGTGGTGGACCGCCTGGTGGACCTGGCCAGGGACCACGACCTGACCATCGTCTCCGACGAGGTCTACGACGAGATCCTCTACGTCCCCCAGGGGCACCGGAGCTTCTGGGGCCGGTACGAGCATGTGGTGGTGGTCAACTCGTTCTCCAAGCTCTTCGCCATGACCGGATGGCGCCTCGGCTACCTGGTGGCCCCTCCCGCGGTGGCCCAGCAGGTGAACAAGGTCCACTACCATCTGGTGGCCTGCCCCTCCACTCCCGTACAGATGGCGGCCCTGGCGGGGCTTTCCGCCCCTCCGCGGGAGACCGCGGAGATGGTCCGCGAGTTCCGGGCGCGCCGGGACCTCTTCCTGAGGGGCCTCAAGGAGGTCCGGGGCCTACGGTGCGTGACCCCGGAAGGGGCGTTCTATGCCTTTCCCCGTATCGACTGGGGGATGACCCCCTTGGAGGCGGCCCAGGCGCTCCTCCAGCGGGGGCTGCTCTGCACCCCGGGGGACTCGTTCGGCTCCCTGGGGGAAGGGCACCTGCGGATGTCCTTCGCCACCTCACAGGAGAACCTCCGCCGGGCGCTACGTATCCTGGAGGAGTTCGGGGAGGAGCGGGCCTCCCGGGGCCGGGACAGGCCGTGAGGCACCGGCTCGCCTCTCTTCTACTGCGAGCCGTCGCGCCCTTTCAGCGGGACCCCGAGAGCCGGGAAGGGCTCCTTGCCCTTGCCCGTGAGGTCCGGGAGCTCTCCTCCCGGGTGCCTCGCCGGGTTCAAAGGGAGCGATAGAGGGTCTGGAAGGCCTCGCCGGTGCGCTCCCAACGGAAGGCCTGGACCCGCTCGCGTCCGCGGTCCGAGAGGTCCCGCCTCCGCCGGGGGTCTCCCAAGAGACTGGCAAGGGCGGAGGCCAGGGCCTCGGCGTCCGAGTACGGGACCAGAAGGGCGTCGTCCCCCACCGCCTCCGGCACCCCCCCGACCCGGGTGGCCACGATGGGGAGCCCCGCCGCCATGGCCTCGAGGAGGACCAGTCCGAACGCCTCGTATTCCGAGGGGAGGACGAAGGCCTCGGCGCCGGCGAAGGTCGCCCGGTAGTCTTCCGGGTCCGGTCGTTCTCCCAGGAAGATCACCTCCTTCTCCAGACCGCGTCTTTGGGCCTCCTCCCGGAGCGCGGGTCCCATCCCCCAGTCCCTCCCCATCAGCACGAGCGGGACGCGTCGGGAGGGGGGGACCCGGGAGAAGGCCTCCAGCAGGAACGGAAGGCCCTTGTTCCGGGCCAGGCGGCCGCTGAACAGGAGATAGCGCGAGGGGAGCCCGGTCCGTTTCCTGGCGGCCTCGGGCGAAGGGAGGCGCCCCCAGGGGCCGAGGTCGAGCCCGGGGGGGATGACCCGGATCTTGCTGCCCGGGGCGAACTCGGAGACCTGCCGGGCCTCGAACGCGCTCTCCACCACCAAGGCGGCGGCCGCCCGGTAGGCGGTCATCCCGAAGAGATGGTCCTGCACCCGGAGCAAGCCCCGCTTGAGGGGCGGCTCCGCCCGGTCGGCGGGATGGTAGTGCGTGGAGACGACCAGGGGGACTTCCTGGGACTCCGCCACGGCGGCGGCCTGGATCACATGGCCGTAGCGGTGGGAATGCGCATGGATAAGGTCCGGGGCATCCTGTCGGAGCCGGTCCATCAGGCCGGGAAGTAGGGGAAGGGTGAGCCCCGGGATGAGGCGCCGGTAGACGGGGAAGCGTTCCACCGGGACCCCGTCGACCTCGGTGGATGGGTCCTTACGGCGGACCCATCGCCCCTCGTCATACAGGTCGCTCGCATAGATACGGACCGTCTCCCCCCGGGCCACGAGGACCCGGGTGAGCTCGCGGACCATGGTCTCCACCCCTCCGGGCGCGTCGTAGCGCAGGAGCACCTGGGCGATCCTCACCGGGACCCCTTCCCCTCCGCGAGGACCTGGCGGTAGACCTCCTCCAGCCCATCGGCCACCCGGTCCCACGTGAACCGGGGCACGGTTTGGGTCCGGCCCAGATCCCCCATCGCCCGGGCCCGGGCCGGATCCGAGAGGAGGTCCTGGAGCGCCTGGGCGAGGGCAGAGGCATCCCCGGGTGGGACCAGGAGGCCGTTTCGTCCATCCTCCACGATCCCCGGGATCCCCCCGACCCGGCTCGCCACGACCGGGGTGCCTTGGGCCAGGGCTTCCAACAGGACCAGGCCGAAGGCCTCGTACTCCGACGGGAGCACGAGGGCCGTGGCCTCCGCGTACGCCGAGGCCAACAGGGATTCCTCCGGGACGAACCCCACCCAACGGGCCCGGCTCTCGAGACCACGGCCTCGGAGGGCCTCTTGGAGCGCCGCCGCGTCCCCTCCGTCCTCTCCTACGAGGACGAGGGAGAGGTCCGGGTGGTCTTCCGTGATCCGGGAGAAGGCCTCGACCAGGGTCTTGAGGCCCTTGTTGGAGGCGAGGCGTCCGACGAAGAGCAGGAAGGGCCCGGGGACCCCGTAGCGCGCCCGGAACCCCCCGCTCCCCTGGGGGGGAGGAGGCAGCGGGCTGTAGCCGGGGGGGATCTCGACCACGTGATCGGGCTCGACCACCTCCCGCAGCAGGCGGCCTTCCTCGGGGGTCTGTACCACGACCCGGGAGGCGGAGCGGACCACGGGACCGGCGAGGTAGCGGTCGTAGAGGCGGCGCAGGCTCTTTCGCCGTTCTCCCCCCCAGATGGACCAGGTGGGGTGGAAATGCGCGGTGAGGACCCAGGGGGTCCGGTTCAGCCGGCGGGAGGCCAGGGCCGAGAAGCCCTGGTAGGTGCCGTAGGTGTGCACATGGAGGAGGTCCGGGTGTTCTCGGCGAAGCCTGGAGTAGAGGCCGGGGAGGAACGGGTAATGCAACTCCCCCGGTAAGCTCCAGGCGCGGTGGCGGAGGACGGGCACCCCCTCCTCCAGGGCCCAGGCATCCCGGGGGCCCGGGGGGAGCCGGACCCAGGGGATCTCGGTGTAGAGGTCGCTGGTGACGACCCGGGCGTCGAACCCTCGCGCCCGTTGCCGACGGACCAGCTCCCTCACATGGCGTTCCACGCCGCCGGGACCCGGGGGGTAGCGGGTGGTCAGGTGGAGCACCCGACATTCCCGTCCCGGGACCCCCTGCCCCGGTGCGGTCAAGACCCCTCCGCTGCGGGACGGGCGGGACGCGCCTTCAGGACCCCCGGGGGGAGCTCATGCGCATGGCGAACTTCTTGTACGTCTCGCTGGCCCTCACCACCGCCTCCATCTTCACGTACTCGTTGGCCTGGTGGGAAAGGTCCTCGTCCCCGGCCCCGTAGATCACCACCCGGGGGTTCACGGTGATGTAGTGCACGGCCTCCGAGGCGTGGACCAGGACCGCGAGCTCGGAGCCAGCGACCTCCTTGAAGACGCGGATGTGCTCGGCGTTGGGATCCATCTGCAAAGAGGGGAAGGTGACGAGCCGCCGCAGGGTGAACGGCGTCTTGATCCGGCGCAGATGCTCGTCCACCTCCCGGTACAGCTCCTCGATGGTGTAGGGCGGGGGGAAGCGGATGTCGACCTCCGCCACCGCCCGGGAGGGGACCACGTTCACCCGGCTGCCCCCGCTCAAGGTCCCCACGTTGATGGTGACGCTCCCGAGCTCGGGGTGGGCCACCCGGCCCCGGAAGGTCTCCAGGGCGCGGAGGATCCGCATCATCTTCACCAGCGCGTTCTCCCCGAGCTGGGGCATGGCCCCGTGGGCCGCGCGGCCCCGGGTCTCGATGGCCAGGTCCAGCACGCCCTTCTCCGCGTAGCCCACCCTCAGGCCGGTGGGCTCGCCCACCACGATGGCCTTGGCGCGGCGCAGCGGAAGGGTCTTGGAGAGGGCCACGGCCCCGGCCATGGTGGTCTCCTCGTCCGTGGTCAAGGCGAGGACGACCGGGATCTTGCGTGCGACCAGGTCCTGGGCGGCCTGGAGCATGGCCACCACGGTCCCTTTCATGTCGGCGCTCCCGCGACCATACATCCGACCCCCGGTGAACTGGCTCTGGGAGAAGCTCCAATTGTCCCCCACCGAAGGGGTGTCCAGGTGTCCGGCGAAGACCACCCCACCCTGTCCGTACTCGGCCAGGAGGGCCGGGACGTGGGAGTCCCCGTGCAGGGAGTTGCGCATCCGGGCCTGTTCGGTGAAGGACTGGACGTAGTCCAGGATCTCGTGCCTGTCCGAAGGGGGGTCCGAGGAGATCTTGATCAAGTCCGCCAGAGTGTCCACCATCTGGCGCTTCAACGAGAGATTCCCCCCTGGTTCCCGGGTCGCACGGGCCCCACGGACCGGAGGGGGGGTAGGCCGGGGGGTCTCTTAACTCCTCGCGAACGGACGAGGGGGGAAGACGGCGTCGTTCAACGGCAATTGTCGTAGAGGGACCTGGCTGGGCTGCCGGACGGGCGCCCCGGCCCCCGCCGTGCGGGGTCCCGGACGAGAGGTCCGACCTCCGCGGAAGGGGCGCCTAGAGGTGCGGGGCGAGCTCCGGCCGCCCCTCGGGGCCGAAGAGGGTCTTCTGCCGGGGGGTGGGGAGGGCCGAGCGCTCCCGGAACAGGCTCCGGAGCTTCTCCCCGGGGCTCGCCGAGACGGGGCGCCCGTGCCCCGGGAGGAGAAGCCGCACCTCCAGGTGCGTTAATCGCTCGAGCGACGAGATGGACCGATCCAGGTCGAAGGTGCTGCTCCGGGAGGGGAGGGTCAGCCGGCCCCCGGGGGCCACCACGGCATCCCCTGTGAAGAGGAACTTGCGCCCGGCATGGTAGAACGCCACGCTCCCGGGTGTGTGACCCGGCACGTGGAGGGCGGTGAAAGGGCCGAGGGTCTCCCCATCCTTCAACGGACGGTCGACCGAGACCGGGGGGCGTCGGACCAGCAGCCGGACCCAGAGAGGCGCGGTCCGGGGCCCCTGACCCTCGATCGCGGCCTGCTCGGAGACGTGGCAGGCGACCTTGGTCCCCCAGGCCCAACGGAGGTAGGCGGCGCCCCCCATGTGATCCGGGTGCTGGTGGGTGAGAAGGGAATAGCTCAGGTCGCGGGGGGTGAGCCCCACCCTTCCCAAGGCGGAGACGATGGGGTCCGCCCGCTCCGGGTAGCCCGCGTCGATCAGGTAGAGGGAAGAGCCCTCCCGTAAAACGAAGGAGTTGGCGATGGGTCCCTTGATCCAGCCCAAACCGCGGGCGAGGGGAAGGCCGGGAATGGTTCGGTCGGGTTCCGGGTCCACGGGGTCCGGGAGAGGGAGAGGGTCATAACCTTGCGGGAGACCCCCCTCCGGCACCCCCCTTCCCGGGGGTTCCCCCGGGGGGGGCCTGGACCTACCTTTATAGCCTGACCCCGCGAATCTTAGCCTTCGTGAACGCCCGCACGCTTGCCCTCGCGGCCCTGGTCGCTGGTCTGGCCCTTTCGTCGATCCTCCCGGGAGCCTTCGCCCAGGCCGCTCCCGGGAGTGCCCCGTCGCCCTTGACGACGGCCCGGAGCGCCGCCGCCTGCAACGTGAGCCCGAACCCGACCCTTCAGGTGTACTCCGGCCTGGACGCCGGTGGGGGGTTCGTGTCCCACTGCACGTTCAACCCAGGTGCCTGGACGGGGGAGAACGCGGTCTACTTCGAGATCTTCGACGGGGCGAAGGACCGCCAGGCGAACGTCACCCTGTTGGACCCTAATGCCACGGCCGACGGGTTGACCAACCCCGTGGCGCGCGCGACGGTGCCCCTGAGCCCCGCGGGGCCGGTGACGACCTTCGATAGCACCCAGAGCCTGCCGCCCCTCGGGCTGGCCATCCCGGCCTCGGTCCCCCAGTCCGGGACCTGGTGGCTCAACGTGACCACCGGGCCGGGCGCGAACCATACCACGCAGGTGCCCATCTCGGTGGACACGTTCTACGTGGACCTGCAGGTCTCCGTCCCGGCCCCCCTGCCGGGAGCCACCGTGAGCGCGAACTTCCAGGTCCTCTCCTATGCCAGCGGGGGACCGGTCTCGCCGGCTCCCGCCCTGCGTCTCAAGGGCTGTGCCTACGAGAACGGGAACGCCACCTGCCAGCCGCTGCAGGACCTTCCCGTCCTCTCGGCGGAGAGCCAGGGGGCGTTCTCCTTCCTCCTGCCGGTGAACGCCACCAACTTCACCTCCCCCCGGATCACGCTCACGGCGAACCTGACCGCGGCGGGCCGGAGCTTCAGCGCGACGGGCAGCGCTTCCTTCACCGTGCTCGCCCTAGACCCGCCGATCCTCTGTGCCTCGGACTCCCTGACCTATCTTCCGCTCACCTTCCCCGGATACTGTTACCAACCGACGAGCACTTACACCGTGGGACAGCCGGTCTTCTTCGGGGTGCTGGCCGCGCTGGGGGACCCCTCGCTGGGGTACGTGGACACCCCCCTGGCCGGGGCCCCGGTGGACTTGAGCTACTCCCTGAACGGGCAACCGGTCGCCTCTCCGGCGCTTCCCCAGAACCTCACCACGGACTCCTCCGGGGCCGGGCTCCTGGTCCTTCCCACCGGCGGCCTCTCTCCCGGGGTGTTCTCCCTCCATGTGGAGGTCCAGACGCCCGGGGCCCCGGTCTTCAGCCAGAGCCGGGTCCTCAACGTGACCCTGGTCTCCCCGATCGCCCCCGTCTCCCTGGTCCTCACCTTCAACCAGACGGTCTACGCTCCGGGGAGCACGGTCACCGGCCGGTTCTCCATCGTCAACGAGACCACAGGAGGGGCGCCGCCAGCCGGCTGGACCGCGTTCTACTACCAGGTCTACAGCTTTCCGAGCACGTCGTACTGCTCCGGGACCCCGCTCGTGGTATTGAGCGCGGGGAACCTCACCGGGGCTTCCGGGGCCCTCCCCCCCGTGTCTCTGGCCCCGTCGCTCCGGGGGAGCCTCTTGGTCCTGGTGGAGGCCCATAATGGGACCTTCCTGGCGCCCCCCGGGGCGGAGAGCTCCAGTTGTCTAGTGGTGCGTGCCCCGGGGATCAACCTTCTGGTGAGCGATGCCTCCTACGGGCCAGGCTCCACCGTCCAAGTGGTCCTTGCCCCGGTAGGCAGCCCCTTCTCCGGGGATACCTACCAGATCACGGTGGAGGCCTCGCCCGGGTCCGCTCCCGCTCCTCTCCCGGTGATCTACCAGGCGAACTCCACGACCCCCTGGTTCAGCTTTGTCATCCCCCGGGCGGGCACCGCGTCGAGCTACCAGATCAACGCCGTGGTCCTAGGCCCCGGCCGGACGGTCCTGGCAGTCTCCTCCACCACGATCTACGAGTACGTGGGGATCAACCTGGTCCTGGGCGTCACCACCCTTTCCCACTACAGCGACGGTTCGTTCCAACCGGGAGAGACGATCACGGTGAGCTACCAGCTGGTGTCCGAGGGTGGGTACGTCCTGCAGGGGCCCTACCTGTTGGAGTATGGCTTCTACGACCAGGTGAACTACCAATCCGCCGTCGTCTCGGCGCCCTCGGGGACCTTTAGCGTGACGATCCCGGGGAGCGCCGGCAACGGGCTCTTGTTCTTGCAGGTCTACGGGTCGGGGCCGGCGCTGGTGGGCAGCGCGAGCTTCTCGGCGACTTCCGGGGTACTGGTGAACGGGCAGCCCTCCAGCCTCGCCTACGAGATCGTCCCCGGCAGCGGGTTCACCGCCGGACTGCTCTTGCTCCTCG
Organism: Thermoplasmata archaeon; assembly: GCA_021827405.1. Lineage (GTDB taxonomy): Archaea > Thermoplasmatota > Thermoplasmata > Lutacidiplasmatales > UBA184 > JAKATE01. The sequence continues at coordinate 75,122 of JAKAVY010000002.1, forward strand.
TGCTCCTGGTGGTGGTGGGCCTCATGGCCTACGTACTTTACCGCCGGGCCACCTACGGCCGGCGACGGGGAGGCGGGGGGCACTTCGAGACGGAGCATGGACCGAAAGGAGAGGTGCTCCCGCCGGCGCCCTCCTCCGGGGGGGCCCCTCGGGACCCCTCCCCGGTCCAGGGCCCGGCCCCTGCGCCCGGCCCTTCCGCGCCCGAGGACTCCCCGGTGGAACCCCCGGTCTCCGCGAGCCCCTCCCCGCAGGACTATGTAGAGTGACGCCTGGGGAGGTACCGGGGGACAGGGACCGGTGACCGTAACCGTCGTGGTGGGGGCCCAGTTCGGGGACGAGGCGAAGGGCAAGGTCGTCGACTATCTCTCCGGTGAAGCGGACTACGTGGTCCGCTATCAGGGGGGTCCCAACGCCGGCCACACCATCCGGCCCGCCGGCCGTACGCTTGCGCTCCATCAATTGCCCGTGGGGATCGTCCGGGAGAACTGCACGGCCGTCTGTGGGGCGGGGATGGTCCTGGACCCGTTCGAGCTCGTCCGGGAGATGCGAGCCCTTCGGGACGAGGGGCTCTTTAGCGGGAAGCTCCTGATCAGCGATCGGGCGCATCTCATCCTGCCCTGGCATCGGCTCCAGGACGCCTGGGAAGAGGAGACCCGGGGGTCGGAAGCCGGGGGAACCACGGGTCGGGGGATCGGGCCGGCCTACATGGACCGCGCCGGCCGCTGGGGGATCCGGGTCGCCGAACTGTCCCGCCCGGAGATCCTTCGCAAGCGCCTCGCGTTGTTGCGCAAGACCAAGGGGTTCTTGGAGGGGCGGGAGGGCGTCCCGAGCCCCGAACAGGTGGAGGCGGACCTTCTCGCGGTGGCCCCGGAGATCCGGCCGTACGTGGTCTCCACCGAGCCGGTGCTCTGGACGGCGGTCCGGGAGGGGCGCCCAATCCTCTTGGAAGGGGCCCAGAGCGGGTTGCTGGACGTGGACTTCGGGACCTATCCGTTCGTGACCTCGTCCCACCCCACCACCGCCGGAGCGGCCCTCGGTAGCGGGATACCCCCCCGGGCCATCGATGAGGTCCTGGGGATCTCCAAGGCCTACGCCACCCGGGTCGGAGCGGGGCCGTTCCCCACCGAAGCCCGGGGGGCCGACGGGGACCGGCTTAGAGAGCGCGGAGGGGAGCGTGGGGCCACCACCGGCCGTCCGCGCCGGTGCGGGTGGCTCGATCTGGTGCTCTTGCGGTATGTGGCCCGACTGAATGGCCTGACCGCTCTGGCCCTGACGAAAGTGGATGTACTGGGGGGAGAACCCCAGGTCCCGGTGGCGGTGGGATACCGGACGGTGGACGGGGAGACCTTGACGGAGGCGCCCCCCACGCTTTCCGAGGACTTGGCGCGGGTGGAACCGATGTGGCGGTTCCTGCCGGGCTGGGAGGAGTTCACCCCGGCGTTGAAGGCGGAGTTGGCGGAGGAAGGGTATCGGGCCCTGCCCCGGGAGCTGTGTCGGTTCATGGCGTTCGTGAGCGAGGAGGTGGGGGTCCCGGTGACCTTGCTGAGCTACGGCCCCTCGCGGGAGGAGACGTTAGTGGTCCCTCCCGGGGCGCGGACCGCGCCCCGGGGGCTCGCCCCCTGGGCCCCTCCCCTTCCCTGAGCGGTCCCGGGGTGGGGGGCGGCCCGTCCTAGGACACCTTTATTAATTGTTCATAAGCCATAACTTCCCATGGCCCTGGCCTGGGCGGACGACCCCGCCGATCAGTTCCTCGACGCGCTCCGGGGGATGATGATGGAGGCCACGCTCTTCCGACGGCAGCAGTTGCAGGCGCACCGGCTGACCATGACCCAGTTCTTCGCCCTGAACCTCCTGGAGGGGCCGGAGCGGTTGCGCCTGACCGACCTGGCCCGCCATTTGGAGCTCTCCCATCCGGCCGCCACAAACCTGGTGGATGCGCTGGAGGGTCGCCGCCTGGTGACGCGCCGGAGGGAAGGGAAGGACCGCCGGGAGATCCGGGTGTACCTCACCCCCGCCGGCCGCACGTTGTTGCGGAGGGTGCACCGGGAGTTCCTCACGCAGGCGCGGAGGATGGCGGGGATGATCTCCCCGGACCACCGGAGCGTGGCCACCGAGGTGCTGAACGACCTCCGGGGATCGATCCGACAGCTTCGGGAGGGGAAGCCGGCCTTCCGGGCCCGGGGGGCTGGACCATGAGCGCTCCCGCGGGGGACGGGACTGGAGCCGCCGAGGCGAAGGTCTTCGATCCGGCGTACGCCCGGAGGGTGATGTTGGTCCTGGCCGGGCTGGTCACGGTGGTCCTTTACGTGGAGGGGATGCTCGTTCCCTCGCTCACCTCCATCGCCTCGGAGTTCTCCATCAACGCTGCGCAGGCGAGCCTCATCCTCTCCTCCTACATCGTGACGGGAGTGGCCCTGAGCCCGGTGGTCGGGAAGCTGGGGGACATCTACGGGAAGAAGCGGATCCTGGTCGTGGTGATCGCTGTCTACGCGGCTTGTGTGTCGGTCACCGGGTTCTCCCCGAACTTCACCTTCATGGTGGTCTCCCGCGCGTTCCAAGGGATCGGGCTCACCGTCTTCCCGCTGGGGATGGCCCTGGTCCGCGAGGAGTTCCCCCGGGACATGGTGCCCCGGGCGCAGGGCATCCTCAGCGCCATGTTCGGGGTGGGTTTCGCGGTGAGCATCCCGCTGGGGTCCTGGGTCTCGAACACGTACGGCTGGCGGGACACCTACCACACGGCGATCCCCTTTGTGATCCTGCTCGCGGTGCTGGTCTTCGTGGTGGTCCGGGAGTCGAGCTACCGTCGCCCGGAGACCCGGGTGGACTACGGGGGAGCGGTGATGCTCGGGGCGAGCCTGGCCTTCCTGGTGCTGGCCCTTTCGGAAGGGCAGAGCTGGGGCTGGATCTCCTCGGCCACCCTGGGGTTCGTGGCGGCCGGGCTCTTCCTGCTCGCCCCGTTGCTCTGGTGGGAGCGACGATACGCAAGGCAGGGGCGAGAGGCGATCCTCGACCTGCGTCTGCTCAAGGAGCGCAATTCGCTCATCACCAACCTGGTGGGGCTGGTCACCGGACTGGGGATGTATTTGGCGTTGCTCTCGCTGGTCTACCTCTTCGAGACGCCAGCCCCGGTGGGGTATGGCCAGTCCATCCTGGGGGCGGGGCTCTCCCTGCTCCCGTTCGCGCTGGCCATGCTCATCTTCGGCCCCATCGCGGGGATCATCGTCTCACGCGTGGGGACCCGGCCGCTGACGGCGCTCGGGGCGGTCCTGACGGGGGTGGGGTTCCTGTTGGCGATCCCGGCCACGAGCCTGACCGAACTCCTGGCGGTGGAGTTCCTGATGGGGGCGGGGATCTCGGTGCTGAATGCCGCGGTGATCAATCTCTTGATCCTGACGGTGGAGCCACGGGACATGGGGTTGGCCACGTCGATGAACAGCGTCTTCCGGAACGTGGGGAGCTCCTTGGGGGCCCCGATCTCCGGGTCCCTCCTCGCCACGTTCACGGTGGCGCTGTTCCCGGGGGGGCCTTCGATCCCGGCGCTGGTCGGGTTCCACTGGTCGTTCCTCATTGCGGCCCTGGCCTTCCTCGCCTGTCCGTTCGTGGTGCTGCTGGCGCGGGAGGTCCTGGGGCCCCGGGCCCGTGGGCCGGCGGTACCGGAGACCTCCCGGGAGGCTCCGCTCTCGGCGGGGGGAACGGCGCGAGCGCAGCACTGAGGGCCGGGCGGGGCAACCTTTAGGAGGGGGCCCCGTTCGGGGTGGCGCAGGACCCGGGAAGGGGCGCAAGAGAAGGGGGCTCGTGGTCTAGTGGTTATGACGGGTGTCTCACACACACCAGGTCGCCGGTTCGAATCCGGCCGAGCCCATCCGACCAGGCGCCGCCCGCTTCGCTTCGCGGAGCGGCACAAATAGGCCACCTAACGGGCGGCTCGGGCTTCCCTGTGAACTGCTCTTAACCAAATAGTTGATCTGTAACTCTATTTGGGCGACTATAAACAAAACTACGCTATTACTGTTTGTTCTTTAATGAATATTCGCTTCATGTAGACCTTTATATTGGATTGTGCCATATGGTATTCTTGGTTGAAAACACTCAACCTCTAGGGAAACCATGCCGAAAAAGAGCGAAAACGTGAGCGAGAGCCAGAAGCCGAATACGCCGGAGCTGTCGAACTTCTTGGTGGTAGGAACTCCAAGTCGAGCTACCAAGAACGGGGGCATGTCTCTCGGGGAAGAGCGCTTGAGGAAACTCTTGAATTGGTACGACGCCGCCTAATTGACCCGCGTCGGACAACAAAGACGTACACTGCTACACCTACAACTATTCCGGCGGCGGACAGATAGTACCAGTCAGATCCAAGGAGACCTTGGAACTCGCTACCAATAGAGCTACCTTCTCCTGGTTTATGAAATGCGACCACAATCGTTTGGGGTTGACCTGAAACCGTTACGCTTCTTAAGAAGAAAGAGGAAACATAGCCCGGAACCGGGTTTATCCTTAGGGAGTAGCTCCCGTTAGGTTCGACCCAAGACATCGCGCTGACAGTTGGGTACTCGGTGGTTCCGTTGAAGGAAAAGGACCACGGAGTATCGGAGGGCAATCCGACCTCCTGGATTGCCACTGAGAAGAACTGAGGCAAGACCGTGACGTTGTTCGTCCCAGAGAGGGCAACATACATTTCCTGATTCCGGCTGTCGTACGCTATTCCAATTGGCCCGCTTTCCTGCTGGGATCCGTTCTGGGTTGGTACGAACCCAACTACCCGACCGGAAGTTGTGTTGATTATCGTAACATTCGCCGAATCGCGCCCCGTTACATATACATCTCTATTGACGGGGTCGTATGCTGCTCCCCAGTAGGCGTGCGCTAAGGGAACAGAGCCCGTAATGCTATTGGTGCTGGCATTAATGATTGTCACCACCGTCGCGTTAGGTTTACCAGTGTTCGCTGCTACATAGATGCTGTTACTGATGGGGACGTATGCCACTCCCCGACCGGGGGGGACATTGGCAACCGTCGTGGTCACCTGATTTGTTTGACCGCCGATAACAGTAAGGCTGTTGGAACCTTCCTCAGAAACATAGAGGGCATCACTAGTTGGGTCGAACACCGCGCCATTAGGATACTGATTGTTCCCTACTGGAATGACGCTTGTCACCTGGTCCGATTGTCCGTTCAATACAGTAACCGTATTGGAAAGGCTGCTGATGACGTAGATGGCACCCGTTTCTGAGTTGTACGCCTCGGGTTCCGGGGCGAGCCCAGATAGGCCCAAATTGACGGAATCGATCAGTTGATTAGTACGGCCACTAATCACATAAACAGTGCTTACGGCGTCTCCCAAGTAGACATTCCCATTCGATTTGTCGCAGGCTAACATTCCCACTCCATACGGCATGTGTACATTGCCGATAACGGTGTTATTCATTCCACTTATAATCGATACTGCGTTTGAGTAAAAGTCAGACACGTATATTTCATTGACAGTGGAATCGTAGACCACGCCATATGGGTAGGCTCCGACACCAATCTCGTCAAAGCTTCTTACTTCGCCGACCGGAAATGGAACCTCCTCAGCCCCACGAAGGCCGGCACCACCAACCGGTCGGGATTGCTCCGGAGCAAAAAGTTGACTGGGGGAGTTTGGCCTCTCCTGGGTGGAGATGAAAAGCGTACCAACAAGCAATAGGGCAAAGCACAACGCAATGATGCCCCGCATGACTACGAGTCCCCTCCGAAGAGCATTTGCGTTAACGCGCTTGCCAGAACGGTGGTGACGACTATAAATCCTTAGGCTTCCCTCGATAGTTACCCGAAGGAGGGAAGTCGGAGGTGCCCGCACATCCACTGGAATTTGAGGGCGGCGCTTTACGAAAGATGGCTAACGAATGGGGCATCCATAGCAATACGGCGTGCCCTAGAAGGTCACCCCTAACAGGCTCGGAGGGCTTGTGCTTCGATGATGGACCGTCTTTGTTTCTGATGAAGACCTATCCGACCAGGAGAGAGAAGATGAGGACAAGACGGATGGAGCGGATAGGGATGGTTATGACAGGGCTGCTCCTAGGGGGGGGCCTAGCCGTTCCATCGACCGTTCATGCGGCACCAACAATTCCATAGGGTCCCACTTTTGTCCGGGCCAATGGCCCGGTCCTGAAACCTATGGGAGTGACTACCGCAGAGTCGCCACGTTTCTGGAATCCCATTACGAGCGATTGCGCGTACAGCATCTGCTCGGAAGACGGGGGGGGCGGATGCGGATGGTTCTATCGCCCAGTTGTCCACCCCACGAGCTATAGCCACATGGACATCGGGACATCCTTGTACTTCGGGGCGGCAGAGATCAACGGACGGGTTGGGCGCTGCGAAGAACCAGGCGACTTTACTGAGAGCTGGTGGACCAACCTTCCATGCGTGGGATCTGCGGACTTCCAAGACGTACTCGCGGGAACTTCGCGCTTCCTAGGTTCCACAAACTGTGGCAACCTTTCGGACCAGGAGCAAGGCCTCGTCTACAGTCTCTCCGAGGACGCCCTCGTAGGGGGGACCCAGACCGATGTGGTGGATCATCACCCTAAAGGATGTGTGCTCGGAACGGGTTCGTGGTCGGAGAACGGATACTTCTACACTCCAGCGGAGACTATGTGCTTTGAAGCCGGCAACACCGGCCAACTCCGGTCGTGGATGCAAGTCGACGACCCGACCGGGGTCTTGGGAGAAGTGGCAGGGGCGACCTCGGACATGGGAACAGGCTCCTATTTTGCAGAACCCATCACGAGGGACCGTGGGACCAGCGGGAACCGTTCAACATGAACCGTTCGGACCGGTTAGGAGCCATTGCCGTGGGCGTTCTTTTGGTCCTGGCAGGTGCCCTAATCACGTACATCCTCGTTGGATTGAAGGGATATAGTGAGAGCGGTGGAACCCTGATCCTACTTCTGTTCTTGGTCCCCCTTGCGATGCTACTGTTCCTGCTATCCATCATCTACTACAACCCGAAAAGGACGCCACCCAAGAGGTAACCCTGTCACCGACGCAACTCCCATTCCATGGGATGTGGCAGACAGAGCAGGAAGCGGCAACCGAGGTCCAGAAGTGGTGGGTGGTCCGGAAGCCCCTCCGTAGGGAGACGGAGGAAGCCCACAGAACGCTATGCGTATGCGGAGGGGCCCATTCCCCGCCATCCGACAAGGCTCCTTTCGGGGTCAGTTACCCTGGAACGTACCCACGGCGGCGCCCGGCGCGGATGATGAATCCCGCACACTCAAGTTCGGTCAGTCGTATGGTAAGAAGCCGTTTCGAAAGACCCGGCATGGCACGGAGCCTCTCGTTGGAACCGTGGGACGAAAGCGTGCAATCGCGGTGAGCACCAAGAGGGCCCACTCACATCCAAGGACTCGAGGCTGGCCTGAACTGGGCGCGAAGGGAAGTCGGTCTGCCTCGGAGTTGATTGGTAGCGGACTCCTTTTGTCGTCATCGCGGCACCACTTTCACCCCTCTACCGGTTTAAGTCGCCTCAAGATGTCGGCTTGACCGAGGAACGTTCCGGTGGCGGCCAGCACGAAGAGGTCTGTGAACCACCAATACTTCATTCGAGCGGCGCCCGCATCCGCGTTTCGCGCCATCACCGATCCGAAGTGGCTGACCCGGTGGCTCTGCGATCGTGCAGAAGTCGCTCCCAAGAAGGGGGGCAAGAACTTGCTCGCTTGGAACGACGGCCCCACGCACACAGGGAGCGTCGTGGCCTTCCAAGAGGGTCAGCGCATCGCCTTCCATCGGGCGCCGCTTCAGCCCGCTGTCAGTTTGACCACTCCTCTCGGAAGCGGTGGCGATTGACGTGGGTGTCGAGAGAGAACCGGGTCAGCGTCCACTTCTTCCTCGGGAAGGCCGCACGAGCCTCTCGCTCGCTCGGGCAAAGCCCCAGGTGAGCGAGCAGCGCAGCCAGTACATGGGTCGCCGCTCGCCGGAACGCCCTCCCCCAGCGTAGCTGCGTCTACCTCGCCCGAAGCTCGGGACCAGCGTTCCTCCTCACGTCGTCCTGGATCTGACGACTCACCACCAAGGCCAGGAGCGCCGCCCAGACCAACGCCTGAATCGCGTGCTCGTTCTTCGTCTTGAACTTGTCCAGCGCGTAGCTCGATTTCATTTCTTTGAAGCTAAGTTCGATCTCCCACCTCAGGGAATACAGGGCGGCCACCTCCTCTCCGCTCAACCGCTCGAGCCCGATGTTGGTCAGGTAGGTGTGGTACCTCCGCGCCTTCTCGTCCCACACCGCCACCAGGCGGCAGGTGAAGGTGTCCGAGGCGCGTCGACCGTTGTAGCCCCTCTTCCGGTAGGTCAGTTCCACCTCGGCGTCCAGGATGCCCCTATCGAGATGGGGGAGCACTTCGCTCAGGTACTTCCCCTCCAGGTCGATGGCCCGACCTCGGTGGACCGTCAGGGAGCGGACGAAGAGCGGGTCGGCGTTCTCCTTCAGGCGGCTGACGAAGAACCCCCCGTGCTCCGCGATCTTCGCGAAGTGGCGGTGGCTGTAGTAACCCAGGTCGGCCAGGAGGATGCGTCCCCGGACCCAGGGGCCCAACCGCAGGGTCTTGATGTCCGCGGTCCGCTCCCCGACCAGGGCCACGCTCTTGGGCCCGTTGGCGCAGACCGAGACCAAGGCGTCCACCTTCAGCCCGGCCGCGACCTTGCGGGAGCGGGTGGCGGGGAACTTCTTGGCGAGAGAGGCGTGGAGGCGGACCACGCTGGAATCCTTGATGACCACG
>JAKAVY010000068.1 GCA_021827405.1 Thermoplasmata archaeon
GGGCGCCTACGATTACCTGGCGGTCACCAACGTGGGGGGGGTTTCCGCCTCGGGAGTGGCCCTGACCTCCCAGGTCTGGCCCCGGCTCAACCAGAGCCTCTCGCAGGTCCTGGGGACCCTCCCCCCCCTGCCCAACCCGCCCGGCGTCCACAGCGTCCTCGCCGCGGATCTGGCCAGGGCGCAATCCGCCTCCTCCACGCTCACGACGCTCTTCCTCGTCCTGGGGCTCTTCTCGATCGTCGCGGGAGGCATCCTCATCGTCGGCATCTTTGCCATGCTGGCCGAGGAGCGCCGGGGGGAGATCGGGGTGGCCCGCGCGGTGGGGATGCGCCGGGAGCAGCTCGTGAAGTCCTACTACTTCGAAGGGCTGGCGTATTCCAGTGGCTCGGCCCTTCTCGGGACCTTGCTGGGCGTGGGGGTCGGCTATGTCATGGTCTACGCCTTCAGCCAGATCTTCGCGAGCGGGTTCGGGGACCCGGCGGCGGTGCTGGACTCCTTCTCCTTCACCCCGGGAGACCTCCTCACCGCCTATGCCGTCGGCTTCCTGCTCACCTTGGGGACCATCTCCCTCACCACCCTGGCGATCAGCCGATTGAACCTGGTCCGGGCGATCCGTAACCTCCCGGAGCCGGCCCTTGCCCGGCGCAGCCGGTTGCCCCTGACCGGGACCTCCGTGCTCCTCCTCGCCGCGGGCGGCTTCCTCCTGGCCGCCGGGCTCCCCGCCGGGACGGACCTCTCCCTGGGGTACCTGGGGGTCGGGTTCCTCTTGGTGGGGGTGGGGGTGCTGGGGGCGGCCTGGACCTCCGTCCGGCTCTCCCTGTCGCTCAGCGGCCTCGCCCTGCTGGTCTTCTTCGGCCTCTCTCCCTTGAGGACGGCCCTGTTAGGGTCGGACCATTCGGGGACGATCTTCTCCTTCTTCCTCCAGGGGCTCTTCCTCCTGCTCGGGTCGGTCACTCTCTACGTATTCAACTCGGACCTCTTCGTGGGGGGGATCACGAGGCTGTTCCGGGGAAAGGCCCGCAACGTGCCGGTGGTGCGGCTCGCCTTCTCCTACCCCGGGCAGAAGCGCTTCCGCTCCGGGATCACGGTGAGCATCTTTGCCATGGTCCTCTTCGTCATCGTGACCGTGGCGGCCATCGGGGCCAGCATCCAGAGCAACGTGAACGGGTTCGTGGGGGAACAGTCCGGAGGCTTCGACCTGGTCGGCTTCTCCAGCAGCCCGGTCTCGGGCCTCCCTCAGTACGTGGCGGGGAACCCTTCCCTGTCCCGGGACCTGGTCCGGGCGATCCCCTTCTACTCCGGCGCGTTGCGGCTATCGGTGGGGGGCTCGGGCCCCTTCCTGTACAGCGCCGCCGCCGCACCGGGGAACGCCTCCCCGCTGGAGGACTTCTATTCCGGTAACGGGTTCGACTTCTCCTCCACCCTCCCGGGCCTCACCCCGGCGGCCACCTGGGCCCTGCTCTCGGAGAACCGGTCGGTGGTCATCCTCGACGGGAGCTTTTCCGGCGGGGGGCTCGGCTTCGGGGCCCCACATCGCCAGGCTACCGTGGGCATGACCATGGACGTCTCGACCCTGGGGGGGGCCTCCCGAGGAGAGGTCACCGTGGTGGGGATCCTCACTGAGTCCCTGGTGCCCATGGCCCTGTTCAACCCGGGTTACCTTGAGAGCACTCTGGGATCGAACCAGACCAGTTTCTTCCTCTTCCAGACCGCCCCCGGGGCGCCGACCCTCCCCATCACCCAGGCCCTGCAGACCCACTTCTTCCCGCAGGGCCTCCAGATCCTCGATCTGGTGGGGCTCCTGGAGACCTCGCTGCAGGTGATCCTCTCCTTCGTGAACCTCCTGGAGATCTTCGCGGCGTTGGGCCTGGTGGTGGGGATCGCCGCCCTGGGGATCCTCGCCCTTCGCGCGGTCACCGAGCGACGTGCCCAGGTAGGGATCGTCCGGGCCATGGGCTTCCGGCAGAGGCAGGTCCTCACGGCCTTCCTGTTGGAGTACTCGTTCCTGGCCCTGGTGGGTATGGGGATCGGCACCGCCTTGGGGATCCTCATGGTCTACAACCTCTCCTCGGTGGGCCTCGGCTTCTTCACGTTGACCATCCCCTGGCTCAACCTCGCGGAGGTCCTGGGGCTGTCCTACGCCCTCACCCTCCTCGCCGTGGCCGGACCTTCCCTCAAGGCCTCCCGTCTCCCGCCGGCGGAGGCCATCCGCTACTTCGAATAGACCTGGCGGGCGGGTCCCCCGCTCCGGCGGACCCCTTAAGTAAACCCTCCTCGCCTGGGTTCCAATAGGGGCCGCAGGCCTCCCCTATGCCGAGAAAGAAGGGTACCGCGGGGGCCTCCGGGGCCCGTCTCCCGCCGCCTCCGCCGGGGGAGGGCGCGCAACCGACGGCCCCCCGCCCGGCCGGGCCCCCCGCGGCCACCTCCCCCGGGCTCTCCCCCCGGGAAGGTCTGGTCGCTTCGGCCCTCCCTACCGTCTACGATGTACAGAGGAACCGGCAAGACTCCCTGTTCCAACTGAGGCTCGGCCGCCAGAGCCTCTTCTGGGGGCTCGTGTCCGGTGTGCTCTTCCTGGTGGGGTCGTGGGTCACGCTGGCCCTGGGCACCGGCGGTCTGCTGTCGGGCGTCGACCAGCGCTTTGGGGGCTTTTTGCCGCTACTGCTGCCCTCCGTGGCGGCCTTGGTCCTGGCCGGAGGCCTGCTGCTGGAGAAGGCTCCCTCCTACGCGGTCTGGCCCTGGGAGCTCCACTTCGTGGTGAGCCTAGCGGCCCTGATCCTCGCGGTCGTCGTCTTCCTGTTCCTGGTCTTCCAGGCCATCCCCGGCGCCTTCTCCGGATTGGACCTGCTCGCCGGGGGGATCTACCCGCTGGCCCTCGGGACGGTGAGTCTCGCCCTGGTGGCCATGGGGCTCACATGGAGGGACTGGGGGACGCCGAAGCTCGTAAGCCTGTCCCTCGCCGTGATCCCCTTCCTCGCCTACTTCCCGATCGTCCTGACGCTGCGACAGTACAACGCCGACGTGAGCCTCACGGTGGCCTTCAGCACCGCCGCCTTCGGTTACCTGGCGAGCGGGGCGGAGCTGCACTGGATGGCGAGCGCGGGACGGGCCCAGGAGCGACAGGTGATCTCGGGCAGTCAATCCCGGATCTTCCAGGTCCACGAGCAGCTCCGGCAGATGGCCCGGGACCTCAACGCGAGGGAAGCGGCCGTCGAGATCCGGGAAGGGGAGGTCCGGGGACAGGAGGCCGTGGTCCTGGAGCAT
>JAKAVY010000039.1 GCA_021827405.1 Thermoplasmata archaeon
GCCTCGGCGGGAGGCGGGAACCCGGCTCATCCCCTCGGCACGGTAGAGCACCCCGTGCTTCGGTCCGTGCCCGGGCCCTCCCCGGGGGCGGGCCCCCAGGCGCTGGAGGCGCGAGCCGTTCAAGCGCAGGAGCGCCGCGCGGCCCCCCGCCGCAGACAGGAGGCGTGCCGCGGTGCGCGGACCGACGAGCGCCGAGGTGTTCGGAAGCGTCCGTCGGGCCTCCAGGTCCACGAGCTTTCCCAGCTCCCCCACGCGACGCCCGAGATGCTCCCGGACCGCTACCGCCCCGGCGAGGTAGGCGCCTAGCGGGGTGATGCCGCCCCCCCAGGGGGCCAGGTGGGCCTGGGCCGCGACCTCCTTCCCTTCGAGCCGTTCCAGTCGGTCCAGTTCCCGCGTGATCAGGATGAGCTGCTCCTCTGGGGACGAGAGACGGCGGACCATCTGCCGCTGGGTCACGGCCAGCCGGACCGCCCGGGGGAGGGGCTCCCATGCCCCGGCGGCCTTCCGCCGGAGCTCGAGGAGCCGGGCCGGGGAAGCCGCCTCAAATGCGATCCCCCAGACCCGGGCGAGGGCCCCCAGCGGCCCCTCCGAGACCTCCAGGGGGGGACCCGGGACCCCCAGTTCCGCCCGGACCTTATCGGCCCAGTCGGGCGACGGGTGACCGGCCAGGACCTCCTCCAGCCGCGCGACCGCGTCCCGGATGGGCAGGGTCGGCGGGACGATCCGGCAGGAGCGCAGGGGCTTCCCTTCCCCGGGGTCCAGGAAGAGCCGGTCGCCCAGGCGGGCCAGCAGCGCCGGGGAGCCGGGCACCTCAGAACTCCGTGAGGGCCCGCTGGAAGCGGCGATGCTCCTGGGGGATCCCCATGGGATAGTGGCCGGTCAGGCAACCGACGCAAAGGTCGGACTCCGGTAGGCCGATCGCCTCCACCAGCCCCGCCATGCTGACATAGCGAAGCGAGTCCGCCCCGAGCTCCCGGCCCACCTCCGCCTCGGTGCGTTCGTGCGCCACCAGGTCCCGCCTCTCCTTCATGTCCACCCCGAAGTAGCAGGGGGCCACGATGGGAGGACAGCCCACCCGGACGTGCACCCCGCGCGCACCGGCCTTGCGCACCATGGCGATGATCTCCCTCAGCGTGGTCCCCCGGACCAGGCTGTCGTCCAGAAGGACCACGGTCCGGTCCTTCAGCACCCCCGGGATGGGGTGGAGCTTGACCCGGACCTCCTCCTCCCGCCGCTTCTGGTCCGGCAGGATGAACGTCCGCTCCACGAAGCGGTTCTTGATGAGGCCCTCCGCATAGGGGATCCCGGACTCCTCGGAGAAGCCCAGGGCGTGAGGGCGACCGGAGTCCGGGACCGGGACCACCAGGTCCCCTTTAACCGGCGCATCCCGGGCCAGGATCCTCCCGATCCGATGGCGGACCTCGTAGGCCAGGTGGCCCTCCAGCGTGCTGTCGGGTCGGGAGAAGTAGACCCACTCGAACATGCAATGGGCCCGGTCCCCCTCCTTCCCCGACCCCCGGGTGGCGTCCACGAGGGCCCCGCGCTCCAGGGTCACCACCTCCCCGGGCCGGACGTCCCGGATCATCTCGCCGCCCATGAGCTCGAGGGCCACGGACTCGCTGGCGAGGGCGTGTCCGTCCTTGAGCGTACCCAGGGCGAGCGGTCGGATTCCCTGGGGGTCTCGGAACCCGTAGACCCGGTTGCCGTGGACCAAGGTCACGGCATACCCACCGGACATCTCCCCCATGGCCCGTCGGATGGCCGTGGACATGTCCCGGGTACGGGAGAACTCCACCGCGATGAGCTGGCCCATGGCCTCCGTGTCCGAGCTCCCGAGGAATTCCACGCCCAGGCCGAGGAGCCGTCGCTTCAGGCGGGAGAAGTTCACCAGGTCCCCGTTGTGGCCCAGCGCCAGTTCCCCTTCCCCCACGCTCACGCTGACCGGCTGGGCGTTCTCCAGGCTGGAGGTCCCGGTGGTGGAGTAGCGGACATGCCCGATCCCGCTGCTTCCCCGAAGCGTGCTCAGGGCGTCCTGGTCGAAGACCTCGTGGACCAGCCCCATCCCCCGCCGGTGGTAGAGCTGTCCGTGAGAGCTGGTGGAGATGCCGGCGGACTCCTGCCCCCGGTGCTGGAGGGCCCGGAGGCCCAGGTACAGGTACGGGGCCGCGCCCCGGTGCGGGAGGGAGATCCCCACCACGCCACAGGCCTCCTTGAGCGGCACCGCCCGGATTGAGAGTCCCGGGGTCTTTAGGTGTTCGCTCTCCCGGGGGGAAGGGACCCGGAGGGGGGAAGGGGTTTCCCGGGGTGGGTCCGAAGCCCCCCCGGGGGAAAGGCGACGGGGCGGTGGCCTAGCCGAAGAGCGCGGAGAGGCCCTCGGCGGCCTCCTCCTCGGTGACGCCCTTCTCTTCCTTCTCCTCTTTCTTCCCCTCGGTCTTGTCGTCCTTCTTGTCCCCCGAGGGTCCCGGGGCGGGAGCGGCGGCCACGCTGACGGTCTCCGCCTTGGCGAGGACATCCTGGATGTCCACTCCTTCCAGGGAGGCCAACAGGACCTTCACCTGGGCCGGGTCGGGAGCGCTGCCCGCGGCGGTGAGCACGCTGGTGATCCCCTTTTCGTCGATGGGCTTGCCGGCGGTGTGGAGCAACAGGGCTCCGTAGACATACTGCATGGTCTTCTCCTCCTTGCGGTTCTCAATCCTTCTTGAGACTTTGGATGGCCAGGGCCTCCCGGTACGCCTTGCGCAGCAGCGGGGAGACGCTCTCGGGGGTGGGATAGGCCCCGGCGATGGCCAGGGCGAGCGCCTCCCGGTGGGCCCGCGCCAAAAGGCGCGGGGCGGTCTCGGGCGTGGCCCATCCCAGGCGGACGGCCAACGCGACCGCCTGGACGTGGGCCCGGGCCAGGTCGTCCCGGCGGGCCCCCAGGTCCACGGCGAGCGCGTCCCGGGGATAGAAGAACGACTCCTCGGTGGCCCCCTGCAGGAGGAGGCCGACCTCCAGCGGCTTGACCTCCAGCCGGGTGAGGATCTGGGCGACCTCCCGGGAGATGACCTGCCCCCGGGGAACGAGCACCGTGTCCTTCTTCAGGACCACCTTGCCCTTCTCGATGGCCGCCGGGAGCCCGGCGTGCTGCAGTTCCCCGACGATGGGGCCGGGCTTGAAGGAGGTCTCGCCGGCGGGCACCTTCACGTCCGCAGGGGCGACCTCTCCGCCGTGCGCGTAGGTGGGCTGGCGGGTCTGCTCCAGCTCCTGGTAGACCTGGAACGGGTTGAGGTCGGAGAAGAGGATGCCGCTCTGGTCCCGGATGAGGGGGATGAGCTCCTCAAGCCCCGGACGCTTTTGCGACGCCTCCTTCAGCGCGTGGGTCAACAGGGTGTTCGGGGCGACCCGGAGCCGGCTCCCCCGGGACCTCAGGGCCCGGCGCATGCTCTGGAGGGCGGAGGCCGGGACGCCCCGGAACGCTACCACCCCCACCACCCGGTGGGTGAGGAGCTCCTCCGAGAGCCGCTGGACCCGGGCGCGCTTGCGTTCCAGCGTGGGGGATTCCCCGCCCGAAAGCTCCGCCGCCGAGACCGCCATGCCCATCCCCTACCAGACCCGGACCGAAGGCCCCTGGGTGGTCTTCACGTAGACGCTCTCGATGTTGTTGCGCCCCCGCTCGAGCTTGCCCACCACCCGGTTGAGGAGCGCCTGCAGATTCTCGGCGAGGTCCTCCGGGGGCATGTCCCGGGTCCCCAGGGGAGCGTGAAAGGTCCGCTTCCCGCGGTTCCGAAGACGGACCGCGCGATGCAGGGTGTTGATGACCGGGGTGGGATCCGAGCCCGGGGCGAGGGGACGGGGCACCTTCCCCCGGGGTCCCATGACGGTCCCCAACCGCTTCCCGATGGTGGGCATGAGCGGGGCTTCGGCCAAGAAGAAGTCCACCTGGTTCACTTGCTTGCGGCTCTGCCGCTTGGTCTTGAACAGTTCGTCGAGGGTCTCGGGGGTGACCACCAGGTCTGCGCTGGAGCGGACCTTGGGGGCCATCTCGACCGTGGCGAAGACGCCGACCTTGACCGGCTTGCCCCGCCCCTTGGGGAGCGAGACCTCCTCCTCGATCCGGTTCTTGGGCAGGGTGAGGTCCAGCTCCTTCAGGTTGATTGCCACCTCCAGGGACTCCTTGAACTTGCGAGGGGGGGATTCGGCAAGGACCTTCTGGACCGCCTCCAGAGGGCTGAGATCGGGCATGGGGTGACGGCGGCCGAGAGAGTTTCCCCGTATAAAGGTTGGGCCCCCTTCCGTCAGGGAAGTCCCTCCGGAGAGGATGGAGCGCTCGCGGGGGGGGCCGAACGAGCTTCAAGTAGAAGAAGCAGGCTAAATGCCCGGCGCCGTCCCGGCCGGACGCAGCCCATCCCCATGGAATCGGACAAGAAGTTCGCGGAGCTCGGACCAGGCCATGCTCGGTTCCGGGCGTTCCGGGCCTCCCCCTCAGGACCCGTGTCCGACCACCCCGGCCTGGTGCTTGTCCATACTGCCCTCGGGCTCTCCTCGCAGGAGCAGGAGCTAGCGGAGACCTTCGCCTCCTGGGGGATCGAGGTGGTGGCCCCGGACCTCTACTCGCTGGGCCCGGACCCTCCCAGCCCCGAAGACCTTCGGGAGTTGCTCCGGATGCTGAAGGACCTCCCCTTCCCCGAGAGCTATGTGCCCCCCTTCGAGGCGGCGCTGGCGGAGCTGCCGCGGCCCGACCAGGAGCGCCTCCGGCGGGCGGCCCGGATCCCCCTCTACGCGCCGGACCCCCGAGCGGTGGCAGCCTTGAAGGAATGCGTGACCGTGCTCCGCCAGACCCCGGGCGTCGACGGGAACCGCCTGGCCTGTTTGGGCCTGAGCATGGGCGGGGGCTATGCCTGGACCCTCGGGACGCTGGACCCCCGGGTCCGGGCCGTGGTGGTCTGTTACGGCCGTCCGCTGCTCCCTTGGGAGGACCTCTCCCGCCTCTCCGCCCCCGTTCTCGGGATCTTCGCCGGCAAGGACGATCGCCTCACCTCCCGACTGAAAGGCTGGGAGTCCGAGATGCGTCGGCGTGGCCGCTCGTTCCGCAGCGTGGTCTATCCGGAGGCCGAGCACGGCTTCCTGAACCCGGGCGACGCGGCGGCGCACCGCCCGGACCTGGCCGCCCGGGCCCTCGGGGAGATCCGGGACTTCCTTCAAGGGGAGATCGGCCCGCTGAGGACCCCGCCGGTCGCTCCGCGGGCCCCCCCCGCGGAGAGCGGGGCCCGACGGTCTGCGCGCTCGTCCGCACCCGAACCCACTGCGTCCCGGAAGCGATTGGCATCGCCGCCGGCCCCTCCCGCCGCGGCCGGAGGGTCGGAAGAGGTGACGGAGGCCGAGGTGGAGGCCTTCCTCTCCGGCCCGGGCCCCCCCTCCGGCCGCCGCCGGCGGCCCGTTCCCTCCCGGAGGGCCTCTCGAGCCGGCCGCAAGGCTAAATAACATAGGTCCCTCGCGGGCCCTCCCTATGCACTTCCCGAAGGAGATCTCGGCCTACTGCCCGAAGTGCCATCAGCACACGGCCCACGACGTGGACCGCGGCCGGAAGCGGGCGGCCAGCGAGCTCAAGTGGGGGCAGCGGCGGTTCCGTCGGGCCCAGCGCGGGTACGGCGGCTTCCCCCGACCCAAGCCCGAGGGACGCGCGAAGGCCGTCCGGCGGGTCTACCTCCGATACCGCTGCAAGACCTGCAAGTACACGGTCCAACCGAAGAGCTTCCGGGCGAGCCAGCTGGAGCTTAGGGAGCACAAGGGATGACCGAGGAACCGGCACCACCGGCCTCCCGGTTCGTCTTGGTGCGCTGCCGGGACTGCTCCAAGGAGCAGGTGGTGTTCCGTCGTCCCGCCACCACGGTGAACTGCACCATCTGCGGCGCGCTCCTCGCGAGCCCCACCGGGGGCCTCGGGAACTTCCGGGGCGAAGTGCTACGGGCTGTGGCCTGATCCCCCCGGGGGAGGAGCGGATGGCGGACTTTCGGCAGAAGCTCCCGGAAGAAGGGGAGTTCGTGGTGGCCACCGTCCGGTCCATCCGGAACTTCGGGGCCGTGGTGACCTTGGACGAGTATGGCGGACGGGAGGCGTTCATCCACCTGTCCGAGGTGGCGACCGGCTGGGTGAAGTACATCCGGGACTACATCCGGGAAGGGCAGAAGATCGTCGGTCGGGTCATCCACCTGGACCACGACAAGGGGCAGGTCGACCTGTCCTTGAAGCGGATCAACGAGCATCAGCGCCGGGAGAAGCTCCAAGCGTTCAAGAACGAACAACGGGCGCAGAAGCTCGTCGGGGTCGTGGCCAAGTCCCTCAAGATGGAGATCCCCGCGGCCATGGCCACCTTCGGGGGCCCCCTGCTGGAGCGCTACGGGAGCCTCTTCAACGCCTTCGAGACCGCCTCCTCCGACCCCGGACGCTTCGCGGCGGATGGGCTCAAGGGGGCTTGGGTCGACGCCTTCCTCAAAGTGGCCCAGGAGAACATCTCCCCCCCGCACGTGGAGGTCTCCGGTGTACTCGAGGTCTCCCACCCCGGCCCGACCGGCGTGGAGGCCGTTCGGGACGCCCTCCTGGCCGCCGAGGCGGCCTCCCCCAAGGCCATCGAGATCCAGTACGTGGGCGCCCCCCGCTACCGGGTGGTGGTGACCGGCTCCCAGTACAAGCCCACCGAGGAGCTGCTCAAGCGCGCCTCGGAGCTCGCGCTGGGGAAGATCAAGGCGCTGGGCGGAAAGGGTAGCTTCACCCACCTGTGAGGCCCATGCCCCCTGCCCTGCTCCATCGATGCTCCCGGTGCGGCACGTACACCCTGAAGGAGGTCTGCCCGAGTTGCGGGGGCCCGGCGGGGTCCCCCCACCCGGTCCGCTGGTCCCCGGAGGACCGCTACCAGAAGTACCGACGCGCCCTTTTGGAAGAGCCCCCGCCGAGGCCGGGGCCTCCGTAAGGGGTGGTATCGTTATCTTGCCACGCTCCCTCGAGGGACTTCTATGCAACAGAGGATCAAGGTGGTGAACGAGGTCTCCGACCTGGTGCCGGTGCTCCGGGCCGTGGATTCCCCGTTGAAGCTCGCGCTGTTCAAGAAGCTCTCGGAGGCCTGGGTCACGGCCGAGGACGTGGAGCAGGAGTTCGGGAAGGAAGGAGAGAAGGTCCTCGGCTTCTTCGAGAAGCTGAAGCTGGTGGACAGCCGGTGGGTCTCCCGGGAGGGGAAGCGGGGCCCCGAGAAGAGCTTCCACACCTACTATTCAACGGTGAACATCAACACCACCGCTCCCCTGACCGAGGTCTCGGAGATCCTCTCGGTGGCCTCCCTGGCGGACAAGGACTACGCCCGGTTCGAGAAGGAGATCTACGACCTGGTGGGCGAACAGGGACGGTTCTTCTCGGACGTGGCCGAGGAGCTGAAGATGAGCACCACCCGGCTCAAGGGCCTCATCAAGCGCTCCGAGAAGCTCGAGTTCCGCGGACACCGCGTCGAGCGGCTCAATGGTCATCGGAGCTGACCGCCCCCAGGGAAGGGTAGTCGAGGTCCTCCGGCTGGGCCATCGCCCGGGACGGGACCCCCGGCTGAGCACGCATGTGGCTCTCACCGCCCGGGCCTGGGGGGCCCGGCGCCTCTACCTGGAACCCCCGGACCCGCGTCTGGCGAAGGGGCTCTCGGAGGTGGGGGACCGCTTCGGAGGTTCGTTCGAGGTAGAGGGGCTCCTCAACCCCCGTGCCTTCCTGCGGCAGTACCCCGGGACGGTGGTCCACCTGACCGTCTATGGGGAGGACCTGGACCGGGTGAAGGGCCGCTGGACGGGGCCCGGGCCCTTCCTGGTGGTGGTGGGAGGGGCCAAGGTCCCCCCCGAGATCTACACCCTCGCCCACCACAACGTCGCGGTCACCCACCAGCCCCACAGCGAGGTGGCGGCCCTGGCCCTGGTCCTGGACCGGCTGCTCGGCACCCCGGTGGAGGAGGAACGCCCGGGGGCCCGGCTGAGGATCCTCCCCTCGCCCCGGGGCAAGCGCGTGGAGGAGCGTGTCGCCCCGAGGACGCCCTCCCCGCCCGCGGGGTCCGTCCCGTGAGCGCGCCGCCCCTTCCCGGACGACGTTGGCCGTTCGTCCTCCGGGCCCCGGGAAAGGCGATCCTCTTCGGGGAGCATGCGGTGGTCCGGGGGCGGACCGCGCTCGTGATGGCCCTCGACCGGGGCACCGAGGTGGCCTTCGAACCCCGCCGGTCCCCGGGGGGGTTGTACGTGAACGGACTTCCCTGGCACGAGCTAGGGAACCCGTACCTCGCCGAGGCCGTCCGGCGCTTTCCCGGGTGGGGGGAGAAGGACGTCTCCCTGACCGTGCGCTCCCAGCTTCCCCGGGCCTCCGGCCTGGGCTCGTCGGCCGCGTTCACGGTGGGGTTGGTGGCGGGGTTCCTCCTGCCCGAGGGAGAGGTCGCGCGGGACCGCCTGGCGCGGGAGAGCTACCGGATCGAACGCTCCGCCCAGGGGGTGGGGAGCCCCGTGGACACCTCCGCCTCGGCGGCAGGGGGCGTCCTGGCGGTGGGCGCGCGGTCCCGGGACGATGAGCTCTGGGCGCTCCCACCGGAGGAGGGCTCCCCGGGCTTCCACGTCTCCCGGGTGAACGCCCCTCCCTGGGCCTGGGCCGCGGCCTATTCGGGAGTGGCCAAGGCGACCGGCCTGGTGGTGCGGCGCGTGGGAGAGGTCTTCAACACGTCCCGAGGGGAGGAGATCCTCGAGGCCATCGACCGGGTGGCCCGGGAAGGGGAACGGGCGTTGGGGCGGGAGGACCGCCAGGAGATCGGGCACCTCCTCACGGAGAACCATCGTCTGCTCCAAGAGCTGGGGGCGAGCCACCCCCGGCTGGAATCGCTCGTCGAGGCGGCCCGGCCCTTCGTGGAAGGGGTGAAGCTCACAGGGGCGGGCGGCGGGGGTTCGGTCCTCGCGCTCCCTCGCGAGGGTCAGGAGGCGCTCCTGCTCAAGGCCTGGGCCCGGGCCGGCGGGGTCCCCTACCGCCTGTCGGTCTCCCCGGCGGGAGCGGGGCCCCGGGGAGAGGCCCTACCGGTGGGAGATCACCCGGATCACGTCCCCGGGCTCTAACGGGTGGTCGGCCCCGAGGGTCCGTTTGCGTCGGGCATCGATGGCCCTCAGGAAGCCTTCCCCCAGGTCGGTGTGCACCCGGTAGGCGAGCTGCCGGGCGGTGGTCCCCCGGGGGACCAGGAGGGCATCGGGGAGGACCCGCCCCTTGGAGTCGGTCCAGTGGTTCTCGTCCTCGACGGGGAAGACCACCATGCGTTGGAGGCCGGTGAAGACCAGCCCTTCCAGCGACTCCTGGACCCCGGTGGTCCGCCAGAGGGAAAGGAAGCGGTCGATCCCGTCCAGGGCGCGGGCCTGCCCCGCGCTGAGCGCGTCCGGGCGGACCCGAGTGAAACGGGCGTCCCCCGGCCGGTACTGGACAAGCCCCGCCTGGTCGGCCCGGCGGAGCGTGAGCTCGACCTCGGCGGACGCGGGGGAAACGGGCAGGGGTCCGAGATCGTGCCTGAGCTTCTCGGCCTCAGGCGGGGTGGACTCGTCGGCCTTGTTGGCCACGACCCACCGGGGGCGGTGGGTCGTGATGAGCGTACGGGCCAGCGCGGTGAGGGTCCCGGCCTCCCACCGGGACGGGTGGGAACTGTCCAACGCGCTCTGCCGGATCGTGCCCTGGACCTGGGCGAGCGTGAAGCCAAGCCCCGCCAACCGTCCGGCGATGAGCTCGTCCGTCTTCGTCCCGGTGAGCTCGGCCGATCGGGAGAGCTTCTCCCACTGGCGGCCTAAGACCTCCGCGAGCCAGAGGACGAGCTCCTCCTCCAGGAAGCGGACCGCCTCGGAGGGGTCGAACGTGTGAGGGGCCGAACGGTTCCCCTCCGGACCGGTCGCCCCGGTGAGGTCCACCACTTGGAGGAACCCCTCCGCCTGCCTCAGGTCGTCGAGGAAGCGGTTCCCGAGCCCCCGACCCTGGTGGGCCCCCGGGACGAGGCCGGCCACGTCCACGAGCTGGACCGGCACCCAGCGCACCGAGCCCTCGCACGGGGCGTTGCCGGGCTGACAAGGGCGGCCCAGCTCCGGGTGGGGGCAGGGGACCCGCACGTGGCTCACCCCCCGGTTCGGCTCCACCGTGGTGAAGGGGTAGGGGGCCATGGGGACGTGGAGGAGGGTAAGGGCGTTGAACAGGGTGGACTTGCCCACGTTCGGTTGTCCGACCAGGCCCACGTCCATCGGGGACCCCCGTTCAGCGGTCGTAGTCCGGCGGCCGCTCCACGAAGCCCGAGGCCCGGTTCACGGTGAGGGCCAGGGCGAAGAGCAGGTCGCTGAGCCGGTTCACGTAGCGAAGGAGCACCTCCCTAAGCGGTTCCTCCCGGGAGAGCCTCACCAAGCTGCGCTCGGCGCGCCGGGCCACGGTCCTCGTCACGTGGAGCTCGGCCGCGGCCGGGGTGCCCCGGGGCAGGACGAAGCTCTCCAGCGCGCCCAGCGGGGCGGAGAGGCGGTCCAGCTCCTCCTCGAGGCGCCGGACGTGGGGGTCCTGGATGAGGTGGGCGGGGAGCTTGGCCCCCCGGGGAGTGGCCAGTTCGGCGCCCAGGATGAACAGCTCGTCCTGGAGCCGCTGGAGGATCTCCGTGACCTCCCGGAGCGACGGGTCGAGCTGGGACTCGGCAAGCCCCAGGTGCGAGGAGAGCTCGTCGACGTTCCCGTAGGCCTCCACCCGGAGCGAGTCCTTCCCCACTCGGGCCCCGGCGAGGAGGCCCGTTTCCCCCCGGTCGCCCTGGCGGGTGTAGAAGCGGACCATGACCCTCACGCGGGCCACCTGGCCGGGTGCTTTAAGGTCCCCGGGGAGGGCGGGAAGGGGTTTGGGGCGGTCTTACGGCTCAGCCCGCCGGGATGGCCCAGGAGCCTCCCGAGAGGATCGGGGACTCGCCGCGGACGATGTTGTGGTCGCGCACCCATCGGGAGTTCGGGGCGTTGCGGCCATCGAGGGGGCTCTCCAGCCCGTGGACCGGGCAGAAGGTGATCCTCAGGCGGGGGTTGTGGACGGCGTCTAGCCGGCACCACCGGCAGACCATCGGCGGCACGTGATTGGCGACAAGGGCTTCCCGGGTGGCTTTCTCCAGCATGGTTCTCTCTCCGTCTTCGGGGTTTCAGGCCCCGGTGTACCTCCGTCCCTCCCGCGTGGCCTCCTTGCGGTCCGTCTCCTCCCGCTGCAACTGGCGGGAGGTCTCCCGGCTCCGGGTGCGTCGCTCGTTGCGTTGCCGGGCGAGCTCTCCGAGCCCGAGCTCCAGCGCCTTGGCGAGCGCCTCTTCCGGGCTCAGGGCCCAGCCGTCGTCGACCTCCCGGTCGAGCTCCCGGGCCAGGGAGACCGGCACGGGGAGGGAGGGACCGCGGGCGGGGGCGCGCGCGGTCGTGGGGGCCTCTGCCGCCTCGTGCAGGAGCCGTCGGATGCCGTCGGACCGGTGGGCGAAGCCCCGCCGGGACACGAGGTCATCGAGGATCCGGAGCTCCTCGTCGGAGAGCCGGACACCCAGATATCCCGGGGCGCGAGGGGGGGCAGGCACGCGTTTTACACAATTTTACGAGTATTTGAACCCTTGTCAAACAGAAGCGCCTCCCCCGAACCCCGGGGGCCTCGGGATCGCCGGCAGCCACCGTTCCGCGCCCCGGGGGGAACCGGGGGGAGGGCTTTTTAAACCGGTAGAGGTGCCCCGCGAGAGGACCCATCACCATGGCCTGGACCCAGGCGGAAGTGCGCGAACTCAAGGAGGGGCGCTACATGCTCGTGGACGACGAGCCTTGTCGGATCCTTTCCATCCAGACCTCCAAACCCGGGAAGCACGGGGAAGCGAAGGCCCGCCTCGATGTGATGGGGATCTTTGACGGGGCCAAGCGCTCCGTGGTCTTCCCGGTGAAGCACAAGGTGCAGGTCCCCCTGATCAGCAAGCGGACCGCCCAGGTGCTCGCCCTGGCCGGGGACGAGGTTCAGTTGATGGACATGGAGACCTACGAGACGTTCAACCTCCCCCGGCAGGAGGGGATGACCCTCACCCCAGGGCAAGAGGTCCCCTACCTCTCGGCCATGGGAAAGCGGCAGTTGCAGACCAGCGGCTGAAGCCTCCCGCTCCTTCGCGCCCGCGGCGGACGGGTGCGTCCGTCTTGCCGTCAGTGTTTATTACCGGGGCGGGTATGAGAAGCTCACCTCATGACACGCAACACGGCACGGCCGGGGAGGTCGTAGCACGGCCGTCGGGGGGGGCTCCGGGCAAGCCCGCCTCAAGCAGATCGCTCAGAAGGCGGAGGAGGTAAAGCGCAAGAAGGCCGCCTTCGAGGAGGTCTATGGCCGGGCCCGGGAGCACTTGGCGCTCCTTCGCCGTTATCAGGTCGACTTTCCCCCAGGGGACGAGCTCGACGGACGGATCAAGGAGGCGGTCAGGGGGCTGAAGTGGGAGGACGCGACCCAGACGGCGCAGACTCTGGAGCGGGAGTCCGAGGAAGCCCTCGGCCGGGTGGCCGAGGCCCGCCGCGCCGAGCTAGGCGCGCGGGGCGACCAGCTCTTCCAGGCGGGGTTCCCGCTGGACGCCGAAGGGGTCGGCCTTTACGAGAGGACCGACGACGCCCTCGGACGGAAGGCATTCGGGGAGGCGCTGGAGCACCTGGAGCTGCTCTCCCGCCTCATGTCCCAGGCCCAGGTCCGGCAGCGCGGTGACCTGGAGCGCCGGCTCCGCCAGCTCATCCAGTGGGCGGGGGTGGAGGAACGCGCCCCGGCGATCCTCGAGTCGGTCCAGGGCGCCCTGACCAAGGCCACCGAGGGAGACCTGCTCGGCGCGGAGAGCTCTCTGGAGGTCCAGCTCGAGGAGCTCCTACCGGAAGCGCTGGGACGCTGGAAGGCGCTCCGGGCCGAGTGCGAGGAGCTGGTGAGACTGGCCCGGGACCAGGGGGTGGCCAGCGGCGGACTCGAGCAGCAGTTGCAGTCGACCGCCAATGCCCGGCCCCTGGGTCTGGAGACCTACGCCGAACGCCTGGCGGACGAGCGCTCCCGGGTCGAGGCGTCCATCCGGCAGATCTTGGAGGTGAAGTTCGAGGACTATCGCCAGGTGCTCGAGGAGCTCCGGACGGAGGGGACCGCTCCGGAGGAATACCTGAAGGCTTTGGCCTCGGCGACCGAACGCATTCCCAATGCCCGGGGGCGGGAGTTGGGCGCCCTTCTCATGGAGGGGCTCCAGGCGGCCCAGGCCCCCGTGGTGAGCCTGGTGGCCTCTTATTTCGACGAGGCCCGGCCGCTCCTCGCGGAGGCCCGCCGGTTGGGCCGGAACACCATCCCCCTGGTGCAGGAGATGAACCGGGCCCGGGAGGGCCTTCGGAACCTGGAGTTCCGTCCGGCCCTCAAGGCGGCCCGCCACGTCCTGGAGTCCGCCACCGAGCTGGTGGCCGATGTGGAAGCGGCGCGGGAGGAGCTGGAGTCCTTCCGTGAGCTTCTGACCCGGCTTTCCGCGGGGGGGCTCAAGACCGCGGAGCTGGAAGGCTATGTGCGACGGGCCGAGGAGGCCTTGGAACAGAACCTCCTCGACCGGGTGCGCGAGATCTTGGACGAAGGGGTCCGGAAGGTCGGTCGGGAGGCGCTGCCGTACCTGCGGGGTCGGCTCTCCAGCGCCGGCACCCTCCTGAGCCGGCTGGAGCGCCGGGGCTGGCCCGTGCAACCCTTCTTCCTCAAGTTGGAGGAGATCCGGCGCGGTTTCGAGGAAGGGCTCTTCCCGGAGACCGCCGAGAGGACCTCCCAGCTCTTCACCGAGATCCGTCTGACGGCCGCACCGTTGCTCTCGTCCCGGCTGGAGGAGCTGCGCCAGGCCCTGGAGAGGCTCCCCGAGGGCCCGGGCCGGACGGAACTGCACCGGGTCCTGGCGGAATCGGACCTGGCGTTGAAGATCAAGGAGGACCTGGAGCCGGCGTTAGAGAACCTCGAGGCTGCGGAGAAGGGGCTGGGCGAGGCCTTCGCCCGGGAGAGCGAGCACCTGGTGGAGGAGCTCGAGAACGACCGGCGCCAGCTGGAGTCCCTGGGGGTGGAGACGGAGGAGGCCCAGCGCGAGATCGCCCTGGTCCGGCAGGTCTTCGCGCTGGGGGACTTCCTCAAGGGGTCCCAGGCCAGCCAGGAGGTCCGTAGCCGGATCCTCCAGCAGCAGCTGGTGCGGGCCGAGGAAGCGGTCTCGCGGGCCAAGTTCTCCCTGGTGGAGCTCGGCAAGATGGGGCTGGAGCCTTCGGCGTTGCGGGCAGCCTTGGGGGAGGCCACGGAGCGGATCCGGGCGGGCCAGTACCCCGAGGCGTTCCGACACGCCCTGTCGGTCCGGGAGGAGGCGCTCCGGTTGAAGGGGACCGCCCAGGAGGTCCTGGATGCCACGGTCCGGGTGGCCGACCTCATGGTCGCGCTGCGCAAGGCCGGCGTGGACCCGGAGTCCTTTAGGGAGTTCGCGCCCCGCCTGGACTCGGCCCGCACCGCCTACCAACGGCTGGAGTTCGACCAGGCCCGGTCCATCTCCGACGAGGTCCGGCGCGAACTGGAGCGGATCTCCGCGCGTCAGGAGGGGCTCCACGAGGCCGAGGACCTGAATCGTCTCCTCGAGGGGGCCCGGCTCTTGGGGGTGGCCGACCCGGTCTGGGAGGGAAGCCTCTCCGAGGTCCGGGAGATGCTGATGACCGCTCAGGCCGCCGAGGGGCTCGACCGTCTCAAGGAGCTCAGGGAGGCCATGCGGGAGACGTTGCGAGGGACGTTGGAGGAGCAGCTCCAGGGATTGGAGGCCGACCTTCGGTCCGCCCGTGCGCTGGGGATGGACACCCACGAGGAGGAAGCGGCGCTCCGGGAGGCGTACCGGCGGTTGAGCGAACCGTTGCCCCTGGGAGTGGCGGAGATCATCGACCGTTCCCGGCGGGAGTTCTTCGAGAGCCGCGGCTTCCGCGAGCAAGGTGTGGCCACCCTGAAGAGGGCTCGCGAGGCGGTCAGCCAGGCGGAGATGGTCCGGGCCCCGGTGGGCAATCTCAAGTCCCGTTTGGAGACGTTGGACACCCCCGCGGAGGGAGCGGACCTGTCCGGTCGGCTCGAGGAGGCCCGGCAACTGACCCAGGAGGCGCTGGAGCTCACCCAGTCCCAGGTCGCCAAGACGCTCAACAACTTCCAGGCGATGATCAACCGGGCGAAGATGGAGGGCGCCCTCACCATGGTGGCGGAGAACCTCCTGGTGCAGGCCCGGGGGCTCCTGGCGAACGGGAAGCCCCTGGAGTCGCTGCAACTGGCGAGCCGTTCCGAAGCGGAGCTCGAGCGCGTGGAGCTCCAGCACGCGTTGGCCTCCAACGCCCTGATCACCCTCGAGGCCAAGCTCGACGACGCCGAGCGTAACCACCTGTCCACCCCCCAGGCCCGGGAGGAGCTGGAGCGGGCGAAGGACCTCCTCGCCCGGGGGGATTACGCCGGGGTCCTGGAACGGACCATGGAAGGAGGGGACCTGCTTCTGGGGGCCCAGCAGGGGCGCCGGGAGGCGCTCTCCGCGCTGGACCGGACCAGCCAGTATCTGGGGACGCTGGAAGTGCTTGGGGAGGGGGTCCAGGCTCCCCGGGCCCAGGTCGAGGAGGGACGGCGCCAGTTCGACCAAGGCCGCTACCGCGAGGCGAAGGAAACGGCCGAGGCGGCCTACGAACAGGGACGTACGGCCCTGGAGGCGCTCCTGGACCAGCGCCGACGCGAGGTGGAAGGCCTGCTGGCGGAGGCCCGGGGCCTTTTCCCGGAGCCCTTTGCGGGAGGGCCGGACCCCTTGGCCCCCGTGCAGGAGGCGCTCTCCCGCCAGGACTGGGCCGGGGTGTTGGGGAGGTTCGGGGAGCTCGAGGCGCAGACGCGGGCGAAGATCGCCTCCCTGGTGGAGGAAGAGATCCAGGCGCAGGAGAGGCAGTGGCAGCAGGATGGCCGGGGGGACACGGAGGAGGGGAAGATCCGGGAGGAGGCCCTGCGGGCGGCCCGGGCCGCCGCTGCCGGGCTCCGCTACGCGGAGGTCCGTCCCCTTCTGGAGACCGGGAGGAAGGAAGCGCTCGCGCTACGGCGTCGGGCCCTGGGGGCGGAGATCTCCGCCTTGGAGGAGCGGGTGCTCCTCGGCGAGCGCCTGGGAGTGGACATGACCCCCGTGATGGAAGGATTCAGCGAGGCCAAGATGGAGCTTTCCGCCGGGAACCTGGACGCCTCGGCGGCCGGCCGCGCCCGGACAGAGGAGACCTTGCTCGGCCTGCTGAGGCAACGCCTCCCCGAGCGCTGGCAGGCGCTCAACAGCGAGACCGCCTTCGCCCGGGAGGGTCTGGGCGTGGAGGTGGGACCGGTGGAGGCGCTCTTGAGCCGGGTCGAGTCCCAGCAGAACGCGGGGGAGGTGTACCCGGCCGCCCTCGGGCTGGTGGAGGCCGAGGCGGAGCTCAACCGGAGGAAGGGGCTCCACCACCAGCTCACGAACCTCCAGTACATGGCGGAGGCCGCCCTGGCCCAGGCGGAGCAAGGCCATCGGGACGTGACCGCGTTGCGGGACCGGCTGAAGGAGGCGCTCGCGTTGCGTTCCGAGGACTACGAACGGGCCCTCAAGGCCTCGCAGGAGGTCCTGGAGGAGGCACGCTCCCGGCCGGCCGGGGAGGCTTGAACGGGGGCTCAGGCCCCGGACCCGTCGGTCCGGGCGGGCTCGCGTCGGTACCCCCCGGAGATCCCCGGGTGGGACGGCAGGGTGAGGGTGCGGTCGTACTCCACCTGGTGGCGGAACCCGGCCTTGGCCAGGACCCCGGAGAGGGTCTCGGTGAGGCTGACCACCTCGCTACAGCGGCCGGGGCGGCTGACGTAGAACTCCACCTTATGGTCCTCCCGGATGGGGAAGACCAGACGGAGGCCAGCCACTTCCTGCCGGTTGAAGCCGGAGGGCTTGCGCCCTCCCTTGAGGTCCCGGAGGTTCTCCTCGAGGAGGACCTCGGGGAGGATCGGGTCCATCTCCTTGGCGAAGGGGCGGTTGGCTTCGAGGACGCGGCGGTGGATCTCGG
The DNA here is from genome assembly GCA_021827405.1 of Thermoplasmata archaeon. GTDB lineage: Archaea > Thermoplasmatota > Thermoplasmata > Lutacidiplasmatales > UBA184 > JAKATE01. The sequence continues at coordinate 17,064 of JAKAVY010000039.1, forward strand.
GGTAGACCCGGGCGAGCTCCCGGAAGTCCTTGCGACCCTCGATGACCAAGTGGCCGGTCCGGGCCTTGACGGGAGCGACCATTTGAGGGTACCTACGCCATCGGGCTATATGGCCTTGGCGCGCGAGGTTGTGCCACGGAGGGAGCGAGAGCCAGGGCCGGAGCGAGAGGAGGGAACGCCCCGCCGACCGTTAAATAATGCCCGGGGTAAGGCCCGGTGGGCTCCCGTAGTCTAGTGGTCAAGGATAGAGGCCTCTCGAGCCTCTGACGCGGGTTCAAATCCCGCCGGGAGCATATAGGGGGCCTCGTCCACGGGGTCCCCTTTTCCGAGGTCTCGGGCGGCCACGGACCCGGCTCTCCCAGGACCCGGGCTCTCCTCCGCGACCTTCTCTCGCCGGCGGCCCGCCCCACCCGCGGCCCGGGCGAGGCCTACGGACCGGTAGGGTTTTTGCCAGCGGCCCGCCTCCCCTGGGTATGCCTCGCTTCGGCGACCTGTTGGCCCCCCATCCCGACGCCCTTTCCCCCGGGCGCGTCACCGTGACGGCCCCGGATGCCTCCGGGACCGTGACCTGGACCTTCACCAACCCGGGGTTCCACGTCGGCTCGTGGGTGTTGCAGAGAGGGGCGGCGCAGGGCGGGACCACGTTCGAGGACTACGTCTTCGGGCAAGCCTTCAATGTCGTCTACCTGTTCAATCCCGATCGGTTCGGGACCCATCTGCTTCGCTCGATCCCCTCGCCCCTCGTCGACCGGGGCGCGGACAACAACACCGCGCCCATGGGCGTGGTCGCCTCCGGCGAGACTCATTCCATCTGTTTCCTGTTCACCCTGGCCCCCCAGCAGACCTGGTCCATGAGGGAGGGCGGTTTCTCGAACGGGGTCCGACCCGTCTCTCCCGTGCTGGTACCCGTGACCGTCGCGAGCCCGTTCCCTCAACCCTTCTGCTACGCCTGGCGCCCGGAACAGTGCGAGGGTTACAACCAGCAGGTGGGGAGCTCCCTACCCTGCCCCCCCAACCCGTGGACCATCGAAGGCCTCCTCTTCCGGGCCACCCAACGGATCCCCAACCTGGCGGCGGACCGATTCACCCCAGGGGCCTGCCCCTGATCGAGGGGCCTCGTTCGGGGGTCGATCGGGAGACGACCTCCCCCGGCCGTGGCGGGGTCAGTCCTTCTTCTCCTCGTCAGACCCGAGTTTGGACATGAGGGCCGTTTTTCTGACGTGAACCCGTGTAGTATCACCTGGGCGTAATTCGAGGACCGAGGCGGGTCGGACGGACCCGCCGAGCTCACGGGGGGACGAGGGCCGCC
>JAKAVY010000069.1 GCA_021827405.1 Thermoplasmata archaeon
GAGGAGCGGTTGCGGGCTCTCCCGGAGACCTTCGGCGAGCTCCGTGGCGAGCCGTTGGATCACCTTGGGACGGGCCCGGCGGTCCTCTCCCTTCCGGGTGAGGACGCTCCCGCCCAGCTTGACCACCAGGGGGGCCGGGGAGGCAGCGCTCACATCCGCTCCAGGGGTTCCAGGCCGAGGAGGTCCAGCGTGTTGGCCAGGACCTGCCGGGAGGCATGGACGAGGGCCAGACGGAGCTGACGGAGGGGCCCTTCCGCATCCAGGACCCGGAGGGATTGGTAGAACTCGTTGAACCGCTCGGCCACATCGTGGGCATAGACGGCCAGCAGGTGGACCGACCCGTCCTGGGCGACCCGGTCCACGAGCCCGGGCAGCCGGGAAAGGCTCCGGACCAACGCGGTCTCCCGGGGGTCCCAGGAGGAGGGGGCCTCGGCGCGGGACGGGACCCTCGGGGCGGTCCCCGGCCCTCCCGTCGCCTCTCCTTTGCGCAGCAGGCTCGCCGCCCGGGCGTGGGCGTACTGGAGGAAGGGTGCGCTCTTCCCCTCGAAGGAGAGCGCCTCTTCCCACCGGAAGACGATGGGCTTGTCGGGCTGGACCCGGAGGAGGTGGTAGCGGACGGCGGAATGTCCGATCTTCTCGGCGATCTCCTCCCGTTCCGCGTCGGAGAGCTCCGGCCGGCGGGTCTCCAGTTCCCGCAGGGCGAGCCGCCGACCCTCGTCGAGCACATGGTCCAGGAGCACCACCCGCCCTCCCCGGGTGGTCATCTTGCCCTCCGGCAGGTTCACGTAGCCATAGAACAGGGTCTCGGGCCGCCGGCTCTCCCCCACGGCATCGAGGAGGGCAAAGAGCCCCTGGACGTGGAGACGGTGGTCCTGGCCAAGGACATTGATGACGCGCCCGGCGCGCTCGAACTTCCCTTCGTGGTAGGCCACGTCCCGGGCCGGGTAGAGGTGGGTCCCGTCGGCCCGGGTGGCGTAGACATACGGGCTCTCCTCCGGGAGCCCGAAGGGCCTCCCGTCGACCCCGAGGGCGCCGTCCTCGGCCCGGTGCGCCTTGTCCGAGCGGGCAAGACGCTCCAATACCCGTTGGACGGAACCGTCCACCACCAGATCGGACTCCCAGACGAAGCGGTCGAACCGGATGTTCATCCGCGCCAGGGAGGACAGGATGCCCTCCAGGATGGCCTGGGGGACCCGCCGGTACGAGCGGAGGTCGCCGGTCCCCTGCTCCACCCGGTTGGCCAGGGCGTTCACCTCGGATTCGGCCTCGGGGTGGGCCCGCATGTACGCGAAGGCCGGGACGTAGGCCTGCCCGTAATAGTGGTCCGGTTTGGCTCCCGGTGGCGGCTCCGGGGAGGTCACCAAGGGGAGCGCCTCCCGGATCTCGGTGGGCCATTGGGCCGGGGGAATGGACCAGATCCAGACCAGGGTGGCGGCCTGTCGTCCCAGGTCGTCCACATAGAACTCGGTCGTGACGGGGAACCCCCTCGCCCGCAGGACCCGGGCGTAGGTGTCGCCCAGTACCCCATTGCGCGAGCGGCCCACGTGCAGCGCCCCGGTCGGGTTCGCGCTGGTGTGCTCCAAGAGGACGGAGGGACCCGTCGCGGGCCAGGAACCGTACCGGTCCCCTCGGCGCGCGATCATCGCCAACGTGGAGAGATGGAAGGGAAGGGCCTCGAGGTCCGCATTGAGGAAACCCCCGTCGGCCGAGACCCGGGCGAACCCCGGCACGCTGCCGATCGCCCCCGCCAGTCGCTCGGCGAGGAGCGGGGGGGTCGTGCGGAGGGCCTTGGCCCAGCGGAAGGCCGGGAAGGCCAGGTCCCCCTTGCCTTCCGGAGGTTCCCCCAGGTTGCGCTCCACTTCCCCCAATGTGCCCGCGAAGCCCTCCCGTTGGAGCGCGAGGTGGACGGCCTGGGAAAGATGGCGCCGGGCGGGGGACCAGGGGTCCGCCTCGTCCTCCGGGGGTCCGGGTTCCGGCGCCTCGTCTGCCATGAGAGAAAGCTCATGAGAGACTCCCCCTCATAAGCCGTTGTGGGAGAGACCCTGCTGGTCCGCTACGGGGAGCTGGCGCTCAAGTCCCCGCCGGTCCGACGTCAGTTCGAGACCCAGCTGAAACGGAACATCCTGGAGGCGTTCCAACGCGCGGGGCTCTCCTGCACCCTGAGCGCGGACCGGGGGCATCTGTACGTGGAGGTTGCTTCGGCCACCGCGGCGGTCCCGCTGCTCCGGCGCATCTTCGGGGTGGTCTCCGTGAGCCCGGTGGAGGTGGTCCCCACGGACGTGGAGGGGATCGCGAAGGAGGCAGTCCGGCTGAGCCGGGAGGCCCTGAGGGCGAAGGGAAGCTTCGCGGTCCGCGCCCGGCGCAACGGGACCCACCCCTTCACCAGCCAGGAGCTCGCCGCCCGGGTCGGGGAGGCCGTACTGGCCGCCAACCCCGACCGGGACATCCGGGTCGACCTTGGCCACCCGGAGGTGGAGATCCAGGTGGAGGTGCGAGACAACCGGACCTACCTGAGCCTCGGGCGCTACTCCGCCCCCGGAGGACTTCCGCTGGGGGTAGCGGGCCGGATCGGGGCCCTGGTGGACGGTCCCCGGGGAGCCCTGGGGGCGTACCTGATGATGAAGCGGGGATGTCGGGTGCTTCCCGTCACGGCCGGTTTGGGGGATCCCTTGGCCCGGGAGACCCTGCAGCGTTTCGACCCCCGGCTGGTCCTGGAAGGCCCTCTCGACCCGGGCTCGACCTGGGAGCGATTGAGGGAGAAGGCCCAGATGGAGCATCTGGACGGCGTCTCCCTTCCGCTCCAGGTCGAGCAGTTCGCCCCCGCACGCGAGTTCTTCGGGGAGGTGGTGGTCTTTTCCCCCACGGTCGGTATTCCCGAGGAGGAGGTCTTAAGCCGGTGGTCCAGCGTAGAAGAGCTCGCCCGGTGACCCCTCCGCCCGTCGGCCAAAAGCGGCTCGAGGAGGCCCTGCGCGGGGACCCCGCGGAGAGGGAGGAGGTGGACCGTCCCCGGAGGTCGGGCCCCCGGGGATCCCCCGAGGCGCCTCCCTACGAGCAGCGGTTGATGTTCTGGTTCCTCCAGCGCGAGGAAGCGATCTCGGAACGCACCCGGGCCGAGTCGGCCGGGGCGGGCGTCTC
>JAKAVY010000040.1 GCA_021827405.1 Thermoplasmata archaeon
AACGGGGTGACGGAGAACGCGTGGAGCAACTACACGTTCACGGTCTTCGTGGGCTCCAACGCGGCGGGCGGCGGGGCCGCCCCCATCGTGCACACCTACCCGAGCCCCCCGAACCGGGGCGCCCTCACCTCTTACGAGCTCGCCCCGGGCGGCTCCGTCTCCGAGGACCCGGCCATCGACTACGAGACGGTGGGGTATGAGCCGATCATGAACGTCTACCAGACCCTCATCTTCTACAACGGCTCGGCCGCGGGCCCCGCCGTCAACGACTTCGTGCCGGACCTGGCCACCTGCGTGCCCGGCGGGAGCCAGTGCGCGAGCCTCTACCATGGGGACACCCTGGCCTCCAACACCGGGAACTACACCTTCGTGATCAACCCGGCGGCGCAGTTCTACGACGCGGCGACCGGAGCGCACTACGGGGTCTACCCGGCGGACGTGGTCTTCAGCCTGGCGCGGGATTGCCTGTTTTCCACCTACCCGGGTTACCAGGTGAACCCCGGGTGGATCGAATGCCAGGCCTTGCTTCCCAACGCGAACGTCCCCAACCCCGTGGGCGTGGACAGCGCGCTGGCGCCGAACGGGAACTGGGATGGCGGGCTACACTACCCGTTGAACAACACCCCGGGGAACATCCTCACCGCCATGACCGTGAACAGCAGCGCGTATTGCCCGAAGGCGAACGGGGCGTTCGTGGGGAACGGCTGTGTCACGTTCAACACCGAGACCCTGACGGGGACCGGCTGGTCGTACTTCCTGGAGCTCATCGCGGATGGCCAAGGTGCCTCCATCATGAGCTGCGCCTGGGACTCGGCGAACGGCGGGGGCCTCCCCGGGTTCAACGTGGTGGGCGACCACTGCACGGTGCCCGCGGCGGACAGCCTCGCCCCCACCGCCTGGGACTCCTACATGAGCATGGGGGCAAGCTACAACACCTACCTCCAGTGGCACATGATGGGCAGCGGCCCGTACTACCTGGCGAACCTGCAGATCTCGGAGGCCTACTACCTGCAGGCGAACCCGTACTGGGGCGGCACCACCTGTATCGGGGGCGCGACGCTCGGCTGCTTCCCCGGCCTGTACAGCAGCACGAACCCGACGTTCATCCCCACGGTGAACGTGATCTGGGAGACGAGCCAGACGCAGGGAGAGTCCGCGTATGTGGCCGGGAGGGCGGACTTCGCCACCATCCCTCCCACGGACACGAACTTCATGCTGCAACTGCAGGCCAAGGGGACGATCGGGATCGGGGCGGCTCCGTCGTTGTCGATCTTCTATTATCCCTTCAACATGAACTACAACATAGCGGGGGCGCAGTCGTACATCACCACCCCCATCAACACCCCGGGGACGATCTTGCAGGACCTGAACTTCCGTCAGTTCCTGATCAACTCGTTCCCGTACGCCACCATCCAGTCCACGGTGAACACGGTGGACGGGATCCAGTTCGAGTTCCCGTACGGGGGTGCCATCCCGCAGTACATGGGGAACTTCTACCCGACGAACATCAGTTGGCCGACGGCGGACCCCTCGTCGAACCCGAAAGTGGTGGGGACGGCGGGGTACTGGTGGGCGCAGTTCCAGCAGGACCCCATCTACAAGGCGCTCTCGACCGGGAACGGCTGCCTGGCCCCCGGGAAGGGGCCGTGCGTCCTGCCGCTGATGGGCCAGACGGGAGCCCCCACCTACGACATCGAGAACACGCTCTTCGCGAACGAGGTGTTCAAGCTGTCTGGCGGGAAGATCGAGATCGTGGCGAAGGACCTGCCATTCTTCACGGAGGTGACGAACTCGTTCCTGCCTCCGGGACAGAACCCGCAGCCGATGTATAACCTAGGCTGGGCCCCGGACTACCCCGACCCCACGGACTACATGGCCGCCCTGTACCGGCCCGACGGCACGTACACCTACGCAGACGCCGTCCTGGAGGGCCTCGCCGGGACCGGCGTGGGCGGGAACATGACCATGCCCGGGCAGTACTACGGCCAGGCCTGCGCGGACGGAGGGACGCTTTCCAGCCCCAACGGCTGGACCATGGTGGTGACGCTGGATTGCCAGGGCTGGGCCTACCAGGCGATGGCCGCGCTCATGACCGAGGGGGGCGCTTGTGCCCTCCCGACCTGCAGTCTCAGTGAGCGGGCGCTCATCTACAACAACGTCGAGCAGATCGCCTACAAGCTCGGGCTCTACATCTACAACTTCCAGGAAAACTCGATCAGCACGTACTCCAGTTGGATCAGCCCGGCTGGCCTCAACACAAACCCCATGATCGGGGGCGGCGGGGTCCAACCCTGGTTCATGGTGACCTACCAGGACGGAGGCCCCTGATCCCGGTCGAGTGGACCCGGGGGACCGCTCCGGAGCGAGGGGTCCCCTCACCCCCTTCCTTCCCTTCCTTTTCGGTACTCTCCCGTGAGGGCCCGGGGGCGGGAGCCCGCAGTGGGTGGGTCGGGTCCTGGGAAGGCGGCCTTTGGGTCCTCGTCGGCCCGATCCGGAAGGCCGCAGGGCCGGGGTCCGGACCCAGAGCGGGGGGACAAGCCCTCTTTAGGGGGGGCGGGTTTGTGGGACCCTCATGACCGACAAGGATCGTTTCCTCTATTCCGGTATCCGGGTCCGGGACCTTCCCGCCTCCCTCCGCTTCTACCGGGCCCTGGGCTTCCGCGTCTTCCGCCGCGGGGTGATGGACCACGGCGGGGTCTGGGTCCATCTGAAGTTCCCGGGCTCCCACCACCGGCTGGAATTGAACTACTATCCTCCAGGGTCTCCGTTCTACACGCCTTTCCGACAGGGGTCCGAGTTCGATCACTTCGGCCTCTACGTGGCCGACCTAAGGCGGTGGGTGGCACGCGCGAAGCGGGCCGGGGGCCGGCTCAGAGCGGAGGTCCCGGATGGGAGGAACCGGCTCTTCTACGTGGAGGACCCGAACGGGATCTGGCTCGAGTTCATCGGGCCCTGGCCCCCGGCCCGGAAGCGCCGACCCGTCCGGCGCCGGGCGGCCTCCTCCCCCTAGGACTGCATTTTCCGTGCCCCCGGACCGGCCGGGACCCCTCCCCGAGGAGCGTCCTCGCTCCCTTTCTCCACCGGGCCGCGCGCCTCCCCTGCCCTAGGGCAACGCGCCTCGGCTCCCCCCCGGTCCCGGGGGACCTCGGCGCCCGGTGAGCCTCGCGGCCCTTTCCCGCGCCCGATCACGCCCCGGGGGTGAGCTCGACCCAGAACTCGGGGTCGGGGAAGTGATGCAGGTCGGAGGGCCGGTCGGGCTCGGCCACATCGTGCAAACGCAGCGGGCTCGCCTGCGCCTGTTCCGCGATCCAGGCCTCCCACCGTCGGAGCGCTTCCAGCACGTCCCCACCGGCCCAGATCTCCAACCCGATCCTCTGGTCGAACCGTAGCCGCCGTTCCTTCCGTAGCGCCTGCACCCGACGGACGACCTCCCGGGCCAGCCCTTCGAGCCAGAGGTCCCGGGAGGGGCGCCGGGAGAGCGCCAGGAAGGCCGGCCCCGGCCCGGACCGGGTCACCCAATCCGCCTCCGGGAAGCGGTCCGAGAGGCCTTCCCCGGGCGGGAGCCACGTCACCCGCTTCACGTTGAGCTCTCCCTCCAGCAGTTCGTCCCCATCGTTCCCCAGGACCCGGGCGGCCTCCCCCCCCGGCCCTCCGGCCACCACGAACTCGGCCAGCGGGATCCGAGCCTTCACCCCCGCCTTCATCCGGAGCGCCCGGCCCAGTTCCACCAGCTCCCGGGACTCGGCCATGGCCCGCTCCAGATCCGGGTCGGACCCGGGAGGGGGAGGCCCCAGCGCGGTCAGGTGGACGCTCCGGGCGGGGGCGGGCCCGGTCCCGTACAGGGTCTGCCAGAGGTGCTCGGCGGTGAAGGGGGCCAGCGGGGCGAGGAGGAGCGAGAGCTCCCGGAGGGCAAAGCTGAGCGCCGCATACGCCTCCTCCTTACCCGGGTCCACTCCTTCGGCCCAGAACCGGACCCGGGAACGGCGGAGCCACCAGGTGGAGAGGTCGTCGACGAGCCCCCGGAGGGTCTCGGCGGCCCCGTGCGCATCGTACCGGTCCAAGGCCTCCCGGACGCTCCGGTGCGAGTCCGAGAGCCGGCTCAGGAGCCACCGGTCCAGCGCCCGGGAGACCCGGGGAGGGGCCTCCACCGCCGGCAGCCGGTCCAGGGCCTGGTTGGTCCGGTAGAACTCCACCACGTTCCACAGGGTGGTCAGCATCCGGACCCCGCTCTGCCGGAAGGCCTGCTCGGTGTATCGGACCGCCTCGGTGTACGAGCTCAGGTAGATGCCCATCCGTAGCGCGTCCGCCCCCATCCGTTCCACCAGCGCCATGGGGTCCTCGGCGTTCCCCCGGGACTTGGACATCTTGCGGCCCTGGGCATCCAGGGCGAACTCGTTCACGATGGCATGGCGGTACGCCGGCCGGTCGAAGAGCGCGCCGGCCAGGACGTGGAGGGTGTAGAACCAGCCCCGGGTCTGGTCCACCCCCTCGGAGACGAAGTCCAGCGGCACCGGGGGCTCCTCCGGGGGCCCGGTCCCGAAGGGCCAGTGGATCTGGGCAAAGGGGGCGGAGCCGCTGTCGTACCAGACGTCGATGACGTACGGCTCCCGGACGAGCGTCTCCCCATGGGTGGGACAGGAGAGCGTCAGCTCGTCCAGATAGGGGCGGTGCGGGTCGAACGGATCGGGGAAGGGGCCCCTCGTCAGGGTCTTCAACTGGGCGAAGCTCCCGACCACCTCCACGTGTCCTCTCGGGCAGTTCCAGATGGGGAGCGGGGTCCCCCAGTACCGGCTCCGGGAGATCGCCCAGTCCCGGCCCTCCTTGAGGAAGTTCCCGAACCTCCCGTCCCGGACGTGGGCGGGGATCCAGTCCACGGTCGCGTTGTGCCGCAGCAGCCGCTCCGTGATCTCATGGGTGCCCACGAACCAGCTGTCCAGCGCCCGGTACATCAGGGGCCGGTCGCACCGCCAGCAGTGGGGATAGGCGTGGACGATCCTCTCGCTCCGGTAGAGAAGCCCCCGGTCGGCCAGGTCGGCCAGGATCCGGGCGTCCGCCTCCTTGAACGTGCGCCCCTCCACCAGCGGGAGGACGGCGGTGAACCGTCCCGAGCTGTCCAGGGGATCAAAGACCCCCAGCCCGACGCGCTTGCCCAAGGCATAATCGTCCGCCCCGAAGGACGGGGCCGTGTGGACCAGGCCGGTCCCGTCCTCCAAGGTCACGAAGTCGGCGGCGTAGACCTTGTGTCGCGCCTCGCTCTCGGGGACCAGTCCGGGGAAGGGAGGGCGGTACCGACGACCGACCAGGTCCTTCCCCCGGAGACGAAGGACCACCTCCGGGCGCCGGTCCTCCTCGGGGAAGTACCGGGGCAAGGCGGCCTCGGCCAGGACGTAGACCGCCCCCCCCTCCCCCCGGAAGGCCACGTACGGGAGGTCCTCTCCCACCGCCACCGCCAGGTTCGCGGGCAGGGTCCAGGGGGTGGTGGTCCAGACCAACAGGTAGCTCTCCGTTCCCGGGGACAGGGTCTCCTCCAGACGGAGCCGTAGCGTCACCGACGGGTCGGAGGTCTCCCGATATCCCTGCGCGACCTCGTGGAGCGCCAGGGAGGTCTCGCACCGGGCGCAGTAGGGGACCACGTAGTGCCCCTTGGTCAACAACCCCTGATCGTGGAGCTCCCGGAGGGACCACCAGACGCTTTCCACGTAGCTGGGGGCCATGGTGAAGTAGGCGTGGTCGAAGTCGAGCCAATACCCGACCCGTTCCGAGAACCGCCGCCAGGCGGCCTCGTAGGTCATCACGCTTTGGCGGCACTCCTCGACGAAGGCGGCCACCCCGTACTCGGTGATCTGCTTCTTGTTCGTCCAGTGATGGGACTTCTCCACCTCCACCTCGACCGGGAGGCCGTGGCAATCCCAACCGGCCAGGGGGAAGGCGATCCGAAAGCCCGTCATCCGGCGATACCGCAGGAACGCATCCTTGAGGGCCCGGGTCATGGCGCTGCCCAGATGGGGCAGGCCATTGGCCGTGGGGGGGCCCTCCGTGAAACGGAAGACGGGGCCCTCCGGGTTCAACTGAAGGGCCCGGGCCGGGACCCCCTGGCGCTTCCAAAGCTCGAGGACCCCTTCCTCCATCCGCCGGAGGAGCCGGGTGGGCTCGGGGGCCGGAGCGTTCCCAGGGTCGTCCGTCATGAGGGTGTGGAGCGGCCCCCACCTTCCCCCGGGCAGGACAAAACGGTTCTGGTCCTCGCCCGCCGGGGCTCAGGGGCCGCGGACCCCCTCAGCCCGGGCCGGGAGGGGAGGTCAGGCGGCGGTGCTCGGACATGAGGCACCGGTCCTGGACGAACCCCACGCCGGCCTCCGTCAGCCGCGGGCCGGACCCCGGGTGCCGCACCGTGAGCTGGAGCCACAGGACCCTGGGCCGGGGAGAACGGGCCAGGGCCTCGTCCACGATGGCGGGGACCGCCTCGCTCCGGCGGAAGACATCGACCACGTCCACCCCGGTCTCCGGAGGGATCGCCGCCAGGCTGGGATACGCTCTTTCCCCGAGCGCTTCGGTCAGCGCCGGGTTCACCGGGATCACCCGGTACCCGTGCGCTTTGAGATAGGCCCCCACCTCGTAGGAGTCCCGGTCGGGGTTGCCGCTCATCCCAACCACCGCGATCGTGCGGGCCCGGCGGAACATCTCCCGTAACGCCTCGTCGTCCATGGCCCCGTCCCCCGGACCCAAGACCCCTTCCACTTTAGCGCTTGGGAATGGCCGCGCCAGTGGAGGGGCCGGGACCGGACCCTTCTCGGAGGAGGGGAGAGGTCCGGGTAACCCCGGGCGGGTAGGGCGGCCGTCCCGGCGCACCCGCCAGGGCACCCGCGGGTTCCCTTCAGGATGGCGGCCAAGCGCCCGGAGGGAGCGAAGGAGGCTCCTGGGAGGACGGCGGCGCGGAGACCCGACCGGGATCCGATGCCCCGGGGCCCGGGAACCGGACCTCTTTCGGCGCTCCCGCTTCCCAGGGTAGCGGGAGCCCCAGGTAAGCTCCGCAATGGGGGCAGTGGGTCGGTATCCCCCGGACATCCCCCACCACCAGGGTCCCACATCGGGGACAGGGGACCGGAGCAAAGGTGAGGGGGGAAGGACCCGGCCCCCCTGGACGCGAGAAGAGGGGACCGGGAGGGGCCTGCCCCACCCCGTTCCGCGCGGACGGGCCCTTCCAGTAGGCGAGGGCCAGGGCAAAGAGGGCACAAGCCCCCAGGAGGCCATAGTGGGCCCCCAGGGACACGTCCTGGTTCACGAAGGAGGCGAAGCTGATCACGTCAAAGGAGGCGTGGAGCAGCGCCACCACCAGGAGGTTCCCTCCGGACTTGTAGTAGGCGATGGCGAAGGCGAGACCCAAGAGGAAGATCTGGACGTAGAACAGGGGGGAGACCTCGAGATAGGTCTGGCCGTAGTAGACGTGGACACCGGTGAAGACTAAGGTGGTCCAGAGCGCGTGACCCCGCCAACGGGAGGTCCCGTCCAGGGTGAGGACGCCGCCGAAGAGCCAGCCCCGGAACAGGGCCTCCTCGATGAACCCCACCGGGAGGGAGAAGAGCATGTAGAAGTACGGGTCCGAGGCCCCGGCCTCGGCCACGGACGTGCTCTTGTTGATCAGGTCCTCGAACCGGGGATCGACGGCCAGGTAGACGAGGGTCATCCCGATCACCAGGACGAAGGAGAGGACCCCGAGGATCCCGTACCACCGGAACCCCTCCCGGGCCCCCGCCCGGTTGTGCCGGAAGTAGTTCCTGAGCGGAGCGATCCCCACCAGGACCAGGAAGCCGATCGCCCCGATGCCGTAGGCCAGGAAGAGCCCCTCGAAGAAGCCCCCCCACCCCGGCAGCACCCACGCGGGCGGGACCAGGTACTGGGAGAGGATGCCGGCCACGAGCAGCCCGCTCGCCACCGCGTAGCCGGTCCAGCCGAACCGGCGTCCCGCTCCGGGCACCGCACCGGCGCCGGTGGCCGCCATGACCACGGCGCACCTCCCCGGGGCCTTGAGCCTTCCCGGTGCCGTAAGCCCTCAGGGGAGCCCGAGGGCGCGCCGCCGCTCCTCCCGGAAGTGGCGGACCTGGGTGGCCGCGAGCAGTTCCGCGATCACGTAGAGCCCCCAGAAGAGCCCGCCCAGGGCGAGGATGAGCCACCCTTCCCAGGCGGCCGACGAGGTCAGCGGAGGCAGCGGGGAGAGGCTGCTCGAACCGTAGGTCAGCTCCCAGATCCCGATGGGCGTGGTGATCGAGCAGAGCGCGGAGACCACCAGGAGCCCCCGGGCCCGTCCCCTCCGCATCTGGTAGGTGGCCTGCCAGGCGGCCACCAGGGAGGCCAGCACCCCCACCAGGATGAGCAGATAGTAGCCGAGCGAGCCGGTGCACCGGGCGGCGACCCCGGGGAGGGAGGGCGGACAGGCGGCCCCGTAGGAGAGGAAAGCGGCGGCCAGGAGGACCCCGACCCCGCCCAGGAGCCCCAGGCCCGGCAAGAGGAGCTTCAGAAGGAGGTTACGGGAAGGCGCGAAGGCCGGGTCGGGAGGGGGCGTAGGTCCGATCGGCAAGAAGAGGCTCCTCAGCAGACCCCCCAGCGGCCTCATCCCCCTCCCTCCCCTTCCTCGTCCCCCTCCTCCTCCTTTCCCGGGACGAGATCCTCCCAGGCCCGTTCGGCGGCGGACAGGCAGGCGAGCGTGTCGTCCAGCGTCCGGCGTAGTTCGCCCACGCTCTTTGCCTCCACCGAAAGGAGCAGGGTGGGGCCCCGGGCCTCGCTGGTCACGTACCCTCCGTCGTCCGGCCGGAGGGCCCGGGCCAGCGCGAGGGCCTCCCCCGCGCTGCGGTACTCCCGCCGAAGCTCGGCCCTCATCGGGGCCGTCCCTTCCGGCGAGATGTGCCCGGGGTGGTGCGGTCGGTGGGGGCGGAGCGCCCGGGCCCGGACTCCAAGGCCCCGTAGACCGGGCCCCGGGCCTGCGAGGCCTTCCGCTCCGCTTCCCGGGCCGCCGTGTCCAGGTAGGTCATCACCGAGGGCCAGATCTTCCCGTCGGAGCGTTCCTTCTCCTCGAAATTGTGCACGCCCAGGAACTTCCGGAAGGCCTCCTGGGTCGCCGCGTCCCACTGGCCGTTGCCGGCGCCGAAGTAGAACCCCAGCGACCTAAGGTCCCCTTGGACCGTGGCCACCCGCTCCCGATCCAGGGCCAAGAGCGTGGCCGGGTCCTCCCGGGTCAACAGGGTGAGGTCGTAGAGCCCGAAGACCCTCTTCAGTTCCTCGATGGGGGAGGGATGGTCGTCGACCCGGACGTCGATCCACCGGTCCAGGGTGCCCCCGTAGCTCCCCCCCGGCCTCACCACCAGGAGCGCGGCGGACTGCATGCCCCGCCGGTCCCCTCCCATGCGCTGGCCCGCGGCGAGGGCAGCGAGCAGCCGCTCGGGGAGGTCCCCGGGCGTGTTCTCCATGGCCCGGGCCATGGCCTCCACCACCTCCGAGGAGAGCAGGATGTTCCCCTGGCAGGCGAAGCCCTCCCCCACCACGTGCCCGGCCCAGTCCATGCATTTCGAACCGGTGAAGGCGGCGGCCCGTCCCTCCCGGTCCACGACCCCCAGTTGCCGGTGCTCCCGCTCCGGGTCCGCCCCGGTCAGGCGCCGGATCACCTCCTGCGCCGGGGCCCCGGAGCGGAGCATCTCGAGCCCCCGGGGGCCGTAGGAGGCGTTGGCGAGCGCCTGGGTGGCCACGGCGCCGCTGGTGGCCTCGGCCCAGGGGACCACGGCGCCCACCGAGATGAACTTCGACTGGACGGCGACCCCGAACTCCTGGCGCTCCCGGTCGGCGGCGACCACCGAGAACGTCCCGAAGCGGGTCCGGGTCGGCATGGGTCCCCTCCGGTTCAGAGGAACGCCTCGAACTCCTGCGTGACCTCGGGATACTTGTCCCGGACGGCCTTGAGGATGTTGAGCACGGAGAGCTTCTCCAGCTTCACGCCGCTTAAGGCGTCGATGATCTTGTCGAACGTGGCGTCGGGGAGCGAGACCAGCTTCTCCTTGGCGATCCAGTTCCTCAGGAGCTTCTCCTCCAGGGCCTGGCGCCAGCGCCGGTCGTACTCCAGGAGGGCCTCCAGGGAGGCGTCCCCGCTCTGGACTGCCCGGGCGGCCACCTCCCCGGCGATCTTCCCGGCGATGCAGCCGTTGGCGATGCCCCCGCCGGTCAGCGGGTCGATCATCCGGGCGGCGTCCCCCACCAGCAGGAATCCCGGCAGCACGGACTGCTTCACCGGCTGGGAGATGGAAACCCCGCCCCCGACCATGTCGATGGTCTTCCCCTTCGCGTAGCCGGGGTGCTTCTGGATCCAGCGGTCGAGGTAGCTCTTCACCTCGGCGGCGCTCTTCACCTGGGAGACCTGCACCCCGATCCCCACGTTGGCGATCCCTTCCCCCTTGGGGAAGATCCAGACATACCCCCCCGGGGCCACCTTCCCCAGGTAGAAGTCGCAGTAGCGGGCATCGCAGTCCACGTTCGTCATCCGGTACTGCAGGCAGGAGTCCATGTCCCTCAGCTGCAGATTCGTGGGCAGCCCGGCCCAGCGTCCCATCTGGCTCTCGAACCCGTCGGCGCCCACGGTGACCTTGGCCCGGATGGTGAACGGCTCGCCGAAGTGCTTGGCGCGGACCCCCCGGACCTTCCCGTCCTCCTTGAGCACGCCCGTGGCGTGGGTCTTCAGGAGGATGGTGGTGCCGGCGTTGGCCGCGTCGATGGCGAGCGCCTTGTCGAAGGCGTCCCGCTCCACCACGTAGCCCACCTCGTTGCCGGCGTGCTTCTCGTTGATCTCCATGACCTTCTCGGAGGGGGAGAAGATCCGCGCTCCCTCCACCTCCACGTTGATCCAACGGGGGGAGGGGGTGATCCCGACCTCGGGAAGCCAGCTCTTGGAGATGCCCTCCCCGCAGCGTACCGGACTGCCGATCTCCTGACGCTTCTCGAGCATGACCACTTGGGCGCCGTGCCTGGCCGCCCACTTGGCGGTCATGCTGCCGGCCGGGCCGGCCCCGACCACCAGGACGTCGCAGGAGATGTCCTCCACGTTGCTTCCCCCCTTTTTAGGCTAGAGCGACCGTTCCCCTAGGCGATGGTGATGGCCCCCACCGGGCAGGCCCTCACGCAGATCCCGCACCGGGTGCAGACGTCCTCGTCGAACCCGATCCGCCACTCATCCAGGTAGATGCAGTTCAACGGGCAGATGCCCACGCAGGCCCCGCAGGAGATGCACGTCTCGCCGAAGGAATCGATGTGGCGGTCTCGCTTGCCGGGCACGCGACCTCCCCGGGCTATCCTCCGGCGAGCGGTAATTAAACTTTTGTCGGGGAGGGCGCGAACGGGCCCCCCGGGCCCCCTCCCTCAGGAGGTCGGTGGCGATGCGGCGGGCTCGCCTTCCTTCTCCGCGAGCCATCGCTCGGCGTCGATGGCCGCCATGCAGCCGGACCCGGCCGCGGTGACCGCCTGGCGGTACCGGTGGTCGAAGACGTCCCCGCAGGCGAAGACCCCCTCCACGCTGGTCCGCGTCCCCTCGTGGACCTTGAGGTACCCGCTCGGATGCAGGTCGAGGGCCCCCTGGAAGACCTCCGTGCTCGGCTCGTGGCCGATGGCCACGAAGACCCCCTGGCAGGGAAAGAGCGTCTCCTGCTTCGTCTTCGCGTCCCGGAGTCGGACCCCGGTCACCGTCTGGTCCCCGACGACCTCGGTGACCACCGTGTCCAGCTTGAGCGCGATCTTGGGGTTCTTCCGGACCCGGGCCTCCATCACCCGGCTCGCCCGGAGGCGGTCGCGGCGGTGCACCAACGTCACCCGGCTAGCGAAGTTCGTCAAGAAGAGCGCCTCCTCCATGGCCGTGTCCCCGCCGCCGACCACCACGAGCTCCTTGCCCTTGAAGAAGAACCCGTCGCAGGTGGCGCAGGCGCTCACCCCGTGGCCGCGGAGCTTCTCCTCGCCGGGGACCCCCAGCCAGCGGGCGTTCGCCCCGGTGGCCACGATCACCGCGTCGGCCAGGACCGAGGTCCCTCCCCCCGTGAAGAGCTCGAACGGGCGGGATCCCAGGTCGACCCGGGTGACGTTCTCGTCGCGCAGGACGGCGCCGAAGCGCTCCGCCTGCTCCCGGAAGAGCGCCATGAGCTCCGGGCCTTGGATCCCCTTGGGGAAGCCGGGGTAGTTCTCCACCTCGGTGGTGATCATGAGCTGTCCTCCGGCGGGGACGCCCGTGAGCACCAGGGGATGGAGCTCCGCCCTCGCCGCGTAGAGCGCCGCGGTCAGACCGGCCGGTCCGCTCCCGATGATGGCCAGCCGCACCCGAAGGGCCGGATCGGTCACGGTCCCCCCTCGCGTCGGGGCGACACCCCTACGGTCGCCTTGAGCTCCCGATAATCCCGGTCCCAGTAGACCAAGGGCCTTCCAGGCCGGCCGGGGCGCACCCCGATCACCCGGCCCAGGAAGAGGGCGTGGTCCCCGGCGGGGATCCTCGCCTCGGTCCGGCACTCCAGGGCTCCTAAGGTGTCCTTCAGGAGGGGCACCCCTCCCACGCCCCGGTCCAGGGTAAGTCCTTCGAACTTCTGGGGAGGGGGGACCCGGTCGGCGAACCGGGCCGAAAGGTCCCTCTGCTCCTCCCTGAGCAGGTTCACGGCAAAGAGCCCGGACCGCTCCACCAGCGGGGTGGTGTCCGCCGCCAAAGCGAGGGAGACCACCACCCGGGGCGGGTCCAAGGTCACGGAGAAGAACGCGCTCACCGTCATTCCTCCGTCCTGCTCCCCGGCCCGGCTGGTGACCACGGTCACCCCGGAGGCGAAGGTGGCCATGAGGTCCCGGAAGGCCTCCTCCGTGGGGTCGGAGGTCATCGGCGCGAGCCCCGGAGCCGTGGGCATAGGCGACCAAGGCCCCGGAGCGCCTTGGCCCCGGGGGAGAGGCATTCCCGCCATGCTCCTCGCATCCTTCGAGCCACGGACCCGTCGGAGGTATAAAGGGGCCCAGACCCGCCTCGTCGAGGCCTGGCAAGGGCCGGCTCCATATCCCTTTCCCCCCACCCCGGACCCTATGCACGAGGGACCGGCCACCGCGCCCCCGGACCGGCGCTGGTGGTCCTGGGGGGAGGTGGGACGGGGCCTCCCTGCGGAACAGGTCCAACGGGTCAAGGACTACCTCCTGGTCCGGCTTGGGGCTCCCCCCGACGCGGCGGGGCCGGTGACGATCTCATCCCTCCGGCTGCCTCCGGGCCGGCTGACCCCGGAGGACGTCGCGGGGCTCCGGGGGCTCCTTTCCCTGGGCGCCGTGAGCGTGGAGTCCGAGGAGCGGCTCGTCCACTCCTACGGCCGCAGCTACCAGGACCTGCTTTCCCTGCGGTCCGGTCGGCTCCACGCGCTCACGGACGGCGTCGTGCACCCCGCCACCGCCGAGGAGGTGGCGCAGGTCCTTAGGTTCGCGGAGGAACGGGACCTCGCCGTGGTCCCGTTCGGGGGAGGGACCTCCCTCGTCGGCGGGGTGGATCCCCTCCCGGGGACCCATCGGGCCGTGGTGACCCTCTCCTTGGAGCGCATGGTGGACCCGCTCTCCTTGGACGAGGTGGGCCGCCTGGCCCGGTTCCAGGCCGGGATCCGGGGGCCGGAGCTGGAACGCTACCTGAACGAACGAGGCTTCACGTTAGGACACTTCCCGCAATCCTTCGAGCGCTCGACCCTGGGGGGCTGGGTGGCCACCCGGAGCTCCGGGGACGCGCTCCGCCGGGAGGGGGAGCTCTCCCAATGGCTCCGGGGGATCGCGGTGGTGACCCCCCGCGGCACCCTGCGCTTCGAGGAACCTCTCCCGGAGGCCACGGGACCGGATCCCTTCGCCCTCTTTCCCGGCAGCGAGGGGACCCTCGGGGTCATCGTCGAGGCCACGGTGGCCGTCCGTCCGCGGCCGGAGGAGACCCTCTACCGGGGGACCCTCTTCCCGAACTGGGAGTCGGGGGTGGCGGCCGGACGGGAGCTGGCCCAGGGGCACCTCCCTCCGTTCCTGTTCCGCCTCACCGATAGCGAGGGAACGGCGCTCACGCTCGAAGGTCGCGGTCCTGGCCCGGGGCTGTCCGGCCGGGTCCGGGAACGCATCGAGCCCAGGTACCTGGAGTTCAAGCACTTCGATCCGGCGGCCATGTGCCTCGCGCTCCAGGGATGGGAGGGCACACCGGAGGAGGTCTCCCTGTCGGAAAGGGAGGCCCGTCGAGTGGCCCGAGGGAACGGCGGGCTGGACCTGGGACGGGCGTTCACCGACTTCTGGCGGAGGGAGCGCTTCGCGTTCCCTCACCTCCGCGACGAACTGGTGGAGGCCGGCTGGATGGTGGAGACCCTGGAGACCGCCGCCGCCTGGTCTGAGGTCACCGGGGTGGCGTTGGGGGTGCGGCAGGCGCTGGAGGAGCGCGCCCGGGCGGGTCGATGGGCTCTCCTGCTGGCCACCCACTTGTCCCATGTCACCCCCTCGGGGGCCTCGCTGAACTTCCAATTGATCGCCCCCCGGGACCCGGAGGACGCCCCGGGTCAGGCCCGGGGCCTGGTGGAAGCCGGCCTGGAGGCCATCGTGAAGGCCGGGGGGAAGTTCAGCCACCACCTGGGGGTCGGCCGGGACCGGCTTCGGTGGCTCCGGAGCCAGCGATCCGCGGTAGAGACGACGATGCTGGCGACCCTCAAGCAGGCCCTGGACCCCCAGGAACTGCTCAACCCCGGGAAGACCCTTCCCCAGGGGGAGGGACCCTCTCACGGGTCGGGGTAAGTGAGCGAGAGCCCCTCGCGCCCTTTCGGCCAAGGTCCCCATTCCCCCTCCCCTCGGGGTTCTCCCCGCCGTTCGCTTGCCCCTCTCTGCGCTCTTGACCCCGGGCGATCTCGGGGGAGCTGCGGATGGGTGGACGGCGGGCCCGGGTCGGGCTCCTCCCGGGGGCTCCTTCCCGGAGGGCGGCCGGCGCTCTAGGCGGCGAAGGATTTTTCTGCCCCCAGGGGGCTGGAAGAGCGGATGAGCGGTTGGGAGGCCGTGGTCCCCTACGAAGGGAACAGCCCCTACTGCTACTCGAACGCCCTGCGCATGTGCCTGGAGACGTGGAGGGCCTCCGAGTCCCCTTGGCCCTCCGTGGGGGTCCTCGAGACGCTCTCCACCATGCCCTTCGGGGTGTTCCTCCAGCCTTCCCCGGCCGGCCCGAAGCTCTTCTTCAGCCCCTTGAGCGTGGACCCCGACCTCGGGCTCGAACGGGCGGTGGATTCCCTGGGAGCGCGCTGGAGGACCGAGCATCCCCCGGGCCCGGTGCAAGCCCGGGGCCTTCTTCGCCGGGCCCTGGAGGAGGGCCCCGTCCTCGCCGGCCCGCTGGACATGTCCAGCCTCCCGTACCACCCCGGGCACGAGCAGCTTCGGGGGGTGGACCACTACGTGGTGATCACCGGCCTGGAGGGGGACCGGATCCGGATCCAGGACCCGGGGGGCTATCCGGAGATGATCCTTCCCCAGGGCACGTTCTTCGAGGCGTGGAGGGCGGAAGGGATCCCCTTCCCCCACCACCCGTACACGTTCCGCTGGGAGCTTCGGCGGACCTTGGTCCCTAGCCCGGAGGAGATCTTCCAACGGGCGCTCCCCCGGATCGTGGAGACCGTTCGCATGGACCCCGGGGAGCGGGCGGTGCCGGTCGGCCCCCGGGCCCTCCGGGAGGCGGCGGAGGCGTTCCGTCAGGGGCCGATCTCCCCCGGGATGGCGAGCTTCCACGCCCGGTTCGCCTTTCCGTTGGGGGCCCGGAGGAGCGCGGATGCCGCGGTCTTCCTCCGGCGCTTCGGGCTGGCCGCGGGGGCGGACCTGCTCGGGGAGAAGGCCCGGCTGCTGGGGGAGGCCGGCTACGCTCTCTCCCTTTCCGATGGACCGGAGGTGGCCCGCACCCTGGACGCCCTGGCCAGCGTGGAAGAGCGCCTCCGGAGCGCGCTCTCCGCGTGACCGGACCCGGTCTCGCTCCCTAGGCCATCCGGACGACAGGGGTGGTCGTCCGGTCCGACCGGAACGTGAAGGCCAGGTTCTCGGTGTTGCGTCCCCAGCCGAAGCGCCCCTTGCGGTCCAGCGCGATGAGCCCCGCGGTCCCCCGGGGCAAGGGTCGGATCACTCGGCGGACGGCCCGGTCCAGGGGCAGCCCCGAGGCCCGGAGGGTCTCTGCGACGGCCCGGCCGAGGGTGTGCCGGATGATCACTTCCCCGGTACCGGTGCAGGAGACCCCCACGGTCGGGTCCGCGTAGGTCCCGCAACCGGGCAGGCAGCTGTCGGAGACCCGTCCCTCCATCTTGAGGGTGATCCCCCCGGTGGACGTCCCAGCGGTGAGCCGCCCCTTTGCGTCCAAAGCCACCGCCCCCACCGTTCCGTGAAGGAGCTCGGGGTGAGCGGCGACCAGGGCCTGAAGCCGGGGCCACCACTCGGGACGGGCGGGGTCCATGGGATCACGGGAATTGCCCTTCCCCCGGGAACGGACGGACGCCTCCAACTTCCGGCGGAGGTCCTGGTAGACGGCCACCCGGCGCGGAGGGCGTATCCGGACGGGGGGGAAGCCCAGCGCCCGGGCGAACCGGTCCGCTCCGGGGCCGGCGAGAAGGACGTGCGGGGTCTGCTCCATCACCTGCCGGGCCACCGAGATGGGGTGGGCGGTACGGGTGAGACCGGCCACCGCCCCCACCTGGAGGTCGTGGGTCATGAGGGCGGCGTCCATCTCCACCCTTCCTTGTAGGTTGAGCACCGACCCCAGCCCCGCGTCGAAGAGGCCAGAGGCCTCCATGCTCTGGATGGCGGCCTCCACGGCGTCGGTGGCGTGATCGATCCGGGACCACCCGGCCTCCAAAGCTGCCCGGAGTCCCCGCTCGACCTCGGGGTGGCGGGAAGGGGGGATCGAGCCGGCACCGCCGTGAAGGATGAGCCGCTGCATGGGCCGGCGGAAACCCGGGGGGGCATAAGCCTCGCCGCCCGGCCGGCGGGAGTCGGCGGCGGCGCGAGGCTCCCGGGAAGTTCCCCCTCCTCTCCCGCGGGCAGAAATATCCCGCCCCCTTGCCGGCACGCATGGACGCCGACGTCCTGGTGGTCGGCGCGGGGGGGGCCGGTTACCCGGCGGCCTTCCGTCTGGCCGAGTCGGGACGCCGGGTGGTCCTGGCGGACCCCAAGGGGGAGCTCGGGGGGAACTGCCTGTTCTCCGGTTGCATCCCCTCGAAGACCCTTCGGGAGCTTGGCCAGATCGCGGACCGGGCACGACGTCTGCTCGCCTGGCCGGGGCCGGTCGACCTGTCGGACCTTCAACGCCAGCGGGACGAGGTCCAGCGGGTCCGCTTCCGCCAGCACCGGGAGGAGCTTCGCGAGCACCCGGGCGTCACCTTCGTGAACGGTACCGTGGAACTGCTCGGGAAGGGACGGGCCCGGATCCAGGGTCCCGAGGGGGTCACCGAGGTCACGGCCCCCGGAATGGTCCTGGGCACCGGCACGCGGGTCCGCCGTCCGGACTTCCCGGGCGCCGAGCTCTGCCTGACCAGCGACGACCTCTTCCGCTTCGAGGCCCCCCGGTTCGAACTGCCGTCCGACCTGGTGGTGATCGGCGGAGGGTACATCGCCTTGGAAGTGGCGAGCCTCTTCTCGACCCTGGGCTCCTGGGTGCGCGTGCTGGTCCG
>JAKAVY010000041.1 GCA_021827405.1 Thermoplasmata archaeon
GATCTGAAGCTCGAGAGCCCGAAGGTGACTGTACCGGCCAGGGCGGAGCCGTTGGCGAGGAGACCGCTCCCCACCGAGTAGTTCTCGGCCGGGTTGAACGGGTTCGAAAGGAAGACGTTCACCACGGCAAGACCCGTCCCGTTGAAGTGGAGCGTCCCTCCGGAGAACGTGTAGGACCCGGTCCCTCCGGAAGTGGTGGAGAGGGGGGAGAACTTCATGCCGGTGAAGCTGAGGACCGCCGGATCGATGGTGGCCGTGACCGGCAAGGTCACGCTGGAGACCCGACCCCCGTTGGTCCAACCGCTGGTCAGATAGAACGTCCGCTGCCCGGTGTGGCTCTGGATGACGCCCTGCGAGACGTGCCAGGCGATCGTCGCCTGGAGGGTGCTGTGCCCCGGGATGACGCCCCCACTCCCCAATCCCTCCGCGGAGAGAACGACCGGTTGGGTGGTGTAGTTGCCCAAGGAGAGCGTCAAGTTCGCGGCCGAGCCCGGCCCCCCGGAGTTGGTCAACGTCACGTTGTAGGCGAGCAAGGCCCCGATGGGGACCGGAGAGGAGACGGTGGGGGTCAGGCCCCCGGGGCCGAGCGCCAGCTGGGTCACATTGGTGAAGGAGATGCTGGTGTAGTCCACCGTGGGGATGGGCAGCGAGGAGGCCGAGAAGCTCTGGGGGGCGGGGGGATTCGTCACCGGGAAGGGATAGGTCCACTGGACCTCGGCCCGGACCACGCTGTTGCAGGTGCAGCTCACGTTCGTGGTCAGTTTGGCCTCCGCGCTCCCTCCCAGGGCGTTCAAGGTCGGCAGGACCACGGGGCTCCCCACGGACTGCCCGTTCAACTGGAAGGTCACGGTGGCTCCGGTGGCCACCCCATCCCCTTCGTTCACCACCGTCCCGGTGAGCACCACTTGGTTGCAGGTGTTGGTGGTGCTGGGCGTCATCACGGCCCCCGTGCAGCCGTCGAGCATGCCGGGGAGGACCGTGGGCAAGGGCTCGAAGGGGACCCCCAGCGCCTGGTAGCGCACCACCAGCGTCTTGTTCAGGCTGTTCGGGGCGGCCACCGTCCCGTTGGGGTCCAGCTGGACCCAGATCTCGTGGGAGCCGGCCGTCAGGTATGGGACCGGCCAACCCACCTGCACCGTTGCGTTGCCGCTGGCGATCTGGGCGTTGGTCACGTAGCTGGTCGAGGTCAGGTTGACCGGGTTGAGCCCGGCCCCGCCCGGGAAGGCGTCGGAGACGAGCAGGGGCACCTGCCCCGGGGGATCCGGGATGGCCAGATCGGTCATGTCCCGGACGGTGATGTTCAGATAGACGTACTGTCCCTCGTAATAGGTGGACGGCGCGGTGGCGGTGCTCGGGTCGAGGACCACCGAGACAAGCCTAAGGTCCGCCGCCAGGACCGGCATGGTGACGTTCTTCAGGACCTGGGGACGGGGGCAGGTCGGCCCCATGGGCCAGGCACAGCCCGTGCCGCTCCCTCCCACCTGGGTGATGTTCTCCGTGCCCCCGGTCCGCGTCGCGGCGGACTGGGACAGGCTCAGGTTGTACGATCCCATCCCCGTCCCGCCGGGGAGGTCGCTGGAGGCCACCACGTTCGTCAGCACGGAAAGGGAGACCCGGCCGTTGGCCCCGGAGGTCCCGTACGCCGAGCCGGGCTGCACCGACGACAAGGCCCCATAGAGCGGGGGGAGGTTTTTCGCGAGCCACGCGGCCGAGGAATAGTCATTGGCGGTGACGTTGTTCGGGTTCGTGCCCGGTAGGGTGGAGAAGGCCTGGGCCTTCACACCAGGGACCGGGCTCATCGCGGCGTTGTGGACCGGCACCGTGAGCCATTGGAAGGCGTAGAGGGTGCTGGTCGAGTCCGGCACGAACGCGCTCACATCGGTGATCACATTGTCGTAGGGAAGGAGCGCAGAACTGTTCACCAGGTAGGCGTTGGAACCGTCGCTGAGGATGAGCTTGTTGGAGGTGTAGGGAGAGACCCCGGTTCCGCTCCCGGGCGTCGGGGTCCACGTGAGGTCCATGCTGGTGTCCACCGCGTAGAAGGAAGACCCGCCCGTCACGGTGGCGTTGAAGCCGAAGGCCGGGGTGAGACTGAGACCCACCTGCGTCACGTTCAGCGCGCCGGAGGTCCAGGTCAGGGTGAAGTTGACCCCGTCGGACTGGAACGCTCCCAGCAGGCTGGTGAGGTTCCACGTACTGACGGTCTGGGCATCGTAGGCGGCGCTCAGCGGGATCGCCAGCGTTCCAAGACCCGAGGCGGCGACGGCCGATTCGGGGGTCGAGCGCGATCCCATGACGGTCACATTCGCGGTCAAGGACTGGGCCCCCTTGGCCGTGTTGTTGTAGCTGACCAGGAGGCCCGCCGCAGAGAAGGTCGGATAGGTGTCCAACACCAGCGGAGTGGCGGGGACCAGCGGTGCCGGGAGGTTCTGCCCGCTGTTCAGGGCGGTGAACGGACTGGCCGGAGCGTAGACGAAATTCTCGGCCACCCCGCTGGAACTGAAGGGTTCGAAGGTGGCATCCGGGTTGGCGTACGTGTTGTTCAGGTAGCTTCCCACCGAGACCCACGTGCTGCCCCCCGTGACCGTGACCAGGGGCGCATAGCTGTTGTCCACGGTGAAGTTCCCCGGTGCGCCCAGGTAGGTGCCCAGGTTGGACCGGAGCGAGGAGTCGTTCAGGTAGAACCGGGAGGCACCGGTGACGTAGATCCAGCCCGCGGTGGCCATGGCGCTGTGCCCGTTGAGCGCGAGTTCGGAGCCGCCCTCCACCGTGACGTTGAGCTTCGGGTAGGTCCTCAAGAGGGACGCGTTCGTGGTGAGGGAGGAGTTGTACAGGACCAGGGACCCGCCGCTGCTCACGGTGACGTGGAAGCGATGGAGCAGGGCCGCCGGTCCAACGCTACTGTTCACGGTGAAGCTGGAGAAGGACAACGTCAGGTTGTTCACGAAGAGGTGTCCCCCGTTCTCCACGGTCAGGTTCCCCGCCACGGAGAACTCCCCGCCCGTGCCGTTCATGTACCGGGTGACGTGGTTGACCACAATGTCGGAGGAGCCCATCAAAGGATGAACGGCAGCCCGAAGGTTCGACCCGCCTCCCCCGGACGAGAAGCCGGGAAGGGGACCGGCCGCCGCGCCCGGAGCGCCCGGGGCGGCCAGCGAGACCGCCAGACCCGGAACGACGAACGAAAGCACCAGGAGCCCGAGGATCAGACAGGACCACGCACCGGAAAGCCTGCGGGTAAACACGTTCCTCTTCTCCGGTTGTATGCTCACCCGCCCCGATTTACCGGCGGGCGATGGATGAGATTCTTCCCCCTAGTATAAAAACACCCCGCCTTCAACCTCGGACCCTTACCGGAAAGGAGGCCCTTTCCGGCCCCGGCCTAGCCCGGCCGGAGCACGATCTTCCCGAACACCTCTCCCGAGGCCAGCCGACGCAGCGCCTCCGGACCTTCGTTGAGCGGGAAGACCCGGTCCACCACCGGGCGGACGGCCCCCGCCTGCAACAGGGAGAGCACCTCGGTGAGCTCCCGCCGGGTCGCCATAGTGCTCCCCCGGAGAGAGGCCCCCCGCCAGAACAGCGGCCTCAGGTCCACCGTGACCGAGGGCCCGGAGGTGGCCCCGCAAAAGACCAGACGCCCCCCCCGGGCCAGCGCGCGGGCCGACCCGGCGAACGTCGCCTCGCCGGCGGAATCGAAGACCACATCGAACCCCCTCTTCCCGGAGGCCTTCCAGAGCTCCCGGTCCGCCTCCGAGCCACGGGAACGGAAGATCACCTCGTTCGCCCCCAGCGCCCGTGCCCGCTCCCCCTTCTCGGCGGACCCGGTGACCACCACCACCCGCGCCCCCCGCAGACGCGCCAGCTGGATGGCCGCCGTGGCCAACCCTCCGCCCGCCCCGATGATCGCCACCTGCTCCCCCCCCCGGAGCTCCCCCACTGTGTACAACGCCCGGTACGCGGTCATGAAGACCAGCGCCGCGCAACCCCCGGAGTCGAAGTCCAGGGCAGGGGGAAGGGGCCGCAGGTTCGCGGCGGGCAGGACCGCGAGCTCGGAGGCCACCCCCTGGGTGTGCTCGCCCAGGATCCGGTAGTTCCGGCAAAAGCACTCCAGGCCCCGGAGGCAGTACTCACAGGTCCCATCGGGAAGGGAGGGGTCCACCAGGACCCGGTCCCCCTTCCGCCAGGGATCGACCCCGTCCCCAGCCTCCACCACCACTCCGCTCCCGTCCCCCGCCAGGACGTGCGGGAGCGGCACCTCGACGCCCGGTAGCCCGTTCAGGGTGAACAGGTCCAGATGGTTGAGACCGGCCGCCCGGACCGCGATCTTGACCTCCCCAGGACCCGGGAAGGGCTCGGGAAGGTCCAGGAGCGTCGCGGCCTCCAGGCCCCCATGCGCACGGAACCCGAAGGCCTTCATGTTCCCCCTCGACGTTTCCAACGGGGCCCCTGGGGCGTGTCCTCCAGAGCGATGCCGGCGCCCGCGAGCCCCTCCCGGATCCGGTCCGCCTCGGGGAAGTCCCCCCGGCGTCGGGCCGACTCGCGGGCCTTAAGCGCCAGGTCCACCAGGGCCCCGATCTCCGGGCCCGGGGAGGACGGGGAGGGGACGCCCTCGCGGAGCTCCAGGAACCCCAAGGACTCGTCGGCGAACCGGAAAGGCTCAAGCAGCACGTCGAGACCTGATGCGAGGAGGGATTCCCCACCCTGGAGCACGGTGTTCACCTCCCGCCCCCACCCGTACATCTCCGCCACGGCCTGTCGGACGTTGAAGTCCTCGGCGAGAGCCCCGCGGATCGCCTCCACGACCCGTTCGGACCTCTCCCGGAAGGAGGCCGGGAGCTCCCGACGGTGGTCGGCTCCCCCCCCTTCCGCATCCGCCCGGAGCGCCCGGAGCCGGTCGTAGGGCGCCCTCAGCCGCTCGAGGCCCCGGGCGGCCTCGGCGAAGCTCTCCTCCCCGGCAAAGTCCAGCGGGCTTCGGTACAGCCCGCTCAACAAGAAGAAGCGGACCCGGTCCGGGGGTTGCTCGTGAAGGGTCTCCGAGAGCCCGACCACGTTGCCGAGGGATTTCGACATCTTCTCCCCCCGCATGTTGAGGAGGCCCGCGTGCATCCAGATCTGGGCCAGCGGAGCGAGTCCAGTCGCGGACTCGGCCAGCGCGATCTCCGCCTCGTGATGCGGGAACTTCAGCTCCACCCCCCCGCCGTGGATCTCGTACCGGGGGCCCAGCACGGTCACCGTGATGGCGGTGTCCTCGATGTGCCAGCCGGGACGCCCGGGGCCGTACGGGCTGGGCCAGGCCGGCTCGTCGGGGTTCCCCCCCTTCCAGATCACGAAGTCCTCCGGCGCGCGCTTGTGCGGGTCCACCTCCACCCGAGCCCCGGGCCGGACCTCCTCCATCCGCTGCCGGGAGAGGGCCCCGAACGACGGGAAGCGCGATACCTCGTAGTAGACGTCCCCGGTGGGGCCTGGGTAGGCGAACCCCTTGGCCATGAGCTCCTGGATCTGGAGGAGGATCTCCGGCACGTAGTCCGTGCACCGGGCGTAGAGGTTCACCGACCGGACGCCCAGGCGCTCCATGTCCCGGACGTAGCCGGAAAAGTTGCGCTCCGAGACCTCGAAGTAGCTCGTCCCCTCCTCCCGGGCCTGGGCCAGGGTCTTGTCGTCCAGGTCCGTCACGTTCTGGAGATAGAAGACCCGGTAGCCCTGCTGCCGGAGGAACCGGGCCACCACGTCGAAGAAGACGAACGTCCGGCCATGCCCGAGATGGGAGGGCTTGTACGGGGTCAGCCCGCAGACGAACATCCCCACCCGGGGCGAGACCCGGGGGACCAGGGGCACCACCTCCCCCCTCAGCGTGTCGTGGATCCGGACCGGACGGGGCAGGGGAGGGC
Organism: Thermoplasmata archaeon; assembly: GCA_021827405.1. Taxonomy (GTDB): domain Archaea; phylum Thermoplasmatota; class Thermoplasmata; order Lutacidiplasmatales; family UBA184; genus JAKATE01. The sequence continues at coordinate 5,889 of JAKAVY010000041.1, forward strand.
GGTCGGTGACCGAGGACACCCTCACCCCTCCAGCGCTTGCCGAACGTCCGCCACCAGGTCCTCGCGGTCCTCCACGCCCACGCTCAGCCGGAGCAGCCCGTCGGCGATCCCCCGGCGACGTCGCTCCGCGGCGGGGATCGACTGGTGCGTCATCAGGGCGGGAGACTCCACTAAGGACTCCACCCCTCCCAAGCTCTCCGCCAGGAGGAAGATCCGGAGGCGGGAGAGGAAGGCCCGGGCCTCGGGCTCCCCTCCCTTGAGCTCCAGGCTCACCATCCCCCCTGGGCCGCTCATCTGCCGCTGCGCGAGAGCGAACTGGGGGTGGGAGGGCAACCCCGGGAAGAGCACCCGGGCCACCCGGGGATGCCCTTCCAACGCCTCCGCCACGGCCTGGGCATTCGCCGCGTGGGCCCGCATCCTCAGCCCCAGGGTCCGGATCCCCCGGAGCACCAGGTAGCAGTCCAGCGGCCCGGGGACCGCCCCCACCGCGTTCTGCAGCCAGCGCATCCGTTCGTACAGCGACTTCTCGCGGAAGACCAGCGCCCCTCCCAGGACGTCCGAGTGACCGCCCAGATACTTGGTGGTGGAGTGCAGCACCACGTCCGCCCCGAGCGCCAGGGGCTGCTGGAAGCACGGGGTGGCGAAGGTGTTGTCCACGACCGTGAGCGCTCCCGCCTCCCGGGACAAGCGGGCCACCTCTGCGATGTCCGCCAGGCCGAGCAGCGGGTTGGTCGGGGATTCCAGGTAGACCATCGCGCTGGGGCGCTCCCGGAGCCGCTCAGCGAGCGTCTCCGGCCGGGAGAGGTCGACGTACTCGGTCCTCGGACCCCCCCGGTCCCTCAGATGCTCGAAGAGGCGGTAGGAGCCCCCGTAGAGGTCCTCCCCGGCGAGGATCCGGGCGTCCCGGGGGAGGTGAAGGGCCAGGTTGGTCAACGCCCCCAACCCCGAGGAGAACGCCAGGGCGCCCACTCCGCCCTCCAGGGCGGCGAGCGACCGCTCCAACGCGGCCCGGGTGGGGTGGTTCGTCCGGGCATAGTCGAACCCCCGGTTCACGCCCGGGGCGCTCTGGACGAACGTGCTGGTGAGATAGACGGGCACGTTCACCGCCCCGGTCTGCGGGTCCGGGTCCTGGCCCGCGTGCACCGCGTTCGTGTCAAACCGCAAGGGTCTCCTCCTTCCTCCCCAGGAACGTCAGCAGGTCGTGCCGGGTGATGAGCCCGGCGTAGCCGGGTCCCTCCCGGACCAGCAGGGCCCGGTCCTCGCGGAGCCTCTTGAGGAGTTCGGAAAGCGGGGTCTCGAGCCCCACCTCCGGGAACGGGGGGGACAGATAGTTACGGACCGACCGGTCCAGGACGCTCCCGTCCGCCAGCACCCGCCTAAGGAGGTCCTCCTCCCAGGCGCTTCCCACGTTCTGTCCGGGTTCGAGGACCGGGACCTGACCCACCGAACGCTCCTCTAGGACCCTCAGCACGTCCCGGACCGTCTGGGAAGGTTCGACGGCCACGAGCGAAGGGGTGAAGGGCTTGGTCTGAAGGACCTCCCGCGCGGTCACCGACCCCTCCAGGAAACCGTTCTCCCGCATCCACTCGTCGGAATAGAAGGTGCTGAGGTAGCGGTCGCCGGAATCCGGCAGGATCACCACCACCCGGGCGTCGGGGGGAAGGGAAGCCCCCCGGGCCCAGCGGATCGCCCCCAGCACCGCCGCCCCGCTCGACCCTCCGGCGAAGATCCCCTCCTCCCTCGCCAGCCGGCGGGCCATGCGGAAGGACTCCCCGTCCTTGACCGTGACGAACTCGTCGATCACCGAGAAGTCCACCGTCCGCGGGATCAGGTCCTCCCCGATCCCCTCGATCTTGTACGGGACCGCCTCCACCCGCTTCCCGGTCCGGGCGAAGGGCGCGAGGATGGAGCCCTCCGGGTCCACGGCCACCACGCGGGTCCCCGGGGAACGGGCCTTGAAGAACCTCCCGATCCCGCTCACCGTCCCCCCGGTGCCGATGGTGGCCACCACCGCGTCCACCCGGCCGTCCAACGCTTCCAGGATCTCCGGGCCCGTGGTCTCGAAATGGGCCTGAGGGTTCGCCTCGTTCTCATACTGGTTGGGGTAATAGGCCCCCGGGATCTCCTCGGCGAGCCGGCGGGCCACGGAATAATTGCTCCGGGGGTCCTCCGGGGAGACCCGGGAGGGGGTCACCACCACCCGCGCCCCCAGGGCGCGGAGGAGGCGGATCTTCTCCGAGCTCATCTTGTCCGGGAGGACCACGACCAGCTGGTAACCGCGCACCGCCGCGCACAGGGCGAGCCCTACCCCCGTGTTCCCGCTCGTCGCCTCCACGAGCGTTCCCCCGGGCCTCAAGAGCCCTTCCCGTTCCGCCCGGTCCACCAGGCTCGGTCCGATCCGGTCCTTCACCGAGCCCCCCGGGTTGAGGAACTCGAGCTTCCCCAGAAGCTGGAAGCTCTCGTCCCGGGCCACCCGGCCGAGCCGCACCAGCGGCGTGTTCCCGATGAGGGCCAGGACATCCGGAGCGATCGCAGGCCGACCCCGCATCGGCGCGTTGAACGACCCGCCCCCTTTGAGCCTGACGGTTTGGCCGGAAAGGCAAACCTAGAGGTACCGGTGGAGGCTCCACCCGACCGTGCGCCAAGCTCCGGCCCACCGCCCCTGGCCCTGCCTTGCCCTCCTCTTGACCCTCGCCGTGACCGTGCCGGGAGCCCTGGCCGTCCCCGTCTCCGCGGCCTCCCCTCCCCCTCTCCCTTCTCCCGAGCCCGCAGGGCTTCTGGCCCTCTCCACCGAGACCACCACCCCGGGGACGTCGGTCACGGTGGGTCTCACCGTCGCGAACGACCTCCCCAGCCCTATTCGCAACGCGAGCCTCCAGATCGCCTTCTATCGCTTCAACGTGAACGGGGCTACCCAGGGACTGGCTCCGGGGGATGCGTGGGCTCCCACCTTCGACGCGACCCCCTCCCTTCCTCCGGGGGTCCAGGGGAATGCGGCGGGGCTTTCCGGGAACTTCACCTTGCCTTCCCTGACCCCGGGGAGCGAGGTCCACCTCGCCCTGGCGGTCTCGGTGCCCCCCGCGGCCCCCCCGGGAAGCTACCTCCTCCGGGACCGGCTGGTGGTGAACACCAGCCAGGCCGAGTACCTCCTGGCCTCGCGGGGGTACTTCCCCGACGCGCTGTGGGCCCGCGCGACGCTCGGCGCCAACGACACCCCGCAGCTGAACCTGAGCCTGCTCGGGGTGTCGGGAGTGATCCCCGAGAGCGCCATCGGGGTCGAGTCTCCCTGGGTGACCCCCATCCTCCTCACCATCCTCGTCAGCGCCCTGGCGATCGGGGCCGGGGTGGGGGTCTACCTGTTCCGGCAGCGATCCAGGGGCCGGGAGGCTCAGTCCAGGACCGGGGCGAGCGGCGAGCCTGACCGGAACCACGCCCCCAGGGCCTTCGGGAAGTAGCGGACCAGGGCGGGGGACTGCCGGAGGAGCTGACGGGCCGTCACCGTGGGAAAGTCGATGTCGCCCAGAGCGATGATGCTGGAGAGGAGGCCTTCCTCGTCCAGGAGGTCTAAGAGCCGCTCGAAGTCCTCGTCGGAAAGCCTCAGGAAGAGCCGCCGGAGGAACCAGGCGCGGCGGAACTCCTCGCCGAGCTCCTGGCGCCAGCGGACCCCGTACTCCTGTAAGCCCGGGCCGAGAGCCTCGCCCCGCGCGAGCGCCTCGTGGGCCACCTCCGCCGCGATCTCGGCCGCGCGCATCCCGGTATAGATCCCCCCGCCGGAGAGCGGCTTGACCTGTCCGGCGGCATCGCCCACCAGCAGGACATGGTCCCCCTCCGTCCGGGGGACCTCCCCGATGGGGATGCCCGCCACCACCACCTCCACCGGTGGTGGGACGGGGCGCCCGGCCCTCCGGGCCATCTGTCCGGTCAGCGCCCGGTAGTAGTCCCGGGCGGTCCGCCCGGTGTCCGCCCGGACCGCCACCCCGATCCGGGAGAGCCCGCCCCCATCCGGGACGGACCAGCCGAAGAGCCCGGGGGCCAAGGCCCTTCCCAGATAGACCTCCACCTGGTCCGGCTCCGCCCCGTCCCAGGGGACCTCGGCCTCGAAGGCGGGAAGGATCTCCAGGGGCCGACGCAGGCGGAAGGCCCGGGCCACGGCGCTGGTCACCCCGTCGGCCCCCACCACCAGGCGTGCTTCCACCTCCCGGTCCTCCCCGTCCACGGTCCGGAACGTGAGCCGGGGCCGGCCGGAGGAGGTCCGTCCCTTGAGCCCGGTGAACTTCCAGCCAGGCTCCACCTGAGCCCCCGCCCGGGCCGCCCGCTCGGCCAGGGCCTGGTCGAGACCACTGCGGGAGAGGACGTAGGCCCGGGGCTCGGGAGCGGAGAAGCTCAGCCGCCGGAGCGAGGGACTGAAGATGTTCGCCCCCCGGATGACGTGCCGGACCATCCGGTCCGTCCCGGCCAGGCGGAGCACCCGGGCGGAGACAAGCCCCGCGCACTGGACGGGGAACCCCACCCGCCGGTGCTCCTCGGTCAGGAGCACCGAGTGCCCGCGCCGGGCCAGATGGTAGGCGGCGGTGCTGCCCGCGGGGCCGGCGCCCACCACCACCACCTCGGCCTCGTCCACGGGGGATGGAGCCGCGCGGGCCTATTTACGCCCGCCTCGGGGCCTCAACCCGGCTCGGGGCCGACCCCGTCCCCGACCGGCCGTACCCTCCAGGGGGCGGTCACCTGGTCCGTGCGTTGCCGGGGATCCACCGCGCTCTCCGCGAGCGCCACGGCCCCGCCCGTCCCTTGGACCAGGGTCCCGGTCCAGGCGATCATCGCCCCGTTGTCCACGCAGAGCGACGGAGGGGGGGCGTACACCTGGATCCCCCGGGCGCGCGCCATCCCTTCCACCATGGTCCGGAGCCGGCGATTGCAGGCGACCCCACCCCCCAGGACCAGCTCGGAACGGCCGAGATGGGCAATGGCCCGTTCCGCCACCTCGCAGAGCATGGAGTAGGCGGTCACCTCGACGCTGGCGGCCACGTCCTCCCGGCGGGCCCCCCGGTCCAGGAGGGTCCGGGCGGCGGTGAAGAGGCCGGAGAAGCTCACGTCCATCCCGTGCACGGAATAGGGGAGCTCGTAGCGAGCCTCCCCCTCCTGCGCCCAACGTTCCAACACCGGCCCTCCGGGAAAGGTCGCGCCCAGGCCCAGCGCGAGCTTGTCCAGGAAGTTCCCCACGCCGAGGTCGAGGGTCTCTCCCAGGACCCGGTACCGTCCGTGGGCGTAGGCGATCACCTGGGTGTTGCCCCCGGAAGCGTAGAGGAGGACGGGGTCCTCGAACCGGCTCATGACCCGGGCGATCTCCAAGTGCGCGACGCAGTGATTGACCGGGAGGAGAGGTACTTCCCACGCCTGGACCAAGGTCCGCGCCACAGTGGCCCCTGCCCGGAGGCAGGGACCGAGCCCCGGTCCCTGGGAGAAGGCCACCCCGGAGAGGTCGGAGACGTCGATCCGGGCCGCGGAGAGGGCCTTTTCCAAGAGCCCCGGGAAGACCTCGGCGTGATGGTTCGCTGCCTCCCGGGGATGGATGCCGCCCTGGGCAGGACGGTACATGTCCGTGGCGCAGCTCAGCACCCGGGCCTCCTCGTCGACCACGCCGACGGAGGCCGTGTGGGCCGTGGACTCGATCCCCAGGAGCTTCATAGGGCCGGCCGGGAGCGGACGGGGCTCTGTAACCCTTCCCCCTCATCCCGAGGACGGAGGGGGCCCCGGGGGCTCGGCCGGGGAGGCGGGGGGCTCCCGGTCCAGTTCGCCCTCCCGCCAGCAAAGGTGCGAGATGTCCTCGGCCAGCGATCGGGGAAGCCCGACGCTCGCGGCCAGGGTCAAGGCGTCCCGGCGGGAGAGCTCCCCGGTGGCGATCAGCACCGCCGCATAGACCACGACCCCCGCCGCCAGGACGAGGAGCAGGACCAGGACCTCCTGGACCGGAGGGTAGACGAGAAAGAGCTCCGGGAGGGTCCGGGAGTAGACGTGGTCGGCGCCCGCCTGGGGAAGGGCCCGGAGCCCCAGGTTCGCGAGCTGGGAGAAGGTCCGGGAGAAGAGCAGGAACGTGAGGGCAGCTCCCCCCAGGATCACCGCGTAGGGCTTCGGGTCCAGGTGCACGTCCACATAGCGGTGCATCCAGAGGGCGTTCATGCTGAGGCCGGCCAGGGAGGCTCCCAGGATCGCCACCCCGGCCCCGGTCACCCCCCAGCTCAGGGGGAACCCCCCCCGGGGGGGGACGAAGAGGAAGAGCAAGCCCACCAGGACCGTGAGCTGGACCGCCGAGAGGTAGAGCTCCCGGCGCTGTTGCCCCACGGCATCCAGCACCGTCCCCATGATCCGGAAAAGGGATTGAGGGAGCGTGGCCACGGCCAGGAAGATGAGGGCCGTGGCGCCACTGACGAACCCCCCCGTGGCCACCACGTTGCTGTAGAGGATGTTCAGAAGGTTCACCCGGAAGACCACCACCGCGACGACCACGGGGGCGAGGAGCATGACCGTGAACCGGAGCCCTTTGCGGGTCCGGCGCCTGAGCTCCGCATCCTCGCCTCGGATGTGGAGGGAGGCCATGTCCGGGAAGAGCGGGACCGTGATGGCGTTCGGCAGGAACATGAGCAGGATGAAGAACGCGTTCGCCACGGCGAAGATCTGCAACTGGGCATTGTTCAGGTAGTAGGCCACGAAGAAGGGGGTGATGGTCCCCACCGTGTAGGTGAGGAACATGGCCCCCATCAGGGGGGCCGAGAACGTGAACATGGTCTTCAGCGCGTGACCGAAATGGCGGAGGCGGATGGTGGAGAGGTACCCCAGGCAGTAAAGGGTAGACGCGCTGGCGCCCGCCACGTAGGCCGCCGCCATGTAGGTGACCATGGTGATGTTCACCGTGCTCTGGGTGTACTGGAGGGCCACCACCACGAGGAGGCTGGTCCGCACCACGGCCTCCACGAGGAAAGGCACCTGTCCCCGCGCCGTGTCCCCCCGGGCCACATGCCCCCAGGAATAGACGAAGGAGGGGGTCTCCAGGAGCGGGACCGCGAGGAAGAGGTAGAGCGGCAGCCCGTGGGCCTCCAGCGGGAAACCGAACTGCGGGGCAAGGAGGGCGAAGGCCACCGCCACGGTGGACATGGAGGCGATCCGGAAGGCCAGGTAGGTCCCGGAGAGGACCTTGAGGTCCCCGCCCCGGGCCGCGAAGTAGGTGTACGCCGAGCTCAGACGCAGGTCGGCCAACGAGGCGATGCCGGTGCTGATGAGCAGGTAGAGGGTGGCGGTGCCGAGGAAGTTCAGCCCCGGGCAGGAGGCCACGTTCGCAGCGCAGGCGCCCCCGTAGGCGACCCGAAGGAAGAAGACCTTCGTGGCCACCCAGCCCAGGAACTGTCCGGCCACGGCCACCAGGAAGACCGTGGCGGTGGCGAAGGCGAACCGGTTCGTCAGCGGAGCGGCCGTCCGGGCCGAGCCCGTGAGCTCTGGGGGCTCCTCCCCCTCCGCGGGCGGCGATCCTCCCCTCTTCAGATACGGTCCCCCTTAGGGTGGACCGGTCCCCCGTAAAATACGCTTGGACCCCGCCTTTGAGGGTCAACCAGGGACCGTCTCTACCTGGAAGCAGACCCGCTTGCCCTTGAGGGCGGTGTGGACCCGGTCGGCGAAGAAGAGCGAGTCCCGGACCGTGGCCTCCCGGTCCCACTCGTAGAGGAAATCGTACTCCCCCTGCACCGGGCGGAACCCCAGGTCGGCGAGCAGCGTGGCCACCTCCGAGAAAGGCGCCCCCTCGGAGTCCATGACCAACCGGAGGTAGGTCCGCATGAGGAGGAAGGGGACGGGCCGCTGGCTATTTACTCGTATCCGGGCCCTCCGACCCCGGAGGCGGGGCGTGGGCGCTGACCCGGACCGCCGGTCCCCGCTGCCAGCGGGCCATCTCCGTGGAGGCCAGCAGGGCCCGACCCACCGCCAGGAGACGGTCCGAGGCATCGACCACGAGGACCGGGGAGCCCGGCACCAGCTGGGGGTCTGCCTCGCGCACATGCCGGCTGAAGAGGCTGCGACCCTCTGCCACGAAGGCGCTCGCCTCCTCCGAGGCCACCACCCGCCCGGTGGGGTAGGGCAGGCGGGCCCGGAGGAACGTCCCCCCCTGGAAGGTCAGATGAGGCAGTCCGTCCAGCCCCACTTCCAGCACGGAGACCCCGTCCTTAAGGACGCGTCTGAGCCGGCCCGTCGCCCGGGAGTGCACGGGCCGAAGACGCTCCTTGGCCAGCCGCTCGCGCAACTCGCGTCCCCAGACCCACTCGACGAGGCCGGCCACGTGCCGCCGCGTCCAGGCCTCCGCTCGGAGGCTGGCCTCGTCCGGTCCGGGCGGCGCCGCCGGTGGGGAGCCAGGCTCCCCCCGGGGGGCGGCCGGCAGGAGCGAAGGACCGATCGGGTAGACCTCCGTGAGCTCCAGAGGGACCTCCCCTAGAGCGGTCGGGACCACCCAAAGGGTGGGGTCCTCCGGACCCTCCGGGCCCAGCGGGGGGGCCGACTGGAGGGCCTCCGGGGAGAGCGGGCGGGCACGGATCCGGTGCCGGGGGCTCCGCTCCCGGCCGTAGCGCTCCAGCCCCCGCGTCCAGCGAAGCAGCGCCGGACGGGAAAGGGAGAGCGGAGAAACGAACCGGAAGGTCCGCCGGGAATAGGGTTCCACCGGGAGGAAGAGCGGCCCGGCGGCGTGGGTGGCCTCCAGCGCCTCGTAGAGCGCCGGGTGGCCCCCTGCGCGCCGTTCGGCCAGTTCCCACAGGGTCCCGTCCCGGATCGCCTGCCGGACCCGGGCGATCTCCCGGAGGCACTGGTCGAGGTTGTGCCGGGCCAGGTGGAGCTGTCGCTCCTCCACCGGCCGCCGGGAGAGCTCGTTCAGCGGGACCTCCCGGCAGAGGGCGCAGCCACAGACCTCCTCCTGGACCTCGGAGAGGGGGAGAGAGCCCTCCGGGAAGAGCAAGGTGTCCCTCAAAGCGAACTTGTGGTACGAGGCGGAGTCGAACAGGTCGCCCCCCCAGAGCGCCCCCAGGGCGAAGAGCATGGGATGGCCGACCCCGAACAGATGGACCGGCTTTTCGGGCGCGAGATGGGGGCGGACCGCGGCCAGGACCTGGACGAGTTCCCGGAAGCGATAGCGCTCCAAGAGCGGGACGATGCCTCCCACCGCCTGGATGTCGGACCAGGGAGCGGACTCCCGGGCGGACCGGGCTCGGAGGTCCGGGTGAAGGCCGCCTTGGACGGGGACCGCCAAAAGGGAGCCGGAGCGGAGCTCCCGGGCCTCCCGGGCCCGTCGGAGGGTCTCCTCCACCGCAAAGCGTGCCCGGTCCCAGGGGTCCTGGGGTTCCCCGAAGATGTCCAGCACCGTGGCCACATCGCTCCCCACCCGGGACTGGAAGCGGAGGATCTCCTCCGGCGTGACCGCGACCGTCCCCTCGCTGTGCTGCTGGAAGGCCCCGGAGTCGGTCATGAGCGCGCCCGGGAACCCGAGGAACCGGTGGAGCCCGAGCTCCTCGGCCCGCGCCCGTAGGCCCGGGTCCCGGTAGAGCAGGTAGCTGGAGGTGATCGCCATCCGGACCCCGAACCGGTCGAAGAGCTCCCCCGGGGGGATCCCTTGCCGGCCCGGGTCGGGATGCACTACCGGGAGGAGGGCGGGGGTCTCCACGAGGCCGTGGGGGGTGGTCAGACGACCGAGCCTACCGAAGCCGTCCCGGTCCCGGAGCTCGAACACGGCGGGCGCCTGCCCCCTGGACGACTAAAGCTTGGCCCTCGACCCCCCTCCGGGAGGGGGGTCTTACCGGGGGGGATGGGGCGCGGCCCCCCGCGTGGGGTACGAGCCGAGGAGGTCTCTCTTCAGGGCCTGGAGGACCTCCCGGAAGGCGGCCTCGGTGAGCAGGCCGGTCTGGACGTTCCGGGGGCTCGGGTGGTAGGACGCATGGACCACGGGCGCCCCCGGGCCGAGCGGGTATCGGAGGCCGTGGGCGAAGGGAGGGAAACGCCCGGCGTGTCCATACTGCGTCCTCGCCGCCCAACGGACCTGGTCATAGGCGATCCGGCCCAACGGCAGGAGCACCCGGGTCCGGGGGAGCAAGGCCAGCTCCTCGATGAGGAAAGGCCGACACCGGTGGACCTCCTGGAAAGTGGGCTTGTTCTCCGGCGGGACGCAGCGGACGGCCAGGCTGAGGTAGGTCCCGCGGTACCGGAGGCCGTCCTCCCGGAACTCGGAGAACGGCTGGTTCGCGAATCCTTCCGCGTACAGGGCCGAGACCAGGAACCGGGCCGAGCGGTCCCCGGTGAAGACCCGGCCCGTGCGGTTCGCTCCCTGCGCCGCCGGGGCCAGTCCGATGAGGACCAGTTCGGCGTCCGGGTCCCCGTAGCCCATCACCGGGCGCCCCCAATGGGGAGGATCGCCCCGGGCCCTTCCCGCGGCAGCGAGCGCCTCCCGCCACCGGACCAGACGCGGACAGGCGCGGCAGCCTTCCACCCGCTTTCGGAGAGCCGCCCAGGAGGGGGGGACGCGGTCGACCTTCTTCCGAACCGGCATACGGGCCGCGGGTCTCCTTCTTCGAACGGAGGGCCCCTCCTGGGCCCCCCGAACCCGGTCCGGGGAGGCCGGACCAATCTTTAAAGCCGGGAGAAGGCTCCGAGGGACCGGGCCCAGGACCCGACCTTGACGATGCAGCTTAGCTCCCCGGCCTGGAAGGCGGGGGAGCCCATCCCGAAGAAGTACACTTGCGACGGGGAGGACCGCTCCCCACCGCTCCGGATCCTCGGGGCTCCCGCCGGGACCGCCGCATTCGCCCTGGTGGTGACGGACCCGGATGCGCCGTCCGGCACGTTCGTGCACTGGACCCTCTACGACATCCCCGGACGGGCTCTGGGGCTTCCCGAGGGGCTCCCCCGGGACCCCACCCTGCCGGACGGGAGCCGGCAAGGGAAGACGAGCTGGGGCCGGGTGGGATACGGAGGCCCGTGCCCTCCCGGGGGCCGGCATCGCTACTTCTTCCGGCTCCATGCGCTCAAGGCACCGCTTCGGGCCCCACCGGGCCTCACCGCGGAGGCCCTGGAGAAGGCGCTCTCCCCGTTGACCCTCGAGGTCGCGGAGCTCATGGGGACCTATTCTCGTCCCTGAGGCTTGGCCCCTCGGGACGCCATCGGCGTTCCCCGAACGCCCGGGAGGGTCCCGCAAGC
>JAKAVY010000003.1 GCA_021827405.1 Thermoplasmata archaeon
GCGCGAGGACTGGATGACGGACGTGGACGGCGTCTTTGCTACCGGTGGGAAGTCCATCGTCTACGCCATGGGGGCGGGGATCAAGGCAGCCGAGACCATCGACGCGTACGTCAGCAAGAAGACCGGAGGAACCCCGATGCCCCGGCCCGACCCCTTCGGGGGTCCCACGCCGCCGCCGAAGTTCCCGAAGGGCTACGGGTTGCCCACCTGGCACCTCTGAAGGGCTCCGCTTGGGCCCCGAAAAAGAGAGGCCTAGCGGGGCCGGAGGCGGATTCCCAGGTGCATACGCCAGAGGGCCCGGGGCCGAGGGAAATCCTGACGGAAGTGGCCCCCGCGACTCTCCTCCCGGGCGAGCGCGCCTCGGGCGATGAAGAGCGCGGTCAGGAGGAGGTCGCTGATGGGGGGAGTGGGGCCGTGCGGGCCCGGGCCGTCCCTGCTGGAGGACCAGGCCGCTTCGAACCGTCGGACGGCATCCGCCAGGCCGGAACGGTCCCGCAGGATGCCGACCTTTGTCCAGAGGAGTTCTGAGATCCCGTTCCGGCTCAAGGGGGCCCCGGAAGCACCCGGGTGCCCCTTAGGGGGGTTCGGCCGGATCGTCAGAGTTCGACCGGGGGAAGGAGGGTTCTCCCATCGGCGCTGGCCCTTCACGGCCCTCACGATCCGCTCCCCGAAGACCAGCCCTTCCATGAGCGAGTTGCTGGCCAGCCGGTTCGCCCCGTGCAGCCCGGTAGAAGCCACCTCCCCACAAGTGAACAGGCCCCGGACCCCGGTCTGCCCCCAAAGGTTGCTGGCCACGCCGCCCACCATGTAGTGTGCCACGGGAGAGACCGGAATGAGTTCTTGGGAGAGGTCCAGCCCCTGGGTGTGGAGAAAGTGCCCCACGGTGGGGAAACGCAGAATGAGCCGCTGCCGGGGAATATGTCGGGCGTCCAAGAAGACGCACGGATCCGCCGTCCGGCGAAGCTCGAAGGCAATGGCGCGGGAGACCACGTCCCGTGGGGCGAGTTCCGCCTGTGGGTGGTAACGAGGCATGAAGCGCTCCCCCTGGGAATTGAGGAGGTGTGCCCCCTCGCCCCGGACGGCCTCGGTGATGAGGAAGTGAGGGGCCCCCTTCCTGCAGAAGGCGGTCGGGTGGAACTGGATGAACTCCATGTCCTGGACGAGGGCGCCCGCCCGGGCGGCCACCGCCACGCCCTCCCCCGTGGCGATGGGGGGGTTCGACGACTGGAAGTACAGGTGCCCGGCCCCACCCGTGGCGAGGACGGCCATCGGGGCCTCGAGCTCTTCCTCGCCCCGTCGGGTCCGGACGATCATCCGCGCGAGGCCACGACGATCGGGGAGGAGCTCCTTGAGGAGCGTCTGCTCCCGGACCTCCAAGCCCTCAGCCCGGACACGGCGTTGGAGCGTCTCCTCGATGTGGAGGCCCGTCGCGTCCCCGCCGGCATGAAGGATCCGCGCGTGGGAGTGCGCGGCTTCCCGGCCCAGGCTGATGCGCCCCTCCGCGGTGTCGAAGGGTACCCCGTACCGGATGAGGTCGGCGATGCGCTGGGGAGCCTCCTCCGTGAGGGCACGGGCGGCTGGCGGATAGACCAATCCCGATCCCGCCTTGATCGTGTCCTGGTAGTGGATCTTCGGGGAATCCCCCTCCCCCACCGCGGCCGCGATGCCTCCTTGCGCGTACCGGGTGTTGGACTCCATGAGGCTGGACTTGGTGAGGACAACGGGGTGCAGCCCCTCTTCCTGAGCCCGGAGGGCCACGTAGAGGCCGGCGATCCCGCTACCTACAATGTAGAGGTCTCTGGGGCCGCGGGGCACGAGGCCCAGCAGGACGGCGTGGCTTTAAGAGGAAGGGGAAGGGGACGGGGGCCTCTCCGCAGCATCTTTCCGGGTCCAGCGGAGGATGTGGCCCGAGCGCAAGGGGATGAACCCTGTGCTCTTGTACAGGGCCTGGGCGGCCACGTTGGCGTCGGTGACCCAGAGGAGGGCTTCTGTGAATCCCAGGGCGATGAGGCCCCGGAGCGCCCGCACCAGGAGTGCCTTCCCGAGTCCCATTCGCCGGAAGTCGGGCGAGACGGCCACGTCCGCGATAAGAGCCCGGTGAGGGTTGTCTTCCAGGGCCAACGCGAAGCCCACAAGCTGGGCCTCAGGACCGGCCCGTTCCATGAACAGGGCCGGGGAGGCTTCCCGGATAGGCGGGCCGAGGTCACCCTGAAGGAGGCCTTCGATCAAGCGGAGGTTGTCCTGCGGGGTCTCGGCCACCATGCCCGCGTCCGGACCGCCCAGGAACGCCTGGAAGTCGAGGGTGGCGAGGAGTTGAGGTTTGAATGCCAGCGCGGGCACAAACCGGAACCCTTCCGGTAGGAGGGGAGGGGAGGGGGGGTGCGCCGGGTCCAAAGCGCAGCCCATGGAGTGTCGGGTGATGACCTCGAACGGAAGTGGGGAAGTGGCGAGGGCATCGGTCAAGCTCTGCTCCAAGGGATCCGGGTCCGAGGAAACGGAGAGATCCAGTCGCCCCACCTCCGGGGGGAGGCTAGTAAGGAGCGCTTGCAAGAGGTCGATCCCGTCCCTCCGCGGATCCAATCCCTGCCAGAGATGGACCTGGCCGAAGCCCCGCTTTCCCCGCAGGGCCAGGAGCGCCATGCCCCTTGCGGACTCCGCCGGGTCGCTGGCCACCCAACCCAGGAGCTTGCCCAGGCGGAGGGCTTGCTCCGTGACCGAGGGCCAGTCAGGGGGGAGACCCTCCCCCCGTTCTCTTAGGGTAGCCCGGAGGTTGGCCAGCGGTTCGAGCAAGTCCCCCCGAAACTCCCTGGCGGGGACGATCTTGAGGCCTTCCACGGTCATGGGGGGGTAGGGGGGGTGTGACCCTTACAAAAACGTTGGGCAGGGGGGGAGCTCATGTGGGGGGGCGCCTGTTCTGACGCACCCGTTGGAGCAGTTCCCCCAGTTCGTTGGTGGTTGCCAGCAGGTCCTGGTAGGCCCCCCCTAGTTCCCGTTTGTAGGCTCCTTGGGCCTCACGAGCCTTGTGAGGTGGGTGGGCGGAGGGAGCTTTGAGCTGGGGGAGAGGGGTTGGCGACCTGGTCTCCAAGTCACGGATGTGGTGGAATCGGGCCTCCAGCTCCCGTCGGAGGGCCCGTTCCGCGTCCAGTATGGGCTCTGGGCGGGGAAAGTCCGAGTCCGGGGGAAGTGGTCGCCTTATGGGAGGGGTGGGAGGTTCGCCCATCGGTTACCCTCACGTAAGGGGGGTTCTCCGAAGGCTGAAACCCGCGGGACGCATTTACCGTCTTTGGGAAGTCAGCGCCGAGCGAGTTCGGTCCGCAGGATGGCCGCGATGTCAGGGGCCACGGACGCGCGTCGGGCCGGATTCTCCAGCGTATCGGTGCAAAGCACGTCGTCCACCACCGATTTGATGCGTTCAAAGGCGTCCTTGAGGAACAAACCGTGGGTGCAACTGGCCACGACGCTCTCTGCGTGCATGGCCCGGAGGAGCTTTGCGCTCTCTACGATGGTACCTCCTGTAGAGATAAGGTCGTCCACGAGGACCACGTGCTTGCCTTTGACCTCGGGGGCGTTCGCAGGGGCGGCCAGTTCCACGTGTTCGCTGTCCAGGCGGCGCTTGTCGAGGGCCATCCAGGGCTTTCCCAGGATCTTGGACATGTTCTTGACCCGGTCGACGCCTCCCTTGTCCGGGGACACCAGGAGGTCTACAGGGCGTTCCCGTAGCAACCGGGCAATGGCGGGGACGCCGCTGGCCTCGTAGAGGGGCTTCTCGAAGGCATCCCGGTTGAAGGGCGAGTGGAGGTCCACGGTAATGACGCTGTCCGCTTCCAGACCGATGTGGCGTGCGAGGGCCCGGGCGGAGATGGGCTCCCCGGGGAAGAAGGAGCGGTCCTGGCGGGCGTAACCGAAGTAGGGGACGACCACGAAGAGCCGGCGGGCCCCGGCCTCCCGGATGGCGTCTTCCAGGAGGAGAAGCTCGATGAGGTCCTCGTCGGAGCGGGTGGACTGGACGAGGACGGCCTCCTCGGCCTCGAGCTTCCCGCCGATGCGGACGTAGAGCTCCCCGTCGGGGAAGCGCTTGCGGTAGGGGATGCTGAACGGGGAGTCTTCGAGCTCTCGGGAGATCCGTTCGGCGAGCGAGGTGGAGGCGCTACCTCCGATGACGTGCACAGTGGGTTCCCGGGCTCCCCTCGGACCCAGGGGAAGAAAAGCTCTTTGTCCAAGGTGCGGCCCCCCACCCCCCCGTCTCCAGCGGAAGGTTCAAGAGCCGCCGGCCAGGTAGACCACGGGCAGAGGCACCTACCGCTCAGGCCGTAATACGTATTATTGTACACTAGCCGGATCAGGCTTCTGACGGGAAAAGTCCGCCATTAGCGCTGCCTATATTGTCGATATTAACATCGTTGAATGTCGAACACCACGAGCCAAGATTCATATAGGGGGGGTGGGCAGTATGGGTTCTTGCGAGGAACAACTCCTCGAAGGAAACAGGTGAGCAAAACAATGATGCCGACCCCACGATGGCGCCGGGGTAAGCGCCGCGCCGTATCGCCGATCATCGCCACGATCCTGCTGGTGGCCATCACGGTGGTTCTCGCCGCCGTGCTGTACATCCTGATCTCGGGGCTGGGCAGCACCGGGAGCAAGCCCTATCAGATTGGGTTTGGTTCCGGGACCCCCTCCCAAACCACTAACACCGCAACCCCACCTATAACAACCTTCTATGATTCGTTCTCTGTTTCAACCACGAGTGGGCTCACAACCACGTTGTTTGGCCTTAAGATCACCAACGCAACAGGAACACCTATACCGGGCGCTTCTAGCGCCATTACCAGTGTTTGTGCGGTTGGCGGACCGTTGAGCGCTTGTATCTATACGGGTCTGTCGTACACTTGGTATGCAGCGTTGGAAAGCACGACCGGCAACGTTGTCGCGGTGTTCACTCCCGCCACTTCGTCATGGACGAGTCCCACCGTGACCATCAGCAGCGCCGACACGGTCGTGGTCATCAGCGGGGGACTCCTGGCGGGAACCAGCTCCACGCTGTCCGCGTACGGGACCGGCAGCTCGTCGGTTTCCGGCTCGGCAACGATGTAAGGGGGCAACGACGGGCGAATGGGTGCGGAGGGTAGTAGGAAGGGCTGCTCCTCTTTGCACCCTTAACCATTTCTCACCTTTATTTCCGGCCTAACACGGAGTTTGCGAATGAAGCATTGCCAACGTGGCGTCAGCCCCATGGTTGCGACAATTCTTCTCGTGGCCATCACCGTAATCCTTGCCTCAGTTCTTTACATTCTGGTAGCGGGCCTTGGCTCCGGCTCGACGGATCCTCGCCCAATTTCCCTGGAGATTACCCTGGAAGGAAGTTCCGTTCAGACACCCGGTGGCGGAACGTGGGCGAACTTCTCTTTGAACCCATCTCAACCCTTAACGACGTCGTATTTCGGGTTCGCTTTGGTCACTTCGGGAGGGGATTACCTTACAGTCGGTTCCGGCAGTTGCACCGCCGGAACCCAGAGTTGCTCTCCGGGTGTCGGGTGGATCGCGTTTCTTTACGCGCCTCAAGGGGCGGTTCTCAGTGTCTGGAACTCGACGGGTTGGAGCGGCAACTCTACCCTTACCATATTGTCCTCCATGACGCTGGGGTTGGTGGCAGGTCCTGCTCTTCACGTTGCGGGCTCGGGGGACTTCCTCAAAGTAGTCTCGCGTGCCGAGCCCACCGTCGTGGGCCAATCGCAACCGCTATAGACGATAAGGCGCACACCGCAAGAATTGTCCGCCCGCGGGGTTGGTGGTCAGGGAAGGGAACCGACAGAGAGGCAAGGCGGAGCAGAGTGGCCCCTCAAACCTTGCCGGTCCAACCCCCGGTACCGGAAGGGCCACAACCACGCATAAGAGCTGGAGCGCCGAGGACAAGCGGAAGAACGTGCTCAAGGAATGTCACACTCCCGAGGCTAATTCTGCGCCTAACCCGCATGCAGGAGTTATCCAACCTCACCATCCGATGGAGCCTCACCGGATCGAACCGTGAGCTGACTTGACTCCGGCCATCGGGGACCCCGTTGCTGGCCTCAATGTTCAGTGCACTTCTCTTGGCGATGGGAGTGAATAAACCAAAGGCTCGAGTCTGCTAGAGCAAACTGGAGGCAAGCCAGCTTGCGCCAATCCCAGGGGCGAGCTGAGCTGACCTTGGACAACCGGCGGGATCTCAGACGAGAAAGGCATGGCACACACCTACTTGTCGGGCCACCGACCTTGCTGGGGGCCCTAGGTCGGCCCGGCCACTATCGAGAGTGCCGTATCCTGGCCCGGAGAGTGGAACGATTTCCGGCCCTATCCCAAAGAGACGTTTGGGGGGGAAAGCAAACTGTTGCCATCAAATCATTGAGGGTCGAGGAATGGGCTATTGGCCCCTCACATCAGGTTGATCGCAAAATGCCAGGTCCGCGCTTATCAAGATCGCATCGAGGTTTCGAGCTGTGCTCAGAACGATGGCATCGGCCAGACTTGCCCGGGAATCAGCCTTCCTCAAGTCCTGGCGCAAGAGTCCGGCGGAAACAGCAATCTCAGGAGTCACGTCCACGATCTCACTTTCCCTTCTGATGCTTGCCATAACGAGCGGGATGTCTCCCTTCTGTCCCTCGGATGTCATCTTGGCCGCGACTTCACCCAACGTGATCGCCGATGTAAAGACACGAGTCCCCTCGGGCTGAAGGTAGGTCCTCTGCAGATGGGTCCCTCTGGCAGTCCCACGAAGGATTTCCCACCAGGCCCATGTGTCCAAGAGGACCCTAGACCCGGTCACGCCAGAGGCCCTCCCTTCTCCGGCGGAATCCAGTCTTTGTCTTTCCCTTCAACAGGCCTAAGGGTGGAGGTACCACCGACCTGAGCACTGCATGGACTGGATCGCCCTCCTTGAGATGAGCTCGTCGCACATCCTTCGCCGGGATCACAATCGCAAGGCTGTTGCCCACGCGATGAACCTGCCCGGCGATCTCGATTTCCGTCACGTTATACACAAGTGTATTACGCATATTTGAGCCTTCCACAGTGTCGCACAACGGCTGATGCCGCGGTCAGAGGCCTCCCTTCTGGCCAAGCGACGCGGTGAACTGGGGCCGGAGTCGGAGGCAAATCGGGGCCAGGTGGTATCGGATAAGGCTCTTCCGGCCCTTCCGGTGGTCGGGTGGGTAATCACTTGACAAGGCAGAGGGTCCGGCTCGCGGGTGGACTGTGTGCAAGATGCCGAACTTCTCCGGAAGCTCCTTCGGTGTAGAACCCCGTCGGCCGGTCGCTCGTGCGGACTTGAGCATCAAGGACCAGCGGATCGGCGTCCGGTTGGAGCACGCTGACGAAGTGGCCTTCCCCTCCCTCGGTGCAGCAAGTAGCCTGGTCTCTCCGACCACAAGGAGGAGCGAGAGTGACACCATCTGGACACGGGGCAACTCCAGACTTGGGGCACCACTCGGATGCCCCCATGGGAGTGCCCCGACCACGGGGTCAAGCAGGTGGACGTCTCTTGAAGGGAGCCCGGTAGCCGCTTCACGACCCTGCAGGTGCTCCATCTCAAGTCCGGCCGGGCCCACGCCCTGAAGAAGGCTCTGGAGGACCTCTGGGGCCACCAGATCCCAGGATGGGCGAGGAGCTACGGACGACGGTGGTACTTCTGGGCGACCCACTCACACTTGGAACCGATGAAGGGGGCCGCCGCGACGGTCAAGGACCACCGGACGGGAGAGATGAACTTCTTCGCGTACCGCATCACGAACGCGCGGCCGGAGGGACTGAACTCGAAGATCGCTACCCTCCAGAGGAGGGCCGACCGGCTAGGAACAAGTCACGCTTCCGGAGAGCAGTGCTGTTCTGGCCCGGGGGACGGACCCCTACCATGAGACCGACCCAATTGTCGGAGGACCAAAAGTGAATACTTCTTCTTAGCCTCTCAGTTGCGCGGCGGATACGGGGGGAGAGGCCTGAGCGGTGTGGCGATGGCGGAGTTCGGTGGGAATCACGATGCACCGGGCCCTCCTCAGGACCAACGAGGAAGAATTGCAATCCTCGAGGTCGGCATCCTTGCCGGTCTCAACCTTGGGCTGCTCGTCCTTCTTGAGGAGATGTGCCCCCGGTGAGGGCCCCTTTCAGCGCACAGGACAATGCCACTCTCTTTTGCAAGCCCCCTGGCCCATCCGCTCCTCCGGCCGTCGTGGCCGAATTTTGGATGAACGCCACGGGAGGGGTGCAACCGTACACTTACGTTTGGTCCTTCGGAGACGGCACATCAACTGCGTCATCCAGGCCAGGGATGGTCCAAGTTTACCAACAATTGGGTGAATTCAATATCCTTGGAGTGGTATATGATGCCACAGAACACCATGTGCTTGCCAACGCTATATATGTCAACGCCAGTCTGGCCACATGCTGCACCAAAGGCCTGGAGAAGGACTGTGATCTCCCCAGGAGTAACGAGCTTCGAAGGAAGGGGATGAAGTGACCTCCGAAGCGAAGGGAGCCCGGCCCCGCGTCCGGAGCCTGTGGCGCACGGCGGGGGAGATATTGACGATCGTTCTCTCGATCAGCGCCGTGGCCTTGGTCGCCACGATAGCGTACCTGGCCTACTCGTCGCCTTCGCCGCCCTCCCTCTCGACGATCAGGATCCAGTTGGAGTACGGGCCAGAGACAGGCAACGTGCCCTTGACTGTGAGTTTCCACGCCAACGTAACGGGCGGAGAGGCCCCATACTCGTACTTTTGGACATTTGGGGATGGCGTGAACTCCACCTCCGGCCCCGACGTGGTTCATACTTACCTGTCGCAAGGTGAGTATGCCGCACAGTTGACGGTGACTTGCTTGGGAGGCAGGCTTACGACCCTGTCACGGCCCGCCCCGGTCTTTGCGAGTTGATCGGGGTGTTTCCGGGTCTGCGGTGGCACGGGGGTCTCCCGTTCCTTCGCCATCCGCGGTTCCCCGACCGCCCCTCCGGCGCCGGTAGAGCCAGGGTCCCACCGTCAAGGTCACCCCCAACGCCAGGATCACCACTCCCATGTACACCCAGGACAAGGAGGGCACCCGGTAACCGTAGCCCTCCACCAACAGCTTGAGCGCTCCGAACCAGGGGATCATCCCCCGGGCCACCCCCCAGACCCAGGGGGCTTGCACGATGCAGGAGATGATGCACCCCCCCGACTGGTCGTAGGTGGCGCCGTTGTTGTCCCCTAGGGTGATGTAACCGGACCAGGGCGACTCTTGGGCCAGGTTCCCCAGGTCGATGGTCACGTTCACGGACTCCCAACCCACCCCCAACAACTCGATGCTCCCCGTGATGGCCGCGTTGGGGTTGTTCGGGCTCACACAGCTCGACCCCAGGGGACCCTCCTCCAGCACATACTGCCCTCCCGGTCCACAGGTCAGGCCCGCGAGGCTCGGGGCCGCGAAGGTCCCTTCGGATGGAAGGTAGTTGAGCCACAGGAGCGCCCGGTGCACCACCGGCGTCGCGGCGGTGTTCCCGTTCGGATAGTAGAGAATGACGTTCCCGTACTCCCCGTAGGAGGTATACCCGGTCTGCTCTCCCTGGACATAGGTGGTGACGCCCGAAGGGACCGGCACCCGTTGGGGCAGGACAATGTCGCCGGCGTTGATGAGCCCCGGGATGTCCTGCGTCCCGTGCTGCATGCTCCCGGACTCCACTACGACGAGGGGGGGCCAGTTCTGAGTGTAACCATAGGCCCCGAGCAAGAGCACCAGGATGATGAGGAGGGCCAGCACCGGCTCGAACCAACCACTCCGATACCACTTCTCCCTCCTCTCGCGCCCCCTCCTTGGGGAAGCGCCCTCTTCCGGTTCGGGGTCGGCGGTCCCTTCGCCGGTGGTCTCCTCTCCCTCCGAGTCCAACGCGCTCGCCTTCCTCCTCAAGGGGTCGCGGGGGGCGCCCGGGCCTCCTCCCCCCGCCGGTCCGTCCTCAGACGGAGCCCGATGGCCACCCACACCAAGAGGAGGGCCAGCAGAAAGAGCGGGAGGAGCAGGATGTCCGCGGGGATGGCCACTCCCCCCACGCTCGGGAAGCTGATCCGGGACCAGAGCCCCGTCGACTCTCCCGACCAGAAGACCGCGAAAGTGAAGAGCAGGCTCGTGGCCACCCACTTCAACGGCGGGACCTTGATCTTCCGGATCTGCTCGTGAAGGACCACCCCCACTCCCAATAGCAGGCACGCCCCCAAGAGGAACCCGACCACGGCCTCCAACCCGAACCCCCCCGCCGTCAAGGCCACCAGCACGACGACCGCCTCCACCGTCTCGATGGCTCCCACCGAGAAGGAGCCGGCGAGAAGCGCGTGGTCGCTGAGGCCGGGATCCTCCAGGCCCCCATGCTTGGCGCTCTGGATGCCCCGCTTCTTCCGGGCCTCCCGGAGGTAGGTCCGGAGCGTGGAGCGCAGGAGGAAGAAGCCGAAACCCCAGAGGAGCAGCGCGGCGGCGATCAGCGTGTATTGCAACGGGAACCGGGTGATCGCGAGGCCCGTTCCCAACGCCACCAGGCCCACCACCACGACCCCTCCCGAGGCTCCCACCGCGGCCGGTCGCATGGAACGGGATCCCGCTCCAATGGCATAGACCACCGCGACCACCTCGGTCAGTTCCAGGACCGTGATGAGAAAGGCCACCAGGAGCGCCCCCCAGGCCGCACCGGTGAGCAGGAATGCCATGCGTTCTCCGAGACCCGCTCTCCCTTAAGGCTCTTCTCTCGAACGCGCGGGGTTCTGCCGCTTCCTGAACCCGAACTTTCCTTCCAACGGAAGGTTTTAGTCCCCTGGGATCCACCCATGACCGAGGGAACACACAGTGGTCTGGCCCGGCGCCGTCCCCTCCGCCCCGGGGTTCGTCATCAATCTGGACACCCCGTCGTTCCTTCTCACGGTCGCCGGCCTGGCCCTACTCATCGCCCTGCTCTTCCTGCTCCGCTCCTACACCCGTTCCCGGCGGGCCCTGGCCGGGTTCCTGGAGGCCACGGCCATCGACATCGCCTTCCTGGTCTTCGCCCTGGTGTTGGTGCTCGTCCTCTTCTTCGAGTACCCCTCCGGGAACCGGGACGCGTGGGCCCTGGCCCAGGTGGTCCTCACGGGCTATTGGCTCACCTTCTCCATCCCCGTCGTGACGGTGGGGTTCTCCGTCCACTCCCGCACCCGGGGGAGCGTGGCGTGGAAGCTCCCTTCCCTGCTCTTCGCGATGGCCCTCTTCGTGGGGGTCTTCGCCTTCTGGTTCTTCGTCCAGTGAGCCCGGCTCAGTCCCGCTCACCCGGCGGCAGGAGGTTCGGGATCCCTTCTTCGATGGGGTAGGTCGTCGCACATTTCGTGCAGGTCAGCGTCCCCGCCTCGATCTCCCCCTTCTCCCGCTTCGTGACCTTCAAGGTGAGGTCACCTTTGCACAGCGGACAGCAGAGGATCTCCATCAGTTCGTCGCGCATGTCGGTCTCCCTTACTGGATGATCCCGTAGCCGATGAGCCGCCAGGCCGTCAGGCGGCGGGAGACCGCCACGCGGTGCCCCGAGAAGAGGGTGATGGGACGGGTCAGGTGGATCTCCACATCGTTCCCCCGGGCGCTGGTGACCTTTCCCTGGACGATGGTGGTCCCCACGGTGAGCGTCAGCACCTCGCTGGTGTGGATCTTCTCCACCTTGAGCTCCTTCTGGCTCCCCACCACGCGCTCGAGGAGCTGCACCTTGAGCCGGAGCCTCTGGGCCACGGGAGGCAACGTTCCCGGATTCCCCGCGACGCGGCCGCTGAGCCCGTCCGACTTGGCGAGCGAAGGGTCCAGGGTGGTGCCCACCGCCGCCAGCCCGCCGGGGTGGAGCGCCTTCAGGGTGAGTCCCCCGGCCATGAGGGAGGTGATCCGGGTCTGGATCCGGTCCGCCGCGGCCCCCTCGGCGCCGGGCAGTCCCGGGCGGATCTCCAGCTCCCCTCCCACTTTCAACTGGCCCTGCACCAAGGACCCGCCCAGGACCCCCCCGGCGAGCTTCGCTGGCCGGGTCCCCGGGCGGTTGATGTCGAAGGACCGGGCCACGTACATGAGCGCCGGCTTCCCCTCCTCCCGAGGGGGCGTCGGGATGTAGCGTTCGATGGCCTCGATGAGGACATCGATGTTCGCATTGTGGTTCGCGGAGATGGGGATCACCGGGGCATCGGCCACCGAGGAACCCTTCAGGAAGGCCCGGATGTCCTCGTAGTTCTGGCGGGCCCCCTCCCGGTCCACCAGGTCGATCTTGTTCTGGACCACCACCACGTTCTTCACCCCGATGATCTCGAGAGCGGTGAGGTGTTCCCGGCTCTGGGGTTGCGGGCACTTCTCGTTGGCGGCGATCAGGAGCAAGGCCCCGTTCATCATGGCCGCGCCGGAAAGCATGGTGGCCATCAGGGTCTCGTGGCCGGGAGCGTCGACAAAGCTCACGGCCCTCAGGAACTGCGCCGGCCCCCCACACTTCCCGCAGGTGGGGCTGTTCCCGTACGCCTCCGGACCGGTATGGTTCGGGCAGCGGTAGAAGGCCGCATCCGCGTACCCGAGCTTGATGGAGATCCCCCGCTTCACCTCCTCGGAGTGACGGTCGGTCCAGTCCCCCGTCAGCGCGTGGGTCAGCGTGGTCTTGCCATGGTCCACATGGCCCACCAGGCCGATGTTGACCACCGGTTGCTCAGGGACCTTCATTTCGCCGGCGGCGCCAGCAGCTCCGCCAGCGGAGTGGTCCCCCGGGCCGTGACCCGGAGGTTGATCTGGACGGTCTGCTCACTGACCGTGTTCCCCCGGAACGAGCGCCGGTCCCGGGTCCCCCCGTGTTCGGGGTGGTAGCCCAACCCCTCGGAGACCAGGATGCGGACCTGCCGGGCGCCCGGGAGATCGGCCCGGAGCGGGAACCCGCTCTTGTCGGTGCCACCGGTGATGGTGAGCGTATACCCGTTCAGGCCCAAGAGCTCGCCTCCTACCGTGTCCCCCAGGCGCTTTCCCAGGAATCCGGCGGCCTGGGGGTCCGCCAAGGCCTTGGCGTAGGACTTCGGCCCGTCGGAGACCACCAACTTGAACTCGACCATGGCTACCCGAGGATGGGTCCCCGACCAGCGCCCTACCCATTAAAAAGCCTTCCCGCCTTTTGAATGCCCTCGAGGGAGCGTAGAACCAACCCGTGCTCTCCACTACCGACCTCCTCACCCTGGAAGCCGCCGTTCTGTTGGCGGGTATGGCCTTCGCCTCCTACCAGGACCTGAAGGTCCGGGAGGTCTCCGATGGTCTCTGGGTCCTCACGGCCCTGGTCGGAGGCGCCCTCTTGGAGCTGGGGAGCCTGGGATCGCCCTGGCCGGTCTACCTGTTGAACGCGGTCGCCGTTCTGTTTGTGCTGGAACACCTCCTTCCCTGGGAGGACCTGCTGGGGGACCGGGGGGAGCTCGTATGGGCCGTGGAGATCGCCGTGTACGTCGCCGTCCTCCTCCTGGCCGTCTACGCGTGGTTCACCCTCCTACCCCACGAGCTGCTCCTCTACGATGAGGTGGTCGGGATGGTCATTCTCGCCCGGGTCCTCTTCGAGGCAGGGGCCTTGTACGGGGGAGCCGACGCCAAGGCGCTCATGGCTGCGAGCGTCGTGCTCCCGGTCCTGACCAACCCTCTGCTGCTGGAGTACCCCGCCCGCGTGCAAGGGTCGGTCCTCGCCCTTCTCCCGTTCCCCTTCACCATGCTCATCGACGGGGCTCTCCTCACCTTGCTCGTCCCCCTGATCATGCTCCTTCGGAACCTGCGCCGGGGGGAACGGGAGTTCCCGAAGATCCTGCACATGGAACGCATCCCTATCGCCGAACTGGCCAGGCGATTCGTCTGGCTGAAGGAACCGGCCTTGGAGGAGGGCCACCGGGAGGACACCACCGAGGAGGACCGTGCCCTCCGCGCCCGCCAGGTGGAGAAGCTCCAGGCGATGGGGGTGGAGCGGGTCTGGGTGACCCCTCAGCTCCCCTTCCTGGTCTCCCTGACCCTGGGAGCCGTCCTCGGGGTCCTGGTCGGGGATGTCCTGGTCTGGTTCCTGACCGCGATCTGAGCCGCGGGTCCCCCTACTCGGGTGGACGGCGGTGCGTCCGGGGGGCGGCGTAGGCGTAGGTTCTCCTCGCCTGCCGGCGGCCCCCGCCTCCTCCGCCGAAGGAACCCCGGGTGGGCGGCCGGCCCCCGTGGGAATTCCCCCGGTCCGACCCCCTAGGGCGTCCCCCTCCCCGACCCGCAGAAGGGGGAGGTGGGGCCCGGGGGGTCTCGTAAGGGAATCCCGGGATCCGGGCACGGGGGATGGTCATGCCAATGAGTTGCTCCACCCGGGCGAAGTCGTCTTCCTCCTCGGGGCTCACCAGCGTGAAGGCGTCCCCGCGTCGCTGGGCGCGGGCCGTCCGGCCCACCCTGTGGACGTAGGTCTCGGTCTCGTGGGGCACGTCGTAATTGACCACGTGGGTGATCCCCTCCACATCCACTCCCCGGGCCGCCAGGTCGGTGGCCACGAGGACCCGGTGGGCCCCCCGACGGAACCCCTCCAATGCCCGGAGCCTCTGGCTTTGGCTGCGGTCACCGTGGATGGCGGAGGCGGAGATCCGTCGTTGGCTCAACTGGCGGGCCAGGCGGTCCGCCCGGTGCTTGGTCCGGGTGAAGACCAGGACGGAGGTCATGGTGGCGTCCTGGAGGAGATCGCAGAGGAGGTCGGTCTTCTGATGAGCGGAGACCGGCAGGGCCAGGTGGGTGACGCCGACGGCGGCCACCGTGGCCGGGTCCACCTGCACCATCTTCGGGTCCCGCAGGAAGTCCCGGGCCAGCTGAACGACCTCCGGAGGCATGGTGGCGGAAAAGAGCATGGTCTGGCGCTCCTGGGGGAGCCGGCTCAGGATGCGGCGGACATCGGGGATGAACCCCATGTCCAGCATCCGGTCCCCTTCGTCCAACACCAGGATGCTCAACGAGCGGAAGTCCACGTACCCCCGTCCCATGTGGTCCAACAGCCGGCCGGGGGTCGCGATGATCACCTCCGCCCCTCCTCGGAGCGCCCGCTCCTGCTCCGGCATCCCTACGCCCCCGTAGACCGCGGCGCCTCGCAGGGTGGTGTGCCGGCCCAGTTGGCGGAGGAACCCCTCCGCCTGGACGGCGAGCTCCCGGGTGGGGGTCAGGATCAGGGCGTGGATGCGTCCCCGGGGCTTGTCCATCAGGCGCTCCAGGATGGGCAGGAGGAAAGCGGCGGTCTTCCCGGTCCCCGTCTGCGCGGTCCCGATGAGGTCCCTCCCCTGGACCGCGTCCGGGATGGTACGGTGCTGGATGGGGGTGGGGACGAGGTAACCCATCTCCCGGATCCCCTTGCGGAGGCTCGCGCTCAGGGGTAGGTCCTCAAAGGTGGGGGGTCGGCGGACGGGGCTTGCGGGCTGGGCGGGGCTCTCGGAATCGCTCATGCTGTCTCGGGGTCCCGATCCGCCTTCGCCGAAGGGGAGTCCGATCTTCTGCCGAGACGGACCCCGGTACCCCTTAAGAAGCCTCAGGGACCGCCAGGGGGCCTCTCCCCCCGGGCAAAACCCTTTACAACCCGAGTGACTCGGTCACCGTCGTGCCGAATTCCCCTACCCCCTCCGCCAAGGGAAAGCGACCCATCCGGGTCCTCATGGCCAAGCCAGGCCTGGACGGTCATGACCGGGGGGCCAAGGTCGTGGCCCGGGCTCTCCGCGACGCGGGGATGGAGGTCATCTACGCCGGCCTGCGACAGACCCCCGAGGACATCGTGGAGGCCGCGGTGGAGGAGGACGTGGACCTCATCGGGCTCTCCATCCTCTCCGGTGCCCACATGGTGCTCTTTCCCCGGGTGCTTCAGCTCTTGAAGACCCGGAAGGCCTCCGAGATCAAGGTCTTTGCCGGGGGGATCATTCCCGACGAGGACGCCCGGAAGCTCAAGCAGATGGGGATCCGGGCCATCTTCGGGCCGGGTACAAGCCTGCAGACCATTGTGGACACGGCCCGTCAGTTGGCAGGAAAACGGGCGTCATGAAAAAGGGGGTCCGGGGTGCCCGCCGCCAGGCCCGTCCGGTCCCCCGCGCTTCGTCCCCCTTGAGCCCCGTGGCAAGGCGGATCGTCTCCGGGGACCGGCGGGCCCTGGGCCGCCTCATCTCCGACGTGGAATCGGGACGGCCTGAGGCCCGGGACGTCCTGAAGGAACTGCATCCCCGGACCGGCAGGTCGCTCGTGGTGGGGCTCAGCGGTCCCCTGGGGGTCGGCAAGAGCTCCCTGGTGAACCGGCTCCTCCAGCATCTGAAAGGGCTCGGAAAACGGGTCGGGGTGATCGCGGTGGACCCCTCCAGCCCGTTCTCCGGGGGCGCGGTCCTGGGGGACCGGGTCCGCATCGACCGAGACCCCTCGGACCCCTCAGTCTTCTTCCGGTCCATGGCGAGCCGGGGGCACCCCGGGGGGCTGTCCCAGAGCACCCGGGAGGTGATCCGCCTCCTGGAGGCCTTCGGCATGGACACCATCCTGGTGGAGACGGTGGGAAGCGGACAGGTGGACGTGGAGATCCACTCCATCGCCAGCACCCGGATCGTGGTGCTCGTCCCCCATCTGGGCGACGAGGTGCAGACGCTCAAGGCGGGGCTCTTCGAGATCGCGGACGTCTTCGTGGTGAACAAGTGCGACCTCCCGGGGGCGGACCGGGCGGCGCGGGACCTGTCGGAACTGGCCCAGCTCTCGACGCCCGTCGACGGTTGGAGGCCCCGGGTGGTGCAGACCTCGACGCTCCTCCCCTCGGGCATCCCCGAGCTCTGGGCGGCAGTGGAGGAGCACGAGCAAGCGTTGCGTTCGGGCACCCAGCTTAGGGCCCGGCTCACGGAGCGGGCCGACCAGGAGCTCCGGTCGCTCCTCCTGGCCCGGGTGCAAGGGTCCTTGGACCAAGCGCTGAGGCCCACGCCGGCCTGGGGGAGCCTGGTCTCGGAGGTGGTCGACCGGACCCTGGACCCCTACACGGCCTCGGAGAAGGCCTACCGGCGGCTCATACAATGTCTCTAAACCCACCGGTCCGGTGGGGGCCTGGCCCATGATCACCGTGCCCTGGTACTCCCTGGTGATCTTCGCCGGGGTGGGGTTCACCACCTACTTCATCTTCGCGTCCTTCCTCTATGGTGCCGGCTACCAGCCCGCCCCTCCCCGGGTCGTCCGCCGGATGCTCCAGCTTGGCCGGGTCGGCCCCGGGGACGAGGTCTTCGACCTGGGGGCCGGGACCGGCGGCCTGCTCTTCCAGGCCGTGGAGGTCCTCGGGGCGCGGGGGACCGGGGTGGAGGTCGAGCCGATCCGTTACCTCTATCTCCTCTACCGGCGCCGGCGGAGCCCCGCCCGGGAGCGGATCCGGATCCTGCGGAAGGACCTGTTCACGGTAGACCTTACCAACGCCACGGTGGTGCTCGCCTTCCTTTGGCCGGGGGCGATGCGCCGGCTCAAGGAGAAGCTCAAGAGGGAGCTCCGGCCCGGCACCCGGGTGGTCAGCTACTACCACCGGATCGCCGGGTGGAAGACGGTGGAGGAGGATGCCTCGCTGAGGGTGTTCGTCTACGGGATCCCCCCGCTCGAGGAGCCGGAGGGCCCCCCCCGAAGGCCAGGACCGATCGGGCTCGCCCCGGGCGCGGTCCCCGGGGTCAACCCGGTCCCGGGGGAGGGGATTGCCGTCGGCGTCGGGAAGCCAGCACCGCGATGAGGATCGCGACGATCCCCACCGCGAGGATGGCCAACCCCAGATACAAGAGGTCCCCTGACAGAGAGAACGGGGGGCTGGAGTGGCTCGGAGAGACCTCCGAGGCCAGCGCGATGCTCTCGTTCACGGACTGCCCCTGGACGGAGACATAGCCAAAGGCCGGGGTGGCGGTCATCCCCGCGGGCGCGAGGACCTGGAAGTCATAGCTTCCGTTCTCCAAGGAGACATTGAGCGAACCGCTGGTCCCGGAGAGGTTGCCCACGCCCGTGAGGTCGACCTGCCAGGCCCTCCCTCCCGGCAGGTCCACGGCCTGGAAGATCACGTCAAACTTCACCAGGGCGAAACGGACGGGGACGCTGAGGGAACCTCCCTGGACGGTGAGGTCGGCGTTCGTGGGGGTCCCCCTCCAAGTGGCATTGCCGGAGAGGACCTGGTAGGCGTACGTCCCGTTAGGGAGGGACATCTGGACCTTCCCGTTCGTCTCGGACTGCGACGGCCCTCCATTCACGCTGACGCCCCAGGACCCGGGGCCCACCCCGGCGACGGCCTCAAAGGAGACCGGGTAGACGACCCGGGTGAAAGCCACCGTCCGGTTTACGGCCGCGCCGTCCACAAGGAGGGTCCCGCTGGCATTCACGGGGCGCCAGGTGGGGTCCCCGGAGGTGACCGTGAAAGCGTAGGACCCGTTGGAGAGGTCAAGGAAGACACCGGAAGTGGGCGTTGACCAGCTTCCCACCCCCGCGATGGTGAGGTTCCAGGAGGACGGGCCGGGAGCGCTGGAGCCCAGGATGGAGACCAGGTAGGTCACCCGTTCGAAGGCTACGTTCACCGTGAGGGCAGAACCTTGGACGGTGAACCCCACGGCGCTCGGGGTAGGGCGGTAAAGGGGGTTCGTGCTGGAGAGCCGGAGGAGATAGCTCCCGTTCGTCAAGGAGAAGGAAGTGCTGTTCCCTTGGACCCGGGCCGGTGCCTGCCCGGAGAGGTTCGCCCACCACACCACCGAAGCGGGGAGTCCCGAGGCGAGCACCTGAGCGGCATAGGTGGCGGCCACAAAGGTCACGTTGACGGTCTGGGGCAACCCGGCCACGGTCACGGAACCGAACGCGGGCTGAGGTTTCCAGAGGGTGTCGGGGGTGCTGACCGCGTAGCGGTACGTCCCGTTGGGAAGGCCGGCGGTGAGCGAAGGGGCGGTGGTGTTCAGCTGAAGCCCGTTGGACAGGGAAACGTTCCAGGACGTAGGGCTTCCGGAGGTGAGCAAGAACGTGACCGCGAACTGCGGCGCGGAGAACGTGAGGGTCACCCCGATCGCGCTGCCCGTGACCGAGACCGTACCGGAAGAGGGGGAGGGGAGCCAGCCCTTGGAGGGCCCGACCTGGAACGAGTAACTTCCGTTCAGGACCGTGAAGGAGAGGGTAGAGCTCGTGCCCGAGAGCGTCTGGGTGCCCAAGGTCACTTCCCACCGTTGGCCCGCGGGGAGTCCCCCTTCATGGAACGTGACCGGGCTGGAGTAGGGCTGGAAGGTCACGGACACCGTCAAGACTGAGCCGCTCTCATCGAGGGAACCGGCCCCCGGAGTCGGGGCGTAGTAGTTGCCCCCGCTGGACACGGTGTAGGAGTAACTGCCATTGGAGAGGGAGAAGGAGAGGGTGGAGGTCGTGCTGTTGAACGACCCCACCCCAGAGACGTTCACGAACCAGCGGTCGCCGGTAGGCAGCCCGGTCTCTTGGAAATTGACCGGGAAGCGGGCGGGAGAGGCGTAACTTAAGACCCCCTGATCGGTGGCGCCATTCTGGTAGCCCACGCTCCAGGAATTCCCGGCAGCGGGCTGCCAGGTGAGGTTGGACGCGGCCTCCCCCGTCTCATCGACATTCTCCTGGAAGACCCTCGAAGCGGCCGGGATGAAGCTCGTCTGCCCAAACGCCCGCATCCGGGGGACCAGGGAGCCCTGGGTCGGGGGGACGAAATTACCAACCCCGAGGGACGGACCGCCGACCAGCCCGAATTGGGGGGAAAGTCCGCCCGGGTCAGGGTTCCCGGGGTAGGGCCCGTTCGAGTAGTTCGTGCCTTCCCAACTGTAGTTGTACCAGAGGTCTCCGATGATGTAGGCCGCCCCCGGGACCGGTAAGGAGACCGTGTGGCTGTTGACGGAAAAGTCCACGGCCGGGGTGGGGGACAGGGTGAGGTTCGAGCTCACCACAAAGGTGTGAGGAAGATGGACGAGGATGGCGGGCGGATAGTTGTACTCGTAGACGGTATCCGATGGATAGAGCCCATAGAAGGGAAAGATGACCCACCCGCTGTAGCTCATGTCCCATCCGCCGGTCACGTTGGTGATGTAGATCACGTTCTGGACCCAGTAGACCGGGGCACCGAGGCTGTTGGCGAGGAAGAAGTTCTGCTGGATGGAGGCATTGAACTGGGTGTTGACGCCACCGGTCGAGAAGGTGGAGGTGACGTTCAGGCCCGCGAGGCTGAGCACGTCCTGGACGCCGGACAACCTTCCAAGAACCCCGGAGGATTGGGCAGTGAGGAAGTACATGGTGTAGTTGTAGGCGTCCAGGGAGCCCCAGCCGGTAACCAGGCTGTAGCCATAGTGGGTGGTGTAGAGGAAGTTCCTCCCCTCCGTGACGGGGGAGAGGGGCAACGTCGGGAGAGAGGAGTTGTAAGGGCCGGTAAGGTTGTAGCCGGTGTTCGCACCGGAGCTGAGAGCCGCAAACTCCTGGTCGGCCAGGGGGTACAACCCGGGGTCCAGGAACCCTAGGTTCCCTTCCGCGGCTGCGCCAAGAACATGGTCGATCTCGGCGATCAGACCCGCGGTAAGCGGGGATGCGATACTGGTGCCCCACGCGGAGTAAAATGGTCTCCCGCTCGAAGAGGCGTTCGTGGCCCGGTACAAGACCCCGTTGATGGAGATGGTCACCAGGGTGTTGTTGGCGATGGCGGACAGGTCGGGGACCCCCCGGCCGGCACCCGAGATCCACTGGTTGGCCGAACTGTTGGTTTGCCAGGACGGTTCGGGAAAGATGGAACTGATGCCTCCCGTGGATCCTGCCGGTCCCCCGTTCCGGGTGTCGGAACTGGAGATGTTCCACGCCACCTGGGTGTCCAGCGTCAGACCATTCGTGAGCGTGACCGTGGTTCCCCCCACGGCCACGTCTCCAAACGTGTTGTAGGCCTGGCTGGAGGGGATCTCCACGGTGCTTCCCACGTACTTGGAGCTCGCCGGGTTGTCCCCGCTGTCACCGGAGGAAGCCAACACGGTGATGCCGCGGGCTTGTGCCTGCTCCAGGTCGGAGTACCAATTGGTATCGGTGTAGGTCCCCGTCCCACCCCAGGAATTGGAGATGGCGCTAACGTTCTTGAGACCCGAATCACCCGCCGGCGGGCTCAAGATTGTCGCGAACGCCTCGTCCAGGTTGGTGAAAGAGGAGCTTGGACCGTACACGTTGTATATGGTAGCGCCAGGGGCCGTCGAGCCCACCATCTCCAGGTCGAGGGTGTTTTCAAAGTAGGCGCCGGTAGTATCGAAACTCGCGCTGTTTCCCGGAGGTGCGGCCCCATTGATCGGCACGCCCACCAGATGAGCGTGGGGCTCCCCCGCTGGAAGGGTCTCGTTGTAGAAGTCGTAGACATCCCCAGGGACAAAGGGGCCTACCGCGGTGCCAGAACTGTTCTCCCCGGCCCAGAGGATGGTGGCCACCACGGCTCCACGAGGGTAGCCGGACTGCTGGAATAGGCTCTGCTCATCGTAGGCGACCTGAAAGTCCGGGGCATACTCGTACTGGACCCCTTTAATGGTGGGGGGCAGAATATATCCGGAACTCGAAAGGGAAGGATGGGAGGCCCCCGCTCCCTCCGAAACCGAGACCGGAGCGAAGTGGGAATCCACGTGACCCATCAGGAGAGGGTCCGTGTCGAGCCCCGTCACCCCCACTACAGCGCCGGCTAAGGACGCAGGCAGAGCGGGGGAGCGGGACGGAGCGACGAAGGTCGTCGAGCCCCGACGGTAATCCAAGAAGTTTGTGTGGAACATCGTGGAGAGGTTCGAGATGGAGGCGTTGAACACGAGGGTGGCCCGGTCCGAGAAGGTCTGGACCCCGATTCCCCCCTCTCCCTCCACGAATCGTACCAGCCCGGCATAAGTGGAATTGGAGGGGGAGAACTCCCGGTCAAATTCCGTCGCGGTCAGATAGTGGTGGTAATCCGGTGAACCGGGGTCGGACAGTTGGGTGAGGAACCACTGCAACTCCTGCGGGTGAGCGTATTGGAGGGTGACCAAGACCTGCAAAACGGTACCGGGGGCGGGCGCCTGGGAGAGCGGTACGGGCGCAGCGGCAGCGCCCGGGTGGGCCCAAGGGACCGCTTCCCACGGGCCAGAGACGTTCGCCTCTAACACCGGGGACAGGGGGCCCGCTCGGTGGGATGCCGACGGGCCGGTGGACGAGGCAAGGACCGGTCCTGTCCCGGAAAGGACTAGGAGACCCAACGCGAGAAGAACGAGGGCTCCGCGTGTCCGAACTCCCCTATGAGGCTTCAATCCCATCCGCTTCCCGATCGTTCGACCGACGGGCCTGGAACGTGTCCATACGGATAAATACGTTCCGCGATGGGCCTCGCCAGACCCGGAGTTTCGAACGCGGACACGGCGAGAGGGAGCTCACGGATCAAGGAGCTGGGGGCGGTCCGTATCCCCCCGGACCGACCGGACCGGTAGGTGGAGGAGGGGCCGCGGGGGAAACCGGGGCCGCCCAGGGGACCGACGGGGGATAGGGGACCCACCGTCTGCGGGCGGGGACGGCGAGCCCGACCAGGATGAGGATCGTTCCTAACACCCAGAGGACCGTACCTACGAGCGGATAGCTCCCGGACACCGAGAAGGTGACGTTGTAGCCGTTGATACCGGTGGACCCGAACACCCCCACGATGAGCCATTGCCCGCCCGGGACCAGGAAGCTCTGCGACCCTGAGGCGCTGGCATTGAGGATGCCGCCCCAGAGATAGCCGCAGGGCACACCGAAGGCAGTGGAATTCGCGGGAGGCTCGGTGCTTCCACAGTCCTCGAATGCGATCTCCACCGAGCCGAAGCCGCTTCCCAGCGGAACCCCCGCATCCCAGCTCACCGTGATGATCTGGGGCACCAGAAGGGAGGCCGACTGGAAGCACGCACTGACCGTGCAGTTGGCGTTGGATCGGGATTCGGTGCTCTCGGTCCTCTGGTTGACGATCGGGACGAGACTGAACAGGCTCAACACCAATCCGACTACGAGGAGCGCGACCCCCAGGCCGATCAGGGAAGCTCTCAATGAGACCCCTGAGAATGGGAAAGGCCGCTGGAGGTAGATAGACTATCGCGTCCGGGGCCCGGCGAGTGAAGAAAGGATGGGGTCCCCCTAAGGCGGGCTGGGCGAGGGGGCCTCGGTCTTCGGGGAGTCCGTAGGGGCGCTCGGCCCGGCGGGGGCGGCGGCCCCCGCGGCGGGTTTCGGCGCCGGGGTCTTGTGCTCCTCCACGAAGGTGATCTTCTGCAGCTTGAGCAGGCTCCGAAGGTCCTCGATCACCCGGGACTTCGCCACGAGCCAGTTGAGGTCGAACAGGACCCGGTCGGGGAGCCTAATGGTGACCTCGGCCCCTTCCACCTGCACGGGGAACTCCTCCCCCTTCCCGTATTCCATGTCCAGCACCGTGGTGGCCACCCGGGGAGGGTCCGTGACCTTCTCCAAGACCTGGAACTTGAACTGGACCTTCCGACCGGCCTGGGGCCGGTTGAAGTCGACCTTTACCCGGCCCGCGGTGATGAGGCTGACCCGCCCGGAACGGCCCTCGATGGTGAGGACGGTCCCCAGGTCCAGATGCGCATCCTCGCGCCGCATCTCCGGGAGCCGGGAGATCTTCTGGATGGAGAAGCTCTCCACCAGGTCCGGGTCGCGCTCGCCGAAGGCCTCCGCCGGGGAGAACTCCTTCTCCACCTCCTTCCCGATCGGGACCCCCTCTAGGGCGCTCTCGATCTTTCCCAACGAGCCGGCAAAGAGCTCCCGCCCCACCACATGCGGACGGGGACGGAAGAGGGCGTTGGCGGGAGTCTCGGCCTTCGCCTCCTTGGCGGCGGACTCCCGGGTGGTGTCCAATAGCTCTCGCTTCCCGCCAAATTCGCTCCACAGCTCGTAGTCCAAGAGGACCAGATCGCCCTTCTGGACCGGGCCGGGGGAGGCCTTATCCGTCATCGGGGCGGCCACCCGGGAGGCCTCTTAAGTATTGCTGGGGGGCGACCGAGGCAGGTGGCGTCGGCCGCTCCAACCATACGAAAGGAACCCCCGGAACGCCCCGTAGGCTGTCGCCCAGCG
This sequence comes from Thermoplasmata archaeon, assembly GCA_021827405.1. Classification (GTDB taxonomy): domain Archaea; phylum Thermoplasmatota; class Thermoplasmata; order Lutacidiplasmatales; family UBA184; genus JAKATE01. The sequence goes on from JAKAVY010000003.1 coordinate 24,049, forward strand.
GCGGAGGATCTCTATCGGCCGGAGCCGGAAGCCGGGAAACCGACCCTCTTCTGCCCGGCCCTGGATCTCCAGGGCCACCACGAGCCCGAGGAAGGTCAACGCGCTCAAGAGGAGGACCCCCTCGCCCCACACGCTCTGGGACGGAAGGATCGCCCAGAGCAACCCTCCTAGCACGGCCAGGAAGGGTGGGAGAAGGTACGGAAGGAGCCTTCCGCTGGAAGCCTCATAGGTGCTCCCGCTCCGTCGCCAGACCACATACCCCCCCTTGGCGTAGGCCGCTTGCTTGCGAAGCAAGCCCGCCAGCGTGAGCCCGCTGAAGTCATGCCACACCGCGGCCCCCGGGACGTAGCGACCCTTCCAACCCGCCCGCAGGGCCCGGAGCGCGAAGTCCTGGTCCTCGCTGGACGCCCGGGGGTCCAACGTGGTGTCCAAGCCCCCGACCTGCTCGAAGACCTTCCGGCGCCAGGCCGAGTTCCCCATGGGGAGGGCGTGCGGGTGCGCCCGGGCCACCGTCTCGTAGAAGCGACGGAGGTACCCATCGTAGTATCTCGCTCCCACCGTGACCACCGTGCCCGGCATCCCCGGGGTGGGCCCACCGGTGAAGCCCACGGCGGGGTCCGTGAAGGGAGAGGTGATCTCCCTAAGCCATCCGGCCGGGGCCACCTCGTCCGCGTCCAGGAAGGCCACGATCTCTCCCCGAGCCTCCCTCAGGGCCCCGTTCCGGCTCTCGGCAATGGTGCCGGGGACCCGCAAGGGACGCACCCGGGGGTCTCGCCGTGCCCCTTCCTGCGAGAGCTCGAAGGTCCCGTCCGTCGACCCTCCGTCCGCCACCAGGATCTCCAGGGGGGGAAGGCTCTGCGTCTGCAGGCTCTCGAGCGTCCGGCCCACCCGGCGGTCGTTCAAGACCGTCACGACCACGGTCACGGAAGGTTCCCCGCCCCGGGGGAGGGCGGAGGCTGGGCCCCCGGCCTTAGCCATGGGGGACCGGTGGAGGTCTCGGGGCCGGGTCCCGGAGGGCCCGGATGGTCTCCTCCACCACCTCGGCGGAGCGGTACCGGGGCGTGAATCCCAGCCGGCGGAGCCGCTCGATGGAAAGGTGCTGGCGAGGGACGTCTCCGGCCCACCCTTTGGTCCCCCCGGTGTAGTCGATGCGGGCGCCGGGGGCCGCCGCCGCCACCACCCGCTGGGCGATCTCGGCGACGGAGATGGTGTCCTCCGGGGCCAGGTTGAACACGTTGACCGGTTCCTTCGCGTGCTCCGTGACGTAGATCATGGCCTCCACGCAGTCCTCGACGTGAAGGTACCCCTTACGCTGCGCGCCATCCCCCAGGACCTCCAGCCGAAGCGGGTCCCGTCGGAGCTTCTCCAAGAAGTCGTAGATCACGCCGTGGGTCGCCCCGGGTCCGCAGACGTTGGCAAAGCGGAAGACCCAGGCCCTGAACCCGAAGGTGTGGACGAACGCGCTGACCAGGCCTTCCGAGGCGAGCTTGCTCGCCCCGTATAGGCTCTCCGGGAGGAGGGGACCGTAGTCCTCCGGGGTGGGAAACACGGTGGGAAGACCATAGACCACCGAGCTCGAGGAGAAGGCGATGTTCCTGACCGACCCGTGGCGCATGGCCTCCAGCACGCGTTGCGTGGCGACGGTACCCTGCTCCAGGTCCAGTTGCGTGATTTCCTTTCCCCGGCGGACGTCCGGGTTCGCGGAAAGATGCCAGACGAACTGGGTCCCCTCCACCCCCCGACGCAGCAGGGAGGCATCCAGGACGTCCCCCTCCAGGATCTCCACCCGGCGGTCCCCCACCAGGTCCTGGAGGTTTCCCCGGGTGCCGGAGGAGAAATTGTCGAGGACCCGGACCTTCCAGCCCCGATGCAACAACCCGCGCACCAGGACGTGACCGATCCCTCCGGCCCCCCCGGTGACCAGGGCCCAGGGCCCCTCTCCTTCCTCTGACACGGGAAAACCTCCATCGCCGCCTTCCTCGAGCAGGATATATATCCAACGGGTCCCCTCGTGGGACCGGAAGGGGAACGCGATCCATGCGAACCTACGTGCGGGTGGTCTTCAGTTCCGAGGGAGCCGGGCCTCAGGATGTGGTCAAGGTCATGCGGGAGCTGGGATTCGAGGAATCCCTCGGGATGCACGACTTTGTCTACAAGTGGAAGAACCGCGCGAACCTGGATGAAGTGCTCAACATGGTCACCGAGATGCACCGACGGATGAAGGGGCTCCAGGTGAACTACGAGGTCACCACCATCACGTGAAGGGGAACCGCCAACCCGAGACCCCGGCCCCTCCTCCCCGGACGATAGGAGGGGTGCTTCCGGAGCACCGGATCCTCGTCCATCTTTGGGAGAACCGGACCCCCCGGGGGCGGTTCGAGGCGGGCAAGCCCCTCACGGAACCCGGCATGATGCGGAGCCTCGGGCTGGACCGGGGAGAGCTCAAGCGCCTGCTCACTCGCCTGGAAGGACAGGGGATGCTCAGCCATCGCACCCAGTACGTGGTGGGATTCACGGAGATGCGAACGGTCTACCACCTGACGCGAAGGGGAGAACGGGAGGCCCAGAACCTCCGGGGTAGCCCTCCGCCCGGGGGACCCGCTCCATGAGTCCCGGCCCCCCGCGACCCGGCCCCGGGCGCCGGGGACACCTCAGCGGAGCCCGGGTCAGGCTCCGGCCCCCCGCTCCGGAGGACCTTCCTCAGCTCTTCCGCTGGATGAACGACCCGGAGGCCATCGCGCCCTGGGACCGCTTCGAGGTGGACAGCTACGAAGGGATGGCCCAGGCCCTCCGGGACGCACCCTCCGACCCCCGATCTCTGGCCCCCCGATTCGTGGTGATGCGGCGGGATGACGAGCGGCCCCTCGGGGTGGTGGGCTATTACCTCGCCCACAACGCCCTGGACACGGTGGACCTCTGGTACGCCATCTGCCTCCCCGAGGAAAGGGGGAAGGGCTACGGCGCGGAGGCGGTAGGTCTCCTCACCGACTTCGTCTTCTCCCAGCAGAAGGTCTCCCGGGTCGGCGCGGTGGCCGACGTGGAGAACCCGGCCTCCTACCACCTGCTGGAGCGGCTCGGGTTCTCCCTCGAGGGAAGGATGCGTCAGGCCCTCTTCCATCACGGGCAGTGGCACGATGTCGTGGTCTACGGGCTCACCCGGGAGGAGTGGGAACGGAAGGTCCCGACCCCAACGGGCCCAGCCGAAACCTGAGCCGTTGACCTCCCCCCGGGAGGGAGAGGGACGGCTCCCCTTCCACGGGCCCTACCTCCGATGTATCGCGGACGTGGGTCCCTCCACAGGGGGTGCGGTCCACGCCCTCGATCACCACCAGACGGAGCTCGGCGAGCCCATGCGGGAGGCGGGCCGCGCTGGAACGCCCCGGCTCCCGGGCGAACTCCTCCGGGGTGACGAACGCCAGCGAGACGGGCACGGACCGGGTGAAGAACTCCCGGTTGGCCGCGTCGAACGTCTCCCTCAGGCTCTCTTCCGAAGGCAGGGCGCGGGCCAGATCGAACGATCCGCCCGAGCCGCCCAACCGGGCCCGTTCGGTCGGGATGCCGTGGCGACGGAAGACCATGGCGGAGAGCAGGTGCTGCGCGGTGTGCGACCGCATATGCCCGTAGCGGCGGGGCCAGTCGATCCTTCCCTCCACCGGCATCCCTCGAGCGAGCTTTCCCAGATGGGCGGGGGACAACCGGTGCACAATGGCCCCGGAGCGATGCTCCACTTCCATGACCCTCAGACGGTCCCCCGATGGGGTCCTTAGCTCTCCCTGGTCGCAGGGTTGGCCTCCTCCGGTGGGGTAGAACAGGGTCCGGGAAAGGAGGACCCCTCCGGGAGGGAGGGCCATGACCTCGGCCTGGAAGTGGGTCTCGTACCCCGCGTCCAGGCTCCTGAGGTAGGCGGGGACCCCCTTGCCGTTCACGTCCACGGTGCTGGGCCCCGAACCGCCCCGGCTCTTCATCCCTCCGGTGCGCGAGGCCGACGGAAGGGTTTCCCCCCCCGGACGGCCGTCCGGGAAGCTCTTGGGCCTCACAAGGGTTTTAAAGGGGGCGGGGGTGGGCCGACGCCAAGGTTCCCCCATGTTCCGGGCACGCGTGCGCATGGAGGTCCTCCGCGAGCTGGTGGGGGTGGTCTCCACGCTGGTGCCCGAAGTGAAGATCGTGGTCACTCCGGAGGGCCTCGAGGCCAAGGCGGTGGACCCCTCCCATGTGGCCATGCTGGTGGTCCGCCTCAAGAAGCAAGCCTTCGAGGAGTTCAACGGGGAGCCGACGGAGATCGGCCTCGACCTGGAGAAGGTCCGGGAGGTCCTCCAGCTGGCGAGGCCGGGCGAGGTCCTCGACCTCAGCTACGATGCCCCCAAGTCCCGGTTGATCGTCTCCGTGGGCAAGCTCAGCCGGTCCATGAGCGTGGTCGACCCTCAAGGGATGTCGGACCCGAAGGTCCCTTCGGTGAACCCCACGGCGAAGGTCTCCCTCCGGATCGAGGACCTGCGCCAGGGGATTCGGGGCTCGGAGTCGATCAGCGACCACGTCTCCCTGAGCCTGGACCCCGAGGGCTTCGCCCTTCACTCGGAGGGGGAGAACGACCGGGTGGACCTTCGGCTCCCGAAGGAGTCCCTGCTCAACCTGGAGACCACCGAACCGACGCGGAGCATGTATCCGCTGGACTTCTTTTCCAACATGGTGAAGTCCATCGTCACCGCGGATACGGTGAACCTCGCCCTGGGAAACCAATACCCGCTGAAGCTGGACTTCACGCTCGCCTCGGGCAACGGGGACGGCGAGTTCCTCCTCGCGCCGCGGGTGGAAGAGGATTGAGCTTTCGGGGTCTTTCGACCCCGGCCACCGGCCATTCCCCCCTGGTCCTTATTTAGCCGGGGCGCTCCGAAAGGCCGTGACCGGTTCCTCTCCCCATGTCGCCATCGTGAGCGCGGTCCGGACCCCCCTGGGCAAGTTCGGGGGAGCCCTGGGACGGGTCCCCGCCACCACCCTGGGCAAAGTGGTCGCCGAGGAAGCGCTCCGCCGTGCCTCGGTGCGGCCGGACCAGGTCGAGGAAGTGATCTTCGGCTGCGGGATCCAGGCCGGCCTGGGACAGAACCCTGCGCGTCAGGTCCTCATCCGTTCCGGGATCCCGCCAAACGTGGGGGGCCTCACCGTGAACAAGGTCTGCGGCTCCGGCATGAAGAGCCTCATGCTCGCCGCCAGCGAGATCCGGGCCGGGGACTTCACCCTCGTCCTCGCGGGAGGGATGGAGAGCATGAGCCTGGCCCCCTTCCTCCTCCCGTCCCGGGCCCGCTGGGGGCTCCGGCTGGGGGACGCCTCGTTGGTGGACGCGGTCCAGAACGATGCGCTCCTGGACGCCTACGACCATCAGTCCATGGGGATGACCGGGGAGGCGGTGGCGAAGCGCTTCAGCATCACGCGGCCGGAGGCGGATGCCTTCGCGGTGGAGAGCCACCGGAAGGCCGGAGAGGCCTCGGCCAGCGGGCGGTTCGATCCCGAGATCGTCCCGGTCCCGTCCCCCACCCCGGGGGGCGCCCCGGTGGCCCGGGACGAAGGACCCCGGCCGGAGAGCACGCGGGAGAGCCTGGGGGCCCTCAAGCCGGCCTTCGTTCCCGGGGGGATCCTCACGGCCGGGAACTCCTCCCAGCTCTCGGACGGCGCGGCCGCCTTGGTCCTGGTCGGGGAGCCGGCCGCCCGGGACCTGGGGCTACGGCCGCTGGCCTGGATCCGGTCCTACCACGTGAGCGGGGTCCCTCCCCCTCGGGTCATGGAGGCTCCCATCCCGGCGGTGGAAGGCCTCCTTTCCAAGGAACATCTCACCATCGAGGACATCGACCTCTTCGAGCACAACGAGGCCTTCTCCACCGCCTCCATCGCGGTCCAGCGCGCGCTCCGGGTCCCCGAAGAACGCTTCAACGTGAACGGGGGGGCCGTGGCCCTCGGCCATCCCATCGGCTGCTCCGGCGCCCGGATCACCGTGACCCTGCTCCACGAGATGCTCCGGCGGAAGGCGTTCCGGGGACTGGCCACGCTCTGCATGGGCGGCGGGAACGGGACGGCCCTCCTGTTGGAGCGGGCCGAGGCCTGAGCCCGGCCCGAAGGTCGGCGAGGAACACCGGCCCGCGGTCCCGTCAGGTCCTGACCCTCGTACGGGACGTGGGTCCCGGGGCCTCGGGCAAGAGGGGAAGCCCGAGGAGGGCCGAGAGGGCCTGGAGCTCCTTTCGGGCCCGTCCCCGCTCCCCCCGGCGCAGTCCGGGACGCCGTCGGGCCCGGATCCCTGCGGATAAGGCCTCGAGGCGCCCCAGCGCCCCGCCGAAGTCCAGGTCCTGGGCCATACGGGACCTCACCTCCTCCTTCCCGTCCGCGAGACTTTGGGCCGGCGTATCCCCTTCGGCGCCGAAGAGACGCGAGAAGGTCCGCTGGGTCTCCCTCCAACGGACGTCGGCCTCCCGCGCCTTCCGGGGGTCGTATTCCAAACGGTCGCGGTAATGGGTACCCCAGAGGTACCAGCGGAGCCCGCCGGGAGTGAGCTGGGTCAACGCATCCGAGAGAAGGACCAGGTTCCCCAGGGATTTGGACATCTTCTGGTCCCCCCGGGTGACGAAGGCCCCGTGCAGGAAGCGCTGGGCGAAGGCGCGACCGGTCATGGCCCGACAGAGGAGGTTCTCCGCGTAATGGTGAGGGAAGACCAGGTCGAGGCCACCCCCGTGCAGGTCCATGGGTAGGGTGAGGTACCGTTCGGCCATGGCGAAGCATTCGATGTGCCAACCGGGCATCCCGCGACCCCAAGGGCTGTTCCAGCAGGGAGCGGGGGCCTCGCTGGGCTTCCAGAGGGCGAAGTCCAAAGGGTTGTCCGCCTCCGCGGTGTCGATGCCTCCCGGGTCGGCCACCGCATGCTCGGCGAGGAGCTCGGCCGCCGGGAAGTCCCGCCCCGCCGGGGCCGAGGAGGCCCGGAAGTACAGGGCCCCCCCCTTCCGGTAGGTCATGCCCTTGCGCTCGAGGGCCCGGAGGATCCGGATCATGGTCGGGACGAAGTCGCTCGACCGGGGGCGGTGCTCGCTGGGGCGGATCCCCAGGACCCGGAGCTGCTGCCAGAAGTCCCGCTCCTCCCGGCGGGCCAGGGTGCGCCAGGAGATCCCGAGGGCGGCGGCCCGGTGGGTGATCTTGTCCTCGAAGTCGGTGATGTTCTGGACCTGGTGGACGGGGGAGCCGGCCGACTCCAGGAGGCGACGGACCCCGTCGAAGAGCAGATAGTTCCGCGCGTGGCCGACGTGGGAGGGGGCATAGACCGTCGGTCCGCAGACGTACATCTCGACCCCCCGTCGACCCGGGGGAGACCAGGCTTCCAGCGAGCCGGTCAGCGTGTCGAAGTAGGTGAGGTCCATCGGGTCTTCCACCGGCAACGCCCCATAAGCCCTGCACCCGGAGACCCCGGGGGGGTCCGTGGCGGGGCTTCCCGGCGGCCTCCCGTGGGCACGGCGACAGGGCGAGGGGGGGACGGCCCTTCCTGCTTGGATAGTGACGGTCGTAGAGGAAAGTCCCATGGAGACCCCGATCGGGGACCCCCGGGACCCTGGGCGCCGGGGCGGCAGGAAGGCCTGCCGGCCACCGACGCGAAGCCCCTCGCCGCCTCCCCCCCCCGGGAGCGCGATCCCTCGTCCGGCCCTAGCAAGGTACGGGGGTCCTCCGACCCCGTCTGCCCGTTCCCCAGTCCCCGGGTCAGCGCTCCCGCCAACGCAGGACCCTTCCAACCCAGACGATCCACAGGAGGGAAAAGCCGGCCAGCACCCCCACGGGCAACAGGGGCGCCCCCCCGGTCCCGGAGATCACGTCGTCCAGGAGGACGCTACCCCAGGTCAGGGGCCAGCCATACGCCAGATAACGCCACGGGAGGGGAAGGATCGTCACCGGGTAGTAGACCGGGGCAAAGAACCCGAGCATGGCCCCGGCGAAATTGGCCAGGGTGTTGGTGGCCCGGGGAGAGCGGCCGTAGGCGCCAATGAGGAAGCCGATCCCCAGGGTGGAGGTGAAGACCAAGAGGAGGGAGGCAAAGACCCCGGCCAGGGCCAGCGCCGAGAGGCCGATCCCGAAGAACGCCTCCGCCGCCAGCAGCAGGCTCGCTGCGGAGACCAGGGTCAGGGGGAGGTTGGTCAGCGAGATCGAGAGCAGGTAGACCAAGGGACTCACCGGGGTGGAGACCCACAGGTCGTACATCCGGCTCTGCTTGTCCTGGGCCATCTGCTCCGCGGTGGAAGTGATGTTGACCAAGGCGGTCTCGAGCAGGATCGACCCCACCAGGATCTGGCGCTGGGAGGCCAGGCTCCCCACCAGGTTCCCCAGGAAGAAGAGGATCCCCAGGGGGAGGAGGAAGAAGAACATCAACAGCGGCCCCAGGTCCCTGAGCGCGGTGCGCAACTGGAGCCCCGCGACCTCCACCGTGAGCGGGACCGCGGGCCAGCGGTTCACACCAGCGCCTCCGGGCTTTCCACCAGGTCGAGATAGACGTCCTCCAGGGAAGGAGTGCCCAGGGTCACGAGCGCCCCCCGGGCCGTCAAGGACCGGGCGATGTCCAGCGCCTCGGGGGCGAAGGGGTCGCTCAGCTGAAGCCGCATCCAGGTCGGCCCCTGCGAGAGGACCGGCCGACCCTGGAGCCGGCGAAGGACCTCCTTTCGGTCGGCGTCCGTCAGTCGCTCGAGTCCCCGGAGCTCCAGTCGTCCGCCTGCCGGGAAGCGTCGCCGCACTTCCGGGACGCTCCCGTCGGCCAGGACCCGTCCGTTCCGGAGGATCACCACCCGGTCCGCCAGCGCCTCGGCCTCCTCCAGGTAGTGGGTGGTGAGGAGGATCCCCAGCCCCTGGTCCCGGAGCTCTCGGACCACCCCCCAGACCGACCTGCGGGAAGTGGGGTCGAGCCCGGTGGTGGGCTCGTCCAAGAGGAGCAGCCGGGCCCGGCGTCCGGCGAGGGCCGCCGCCAACAGGACCCGGCGCTGGTACCCGCCGGAGAGGTTCCGGATGGGGGCGTCCGCGTCCCGCCGGAGGTCCAGGCGATCGAGGATCTCCGTTACCGTGGAGGCGGCCTCCGCGCTCGTTACCCCCTTCAACCGCGCGATCATCCGCACGAACTCCCTCACCGTGGCCCCGCCGTACGGGGTGCTCTCCTGGGGGATCACCGAGAGCGCCTCCTTCGCTTCTCGGGGAGAGGCCACCATGTCCACGCCGGCCACCCGTATGCTGCCCCGGGTCGGGCAGAGCTGCCCGGCCACCTGCCGTAGGAACGTGCTCTTCCCGGCACCGTTCGGCCCGAGCAGGGCGACCACCTCGCCCGGGTGGATCGTCAGGGAGAGGTGGTCGTTGGCCACCACCGGGGCCTCCCCCGGGCGTCGGGGCGGGTAGGTCCGGCAGAGGTCCTTCACCTCGAGCACCGGCCCGGCCGGGAGCGCCGGGAGCCCGAAAGTCCCGGGGTCGGACTCCCGAGGCCCGGTCCGGGAGACCCGAAAGTGGGAGGCGATGTTGCCCCAGAAGGAAGATCCGGCCATCGGATGCCCGGTGGCCCCCGCCTCGTCTTAAACGGTCGTTGGGGCCAGTAGGACTTTATTTCGAACCATCCTAACGCGCCCCCGATGGAGGAGGACCCTTCCCCCCTCTTCTTCGAGCTCGCCCACCCTCACCGCCTCCGGATCCTTTCGTTGTTGGAGGGGGGCCCCGAGCCGCTGAAGATACTCTCCTCTACACTAGGCATCGTTCCCCCGGAGGCCCTCCGGCACCTCCAGCGCCTGGTCCGTCAACGCCTGGTGGAGCGGGCCCCCGAGGGAGGGTTCGCCCTTACCCCCTACGGGCGCCTGGTACTGGGAGGCGTGGGGTCCTTCGGGTTCCTCTTCCGACGACGGGAGTTCTTCCTGGGGCACGACCTTTCCGGGCTCCCGACCCCCTTCGCTCACCGGCTGGCGGAGCTCTCTGGCCCGGACCCCGGGGAGGGGGTGAGCGTCACCCTGCGCTATGTGGAATCGATCCTCGCCAACGCCGAACGATACGTCTCGTTCCTCACCGACCAGCCCGTGCTCAAATGGGAGGACCTGGTGGAGCAGGGCCAAGACCGGGCGTTGCCGGTCCGGGTGATCTTCCCTACTTCCGAACGCCGGTCGGTCGACCGGTTGCCCGACCGCTTGACCAAGGGCCGGAACGTGGAGTTCCGGTATCTCCCCAACATCCCCCTGGCCCTGGCCTTGAACGAACGCGTCGCCGGGGTGGCCTTCCGGTCCTCCCGGGGAGAGATCGACTATTCCCACGCGCTCGGAGGCGAGCAAGAGCCCTTCCACCGATGGTGCCAGGACCTCTTCGAGCACTACTGGGAGAGCACCGGTCCGTTCCCCCGTTCCGCCCCCGCCCTGGGCCCCCCGGGAAAGACCGGTCGTCGCTGACGGAAGGTCTCCATCCGCGCGCCGCTAGGTCTCCCTCGAAGGCCTGCGGGGCGGCCCCCCCCAGGACACGGGGGAGACCCTCAGAGCCTTCGCTCCAGCGCCGGGCCCGCCGGGAGCCCGGCCGGGGCCAGGGTAGTGGACTGGGGGAGGCTCATCAGCCCAAAGAAGAGGAAGACGATCCCGATGAACTCCCCATAATAGAGGGCCACGGGGAACGACGCGATGTAGAGCGTCCCCCCGGCCCCGAGCACCAGGGCCCCGGCGATGAGCAGCAGGTTCTGCCACTTTCGGGTCCTCCGGAGGGAGACCGCCGCCGAGGCCAGGAGCACCACCGTGGCCGGCCCGGTGACCAGGATGGAGAAGAGGATGAGGGAGAAGGGGGGGTCCCCGGTGATGATCCCCCCGCTCACCATGGAAGCCGGAGCGATGGGGGTGAGGAAGGACGCGACCCCCACCAACGCGGAGGCCGCCACCACGTACGCGGCATAGACCCGCTGGAAGCGGGGGCTTTTCATCACCCGGGCCGCCCCGAGGGAGAGCACCCCCACCAGGACCGCCGAGAGGAAGACGTACGCCTGCAGGACCGGTTCGTTGACCTCCCCGGCATAGACCGCGGTCTCCAGCACCATGGCGGAGGCGGCCAGGGTGAGGCCCACGCCCCAGGCCAGCTGCACGCGCACTCGCGTCCTCGCATACTGACGGAACCCCCGGAAGGCGAGGAACGCCAAGGCCAGGGAGAGCAGCCCGAGGGAGATGCCGATGACCAGGGAAGGGACGGTCAATCCTGACCCGGGGGAACGGAACCGCCGAAGGACTTAAGCCCGGCTCAGCCCCCCTCGCCACCGGGCCCGGCATCGGCCGGGGACCCGGGGGCACCGGCCGGCCGGGCCGCGGTCCGCGACGGGTAGCGCCCCGGCTCCATCAGCACCTGGTGGGCGTCCACCACCCAACCGCTCCTCCGGTGGGAGAGCTCCTCCGAGCTGACCAGGGCCTCCCCCAACCCCACCAGCTCCTCCTTCCGGGTCACCAGGACGACCCGGCCCCCGGCGGGGAAGGGGTGGGTCACCTTGAGCACGCCCTGGGCGGCCAGGTCCGCCCCGTGGGCCAGGGCGTCCACGGCACTGTCCTTCACCACCACCTGAGGGAACCGCCCCCAGACCGTCCGAGGCGGCTTGAGCGCCTTCAGGAGGTCTTCCGACCGGCCCTCGTCGGCCCGGGCCACCATGTCCGCAAGCCGGGCCAGGGAGACCGCCTCCTTCTCGGAGAAGGGGCCCGTGGAGACCCGACGCAGCTCCGTCATGTTGGCCCCGCAGCCGAGCGCCTCCCCGAGGTCCACCGCCAAGGTCCGGATGTACGTGCCCGAGTCGGCCTGCACCTCCAGGAGGAGCTCCCGTCCGCTCCGCTCGAGAAGGGTGAGACGGTGGAGGGTACGGACGCGCCGCTCCCTTCGCACCGCCGAGCGGACCGGCGGGGTCTGGTAGATGGGCCCCTGGAACTCCTTGAGGACCCGCTCCACGCTGGCCGGAGGGGCCGGTCCGTGAAGGGTGACCACGGTGATGTAGCGCTTCGGGAAGGTGAGCAGGAGCGGGAGGAGGCGCAGGGCCTTCCCGAGGGACATCACCAGGACGCCGCTCACGCCCGGGTCCAGCGTCCCGGCATGGCCGGCCCGGTCCACGCGCAAAAGGTCGCGGACCCAGGCCGTGACCTGGTGCGAGCTCGGCCCCCTCGGCTTGTCCACCACGAGGAAGGCCCCCTCCGCCGGAAGGGGCAGGGAAGGGCGACCGGTCGCCACCCCGGAGCCGCTCAAGGGTTGAGGATCTCCGGCGGGAGGGCGGCGAGGATGGCCTCCACCACCGCGTCCGGGGCCAAGGTCGCCGTGTCCAGGGTGAGCTCCGCTCCCGCCTCGTCCACGTCGATGGCGTAGTACTTGAGGTAGCGGCGCCGCTCGCTCGCCTCCCGTTCTCGCATCTCCGGGAGGACCTCGCTCCCGGGGCGGTTCTCCCGCTGCCCGATGCGGCCGGCGCGGACCTCCTCGGGGGCGGTCAGGCTCACCCGCCAGACGGGGAGGGACCGGCGGTGGAGCAGTTCCCCGATGATCCGGGACTCCAGGATGCGCTGCCCGTTGGCCAACCCCACCATCCTCTCGTCGAGCTCGTGGTCGATCCGGGGGTCCTTCTCCGCCAGGGCGCTGAAGGCCAGCAGGTCGAGCTTGCGCTCCCGGGCCATCTGGCGGAAGAGCTCCCCCCCCGAGACCACCTCTCGGTGCAGCCTCAGCCCCAGGCGGCGGGCGGCGGTGGTCTTCCCGGACCCGGCCGGCCCGGCGACGGTGAGGGTGGTGCCTCTCACGCCGTTCCCTCCGCTGGCACCGCCGGGGCCCCCAGGGTCTGCAGGTGACGGCTGAGGGCCACGTGCTTGAGGTAGCGCCGGAAGAGCAGGTTCAGCGGGAGGGTGTAGAGGGAGAAGACCAAGAACCACAGGGGCACCGGGCCCAGCGGGGCCAGGAGGCTCACGTGGCTACCGAACAGGTTCACGTACTGGTCCGCGACCGGGAGGCTGCTGATGAACAGGCCCATCCAGGTGTAGATGGCGATGATGAGCACCCAGGTGACCACCATGCCCTTCAGCTGGGAGAAGGTGACCTTCGTCTGGCGCATCTGCAGTTCGTTCATGTGGGGCTTGAGCGCCTCCACCCGGTCCTTCTTCCCGCTGCGGATGGCCTGGCTGTAGAGCGGCCGGATGGCCTGGTTGTGCTTCTGCACCCGGGCGGTCTCCACCCAGTCGGTGGTGAAGTGGTAGGCCACCGCGGTGATGGCCATCTGGAGCACGCCGGTGAGGAACATGGTCAGGAGCACGTGCTTCCCGTCGAAGCCCAAGAGCGGGGCAAGGAGCGAACCGATGTCCGCCGCCACGGCGTTGCGCGCCGAGGTGTCGAAGAGCATGTAGATCCCCATGAAGCCGAGGAAGATCAGCAGGAAGCGCTCCAGGCTCTTCCAGGGGCTCACCGGGGCCGGTGGGGTCCGCCCGGGAGGACGGGTCCCCCCCGGGGCGGGAGCGGCCGAGACGGCCGGAGCCTCCTCCTCGGTCCCCTCCTCCGTCTCCTCGGGCTCCTCTTCGGTCTCCTCCTCCGTCTCGTCCCCCTCCGCCTCTTCCTCCTCGTCGTCCTTCGCGGAGGGGAGCGGCCGGCCGGACCGGCTCGCCATGAGGCCTACTCGCCTCCCAGGAACCGGCGCAACAGCGGGTTCATCTCCATGAGCTGCTCGCGGCCCATGGCCTCGTAGAGGTTGATGATGATGCCCACCGTGAGCAGCACCCCGGTGCCGGAGGCGTTCCCCACGGTCCCGATCAGGTCGGCCCCGGCGGCGAGGGCGCCCACCGTGGCCCCCGAGATCACCGTGATGATGGGGATGTAGCGTTCCAGGATGCGACGCAAGACCCGGGGATCTCTACGGAAGCCGGGGATCTGCATGCCGGAGGACTCGATCTGTTTGGCCACCGCCTCCGGCCCCATGTTCGTGGTCTGGATCCAGAACTTGGCGAACATGATGGAGCCGCCCACCATGAGGCCGAAGTACAGCAGGATGTGGACCAATAACTGCCAGGGCTGGTGGTCGTACAGGAGGCTCCCGTACTGGGCCGGGTTGATGATGGGGAGCAACCAACCTTGGAGCCCGTTGGGCTGGTTGAGATAGAAGGCGATGCCCGACAACGGTTGGGTGGTGGGGATGTTGAGCGCGCTCGCTTGCGCGGCCGTGGGATAGGCCCCGATCCACCACTGGTGCCCGATCCCCGGGAAGTTCATCAGCGTGGGGTTGGACCACAGGAGGATGGAGAACATGGAGACGTTGGCGAGCAGGGCGGCCATGAGGATGACCGGGATGTTCGAGGCATAGATCAGCCGGAGCGGGTAGCGGCCCCGGGCCCCCCGGGCCTCGGCATGGGAGAGCGGCAGCTCGATGCGCGTGGACTCCGTCCACGCGACGATGAAGAAGATGACGGCGGTCCCTATGAGCGCCGTGATGGGATTCGGCTGTTGCAAAAGGATCTGTTCCAACCCGCCGCCGGCGAGCTGGCTGGGGTTCAGGTTCGTGAGCAGGTAGTAGGTCTTGAAGATGGTCCCGGCCGGCGGGTTGGTCACCGAGAGGGCGGCGCTGGGGGTCTGGGGAAGCCAGTTCACCGTCCCGGTGAAGATCGCCTGGCTCACCCCGGCCGCGATGAACAGGGAGATCCCGCTGCCGATCCCCCACTTGCTCACCACCTCGTCCATGAGGAAGACCAGGTAGCTGCCGAACGCCACCTGCGCGATGATGATGGTGTCCGCGAGCAGCGTCCCGTTCCCGGGGGAGAAGCTGTTCAGCGCGCTCACGAAGGTGGTGGAGGGGAACAGGTAGCCGAAGACCTGGGGGATGGACTCCACCATGATCATCACCAGGACCAGGATCTTCTGGGCCCCCTGGTACATCCCCTTGTCCTCGTCGTTGGTGAGGTCCAGGTTGATGATCTTCGCCCCCACGAAGAGCTGCATGATGATGGACCCCGTGACGATGGGCCCGATCCCCAGGTTCATGAGCGTCCCTTGGGCCCCGGCGAGGATGGCCCGGTAGGCGGCGAACAGGTCGACGGTGCTCGCCTGGTCGATCCCGTAGATGAAAATGTTCGTCAGCAGGAAGTAGAGCAACAGGACCGAGAGCGTCCAGAGGAGCTTGGTCCGGAAGTGGACGTGCCCGGAAGGCTTGGTCACCGCCGGCAGCCGCTGGGTGAGCCCCTTCCACCCGTAGAGCCGGGACTTGTCCCCGTCGTAGGTGATGAGGAGGGCGACCAGCCCGAAGGAGAAGAAGAGCAGGACCCCGGTGATGAGGAGGGCGGCCAGCGTGGGGTGGTACCAGATGTAGAACAGGTACAGCAGCAGAGCTCCCAGGACGACAAAGAACGGGACGCTCCGCCAGTCTCGGGGGATCTCCTCCTCAGCCAACTGCGCTCCTCCGGGGACCGCGGCGACCTACCCGGTGCGGGGGTTATATACTCTACTGACGGAAGAGCCCCGGAAGCCCGGCCTTTCGCCGCCGAAGCCGGCCCGGCCCATGGGTCAGGCCCCAGGAGCCACGGGCCCCTCCGGCGGGGCCGGAAGGACCTCCACCTTCTCCTGGGCGTGGGCGGAGGCGTGGGGGACGTAGACCTTCCAGGGACGCTGCGGCTTCCCGCCCCCCAACAGCCGTTCCACCCCGATCCGGGAGAGGTCCGCCACGGCGGTGCCGCCTTCCTCCCGGAAGGCCTGTCCGGCCCGGAGGAGGGGCACGAGCCCTTCCAGCTCCCCCACGTTCACCGCCACGGGGAACTGCTGCACCGCCGCCGGGCGCTTGAAGCCGTGCCGGCCGAAGTGGTCCGGCGCGTAGATGAGCATGCTCTTGAACTTGTACTTGTGCAGCCCGGCGTTCCCCCGGCCCCCCTGCTTGCCGGCCCCCCGGCCCGCCTTGATGCCCCGCCCGTGGGTGCGGCTCCCCCGGTACTTCCTCGTCTTGGACGGCACGTTCCCTCCCTTACACCATCCGCCGCAAGACCTCGTCCATGTCCCGCTTGGCCCCGGCCGGACGGAAGCCCAGGGACCCTCCGAGGGCATAGGGCTTCTTGGTGGAGCCCCACCCCCCCCGCGGGGGCTTCAGCCGGAAGAGCGGGCGCAGGCCCGTCACGGAGGACGTCCCTTCCTTCAGCACGCGCTCGGCCAGACTGTCCAGGTCCTTCACCCCGAACGACGGGGGGATCGCGTCGGCCTTCACGGGAGAACCGTCGTCGGTCACCCCCCGCTCCGAGAGGAGCAGCTTCACCGTCTCCGCCTTCACCGGCCCGTAGGTGACGTACCCCTGGACCCGGTGGACCATCCCCTTGAGACCGTCCCGCTCCGGGAGGATGACCGCGTGGTTCGCCCGGGTGAGGTGAAGGAGACGGAGGGTCTCCACAATGGGGGTCTGGGCATGGAGGCTGCCCCGGATCCGGACCACGGCCCAGCTCATCGGCGACCTCCCGCCCCGGCGGAGGGCGGCCCCCGCTGCCCGGGGCGCGGCGGTCCCCGGCCCGGGCCCCCGCGCCGGCCCCCGGGGCGTCCTCCCCTGCCGCGGGGGGCGCCGGGGGTGAAGGGCTCCTTCGGGGGCAGGATGGAGCTCCCGGTGAGGCCCGAGACGATCTTCAGGCGCTCCCGGTCCGTGGCCGGGATCCGCATCTCCGAGAGGTTCCGGAGGGCCTGGAACGCCGCCTGGGCGTAGTTCACCGTGGTCTTGGTGTGCCCGTCGGTGAACCCCCAGGCGTCGACGATCCCCGCGAACCTGAGCAGCGGCTTCGCCACGTCCCCCACCGCCAGCCCGACCCCCCGGGGGGCGGGCTTGAAGGTCACCGAGACCGAGCCGCACCGCCCCACCACGGCGAAAGGGAGCGTGTGGGGACGGTAGCAACCGCATTCCCAGCTCCCGCAGCCCCGGAAGATCTCCACCAGGTGGAGCTTGGCGTGGTCGATGGCCCGCCGGATGGTGGGCCCCACCTCCCGGCCCCGGGCCCGGCCCATGCCCACGAACCCGTCGCCGTTCCCCACGGCCACGGTCACGGCGAACTTGAACCGGCGACCGGAGTCGGTCATCCGTTGGACCATGTTCACGTCCAGCACCTCGTCGTGGAGGTTGGGGAGCAGCGCATCGATGATCTGGACCTCCTTGAGCGGAAGCCCGCTGTGCAGCGCGTCCGGCAGCGTGGTGATGTCGCCCCGCAGCACCCGGCGCCCGAGCTCGGTCCGGGGGACCCAGGGTGGCGGCGGGGGCCGCTCGGAAGCAAACCGCTGCGCCGACGCCGCCATCAGTCCTTCCCTCCCGCCGCGGGGAGCACGACCTTGAGCCGGCCCCGGTAGGTCTCCACGCTCTCCGGCAGCGGGCTCTTCAGGTGCTTCCCGCCGAGGCGGTCCGCTCCCGGGAACCCCGGTTCCCCGTGGGGGATCTCCATGCCGGCGTCCAGAAGCCCCTTGAGCGCCCCCAGAAGGCGGCCGCCCTTGCTGGGCCGCAAAAGCCCGGCGTCCAGGACGGCCTCGGGGTGGCCGTTGGCCTTCCCCCTAAGCCCGGCGAGGTAGCCGGTGAGGTAGGCGGCCGGCGTGGACTGCAACGAGTGCTCGGGGAACCCCACCCGGGTGAGCTCCCGGCTCTCGGCGGAAGCGAGGACCCGGTCCCCCTCGGGGTGGAAGGACTCCAGCGCCACCACCACCCGGCGGTGGCTGAAACGGACCACGGCCCTCGGCTTCTCGCCCTTGAGGAGCCTCAGCCGGTGGCGGTAGTCGGTCTTCCCTTCCCGCCGTCGGCGGAACTTCACCTTGTAGTTCGGTCCGTGCGCCATGGTCAACGCTCCGCCGGGAGGGCCCCGGCCAGGCGCAGGTTGAGCAGAAGATGGTTGCGGCTGCGGAACATGCCCCCCTTCGCCTTCCGGTAGTACTCCCGGTAGAGGGCGGGGGTGATCCGTTTCTGGTCCCGAAGCTCGGCCAATAGCTCGCGCTGCGGCCGGATCCTCCGGATCCAGCGCTCCTTTCCCGGCAGCCGGGCGGTGGGATGCCCCTTGCGCGAGCCCGGGCCCCGATGCCGGCCCCGGGCGACCTCCTCGGCCCGCCGCCGGGCTCGGACCCGGGAGACCCCCAGCTTCGGTCTCCGGCGGATGAGCCCCACATGGATGGCGCGGCGGACATCGTCCCGCGTCACCGCGTCCAACAGGTCCTCGGCGTTCGTTGGGTCGATCCAGACCCGGTTCACCCCGCACTTCAGGAGGGAGGCGGCCATGCGCCGCTGGTTCACCAGGCTCGTCACGTCCCCTTCTCCTCCTGATCCTCCTTGAAGATCGGGTTCAGCACCTTGAGCCCCCGGCGGCGCGCCAGCTCCTCCAGCACGAGGCGCTTGCGCACGCCCACCCCGTGGGCGATGATGGCGGCCTCCCGCTTGGGGTTCAACCCCTCCACCATCCGTGCGTTCTCCACCCGGACCGGTCGGAACCCGGCGGGCGTCAGCCCCCGGATCGCCCGGGGGGTGCCGAAGCCCACCGAGACCACCGTCGGCCGGAAACCATAGTGCCGCCGCTGCTTCGACTGGACCCCCCGGGGAGCCCGCCAGGAGCCCCGCCGCCGGATCCGGAGGTACCGGTGGCTCTGCTGCCGGACGAACTTGGGTCGCCGGCGCCTCCGGGCGCTTCGGACGGTCAGGAGCCGGCGCTCTCCCGGGGAAAGCTCCGCCCGGCGCGGGGGCAGGACCTCCTCGGGGGCCGCCCCCTTCCCTGCCCCTTCCGCCTCCTTCACCGGGACGGCCTTGGTGGGCTTTCGGCGGGGGGCGGGCTTCGGGGTCGGGGCCGGCTCCGGGACCGAAGCCGGCGCCTCGTCCGGGCTCATGCGGCCTCCTTGGGGCGGGGCTTCTGCGTGATGTAGATGCCGTCCTGGAAGACCCGGGGGTCGTAGTTGCGGATGTGCGTGGCCCGTTCCAGGTTGGCGGCGGACTGGCCCACCGCCTCTAAGTCCGGGCCTTCCAGCAGGATCTCCTCGCCCTGGACCGTGGCCACGGTCCCGCCCACCAGCGACGAGCGACGGGGGTGCTTCTCCCCCAGGAAGTTCTCGATGACCACCCCTCCGTCCCGGGCAGAGAGCTTCATGGGGAAGTGGGCCGCCACCCCCTTGGCCCGCGCCTCGAAGCCCTGCTGGGCCCCGGTCACCAGGTTCGCCAGATGGCTCTTCCAGGTCCCCAAGAGGGCCCCGGTGCGTTTCCGCGCCGGCAACCGTAGCGTCAGCCGGAGCGTCTCCTTCTCCACGGTGAGGGCCAGGACGTTCTCGGGGAACGGGCGGGAGACCTTGCCCTTCGGGCCTTCGGCGACCACCCGGCCCTCCTTCAGGGCGACCCGGACCCCCTTGGGAAGCGGGAGGGTGGCGGAGGGCTCCTCCTCAGTAGACATACGCGAGCACCTTCCCCCCCAGGCCGAGCTCCCGGGCCTTCTGGTGGCTCAAGACCCCCTGGTTCGTGGTCAGGATGAGCAGGCCGAAGTCCTGCGCCGGGAGGAAGCGGCTCTCGTAGCGCTCCAGGTCGGAGACGGAGAGCGCGGCCCGGGGGCGGACCACCCCGCAGGCGTTGATCCGGCGGCTCAGGCTCACCTGGTAGGACCCGCCCCGGCCGTTCTCCACGTAGGTGAACTCCTTGACGAACCCGTTCTCCTTGAGGATGCCCAGGACGTTCCCCACCAGCCGGGAGACCGGGGCGAGGGTGACGGTCTCCTTCCCCCGGTCGTCCGCGTTCCTGAGCGTGACCAGGGCGTCGTTCAACAGGTCCTGCCGCATCGTCTCCCTCCTTACTGGTACTTGCGGAAGCCCAGGTCCATGGCCACTTCCCTAAAACATTGACGGCAGAAGTGGAGGCCATAGCGCCGCACGATGCCGCGCTTGCGCCCGCACCGGGAACACCCCAGCTTCCGTCCGAACATCCTCTTGGGCTTCACCGCTTCCCCTCACTCCAGGAACTTGACGCCGAAGGACTGCTCAAGGAAGCGCCGGGTCTCCTCGGGGTTCGGACGCTGCCGCCGAGGGAGCGGCCGGGGGGACCGGTTCCGCGCCCGGATCCGGACGCCGGGCCGGGCGAGCTCCACGCAGACGTCGAGCCCGAAGATCCCGATCTTCGGATCGTACTTCATCCCGTCGAAGTCCGTGTAATCCGGCACACCGAAGGCGAAGTTCCCGGCCCGGTCCACGCTCTCCGGGTCCAGCTGGTCCTCCCGGGTCTTCAGCGCGCGTCGGAGGAACGTCTCCGCGTCCGCCCCGCGCAACGTCACCTTCGCCCCGATCTCCATCCCGAGCCGCGTCCCCAGGTCCCGGTTCGTGGACCGGGCCCGGGTGGAGACCGGCTTGTGGCCGGTGAGCATGGTGATCACCCGCTCGGCCTTGGTCCGCCGCTCCCCCGCTTCCCCGACGCCGATGTTCACCACGACCTTCAGCAGCCGGAGCCGACGCATGGGGTGGTCCGATCCGGGAAGGGAGGCCGGGGCGGGGGACGCCGTCGCGGCGGCGGGCTCGGGACCCATCATGGGCCGAGACCCTCCGGCAACGTCACCTGGGGCCGCTCCTGGCCGACCACGAAGACGTAGTCCTTGATGGTGAAGAACCCCTCCTTGAAGTGGATCCGGTTCGCCTGGGAGGAGGTGAGGACCTCCACCCGCTCCACCCGGGCCAGCTCCCCCACGTGGCTACCCCCGGCGATGTAGGCCAGCGCCTGGGCGGCGAGGGGAAGCCGCTCGAGCACCTTCTGGCCGGGCAGCTCCAGACGGACCGTGTCCCCCACCCGGAACTCGGTGTTGGGGGCCACCAGGACGTTACGGCCATCGTGGAGCGCCAGGGAGACCTGGCCCCCCGGGACGGTGTGCTTCCCCCGGACGCGGCCGAGCTTGAAGGAGGCCTCGGCGTGCGGGATGGGCAGCAGCCGGAGCTTCCCGCGCTTGTCCTTGAGGACGCGGTAGTCCTGCCCCGGGGAGCTCCCCAGGCTCAGGACGTCCATGAGCCCCAGGCCCCGGGCGGGGTCCTTCACCACCTTGCCGTCGACCCGGACCTTCCCTTCCCGCAACAGGAGGCGCGCCTCGCGCTGGGAGCGCACGACCTTGAGCAGGTCCCTCAGGACCAGGAGCACCGGGAGGCACTCCTCCTGGGGGTGGGGCCCCGGGCTGGGGCGTTGCACCCACTTGGTCCCCTTGCGGGGCACGGGCCAGGTCCGGGGGCTGGCGGCCCGCTTCAGACGGAACGGCATGGGATCAGCCCTCCTCCGGGGGGGAAGGGGACGCGGTCTCCGGGGCCGCCTCCGGGGGGGCCTCGGGGGCCTCCGCCTCCTCGGGAGAGGGTTCGGGGGCGTGCAGGACCCGGCGGCGCCAGGCGTCGGAGAGGTTCAATCGGGTGAGCAAGAGATGCCCGGGGTTCAAGGGCAACTGCTGCAGCTTCTTGTCCGCCTTGCGGAGCGTCACGTTGTCCAGGATCAAGCGCCGGTTCTTCCGGTCCACCCGGGCCACGCGCTCCTCCCGGCCCACGAAGGACCCGGCGAGCACCCGGACCGTGTCGCCCTTGCGCACCGTGAGGCGCCGGCGGTGATAGCGGGTCCTGAGCTCCTTGGAGAGCGGGAGCACCATCACCATGCCCCGGCGGTGCACCGGGCGGTTGAACTGGGCCTTCCGTTGCCGCCGGGGTTGCCGGGAACTCGTCTCGACCATGCTCTTCCTCAGACGATCATGGAGGCGGCCGCCGCGATCCGGGGCCAGCGCTCCGCCGCCTCCTTGGCCACCGGGCCTTTGATCTGGGAGCCCTTCGTCTCCCCGGTCTCGGTGGTGATCACCGCGGCGTTGTCCTCGAAGAGGAGCCTCAGGCCGTCGGCCCGGTGCACGGGGGAGCGGCTCCGGACGATCACCGCGTGGAGCACCTGGCGACGCATCTCGGGCGTCCCCTTCTTCACGGAGACGATCACCAGGTCGCCGATGCCGGCCCGGGGATACCGCCGGTGATGTCCGTGCCAGTTCCGGACGGCGATGATCTCCACCACCTTGGCGCCGGTGTTGTCGGCACAGTCCAGTCGGGCCCCCTTGGGGAGCCCCCGGCCCCGGCGACCCGCCAGTCCCTTCATGGGGAGGTCTCCGGGGGGTTCTCCGGCGTTTCGGGCGCCTTCACCGGTCGGGCGACCACGGGTTCCTCCCCCCGCGTGCCTAGGTCCCCCCGGCCCAGGTCCGCCACCACCACGAAGCTCACGTTCTTCGCCAAGGACCGGGTCTCGGCGATGCGGACGCGCCGACCCTCGGCGATCTTGAGACAGGGAGGGGCGTGGGCGAGGTAGCGGTGCCGCCGCTTGGCGTAGCGCTCGTACTTGCTCACGTAGTTGAGGACGGTACGGCTCACCACCACCGTCCCCTGCATCTTCGCCGAGACCACCAGGCCCTCGAGCACCTGCCCGCGGACCTTCACGTGGCCATGGAAGGGGCACTTGGCATCGGCACAGCTCTCCTTCGGGAGCCGTACGTCGAGGCCGATGTCCCGGGCCCGCGGGCCCTCCCCGGGAGGGCGCTCCTTCCGAGGAGGCGCGGCCTTCGGGGCGACCGGCCGGGCCGGGGCCCGGCGCGCGCGCGGTAGGACAGCTTTCTCGCTAGGGGTGCTCATGCTCGTCGCCCCCGGCCCCGGGGGGCCAGGCGCTTGATCCGGTCCTCGGGGCGCAGCCGTAGCCCCTCTCCGCTTAAGGGTATCTCTTCCGTCCCCAGGTCCAGCCGGGCCCTAAGGCCGGCCTTGGGGACCCCCCGGGCCCGCCGGGCGCCCGGGGGCCGGAGGTAGAACATCTGCTTCGTCTCGTCCACCACCTGCCCCCGAAAGGGCAGGGGGACGAACCCGGGGGCGCTCAGCACAGTGAGGTCCCGCCCGATGAACTCTCCCATGAGGTCGGAGGGTCTCGCGTCCCGGACCGTCATCGGACCTCGGGTCCCTCGGAACCGACGAACCGGCGCTCCCGCACCACCACCTTGAGCCCCAGGCGACGCTCGTGCTGGATGGTGAGGGCCCGGGCCAGGTTCGTGCGGAGCGCCCGGAGCCGGCCGGGGGACGGGGGCGCACCGCCCATGGCGGCGACCCCCCGCTCGCGCAAGAGGTCGTTCTCCAGGTCCACCACCTTCTTGGCGAGCTGCTCGTCGGTCATCTCCCGGATCTCCCGGGTCCGAAGGAGCGTCACGGGCCGGGGACCTCCGCCCCCTCCAACGGGGGCTCCTCCGGCGGCAGCGTGGGAGGCGTGGGGACCACCACGGGGATGACCTCCCCCGAGGGGGCCTGGATCTTGATCTCGTCCGGCATCCGGGCGTCTGCGTGCATGATCCAGACCGTCACCCCGATGACGCCCGGCTTGAGCTTCGCCTGGGTGAACCCCCGGTCCATGTCGAAGAGGGAGGCCTGCCCGCAGTACTTGATCATCCCCGCCTTGAACCGCTCGGTGCGGTGCCGCTCGCCGGTGAGCTTGCCGGAGAGCACCACCTGGCAGCCCCGGGCCCCGCTCTCCATGATCCGACGCACGGTGGAGTGCCCGGCCCGGCGGAAGTGCCATCCCCGCTCCAGCGTGGAGGCCAGCTTCTCGCTCATGAGCTGGGCGTTCAGGTTCGGCCGCTTCTCCTCCAGCACCTCGATCTGAGGGTTGTCCACCGCATAGTCGTTGGCGAGCGTGCTGGTCAGCTGCTTGATGAACTCCCCCCGCCGGCCGATGATGATCCCGGGCCGCTCGCAGATGAGCGTGATCCGGGTTCCCATGGGGGTCCGCTGGATGTCCAGCCCGCCGAAGCCGGCCCGCTGGGCCTGGGAGACCAGGTAGTCCTTCAGGAGCACCCGGTGCGAGCCCTCTTGGATGAACTTCCGCTCTTGCGCCATGGTCACTTCTCCCGCTCGGCCAGCACGATCTCCACGTGCGTGGTCTGCTCGTTCCAGTTCGTGGCCCGGCCGTGCGCCCGGGGCATGACGGCCTTCACGATCTGCCCCCGGGCGGCCGAGGCCACCTCCACCACCAGCCGGTCCGTGTCCATCCCCTCATACTCGGCATTGGCCTCCGCGTTCCCCAGGACCTCCAAGACCCGCTCGGCCACCTTCACCGGGAAGCGTCCCGGCCCCGCCTGGGGCTTGTGGGCCACCTCCTGGTTGTAGCGGCGGAAGGGGACCGGGCGCTTGAGCGCGGCCACGTCCTCGAGGAAGCTCCGGGCCTCCTCCAGCGGGCGGCCCCGGATGGCGTTCAGCACCTCGTAGGTCTTCTTGGGGGAGATGTGGAGCTCCAGGCCCCGGGCCCGGGCCACGGCCTTCCCCTTCTTCCCGGCGTAGGTGTACCCCTTCATCCCCTCCCCCTCACTTCAACGGCATGAACTTCGAGCTCCGCGTGGCCCCCACCCCGGGGCCGGAGTGCTTGGAGAAGTTCCGCGTGAGGCAGAACTCCCCCAGATAGTGCCCGATCATCTCCGGGCGGATCTCCACGTCCCGGAACTCCTTCCCGGAGAAGATCGCCACCCGCTTCCCGACGAAGGCCGGGAGCACCAGCACATCGCGGTTGTGGGTCCGCACGGGCTTTCCCCCGACCGGGGCCCCGCTCAAGCGCTCCACCAGGACCTGCTGCTCGGGGTTGAACCCCCGGCGGAGGGTCCGCCGCGCCCGGGCCGTGAGCAGCTTCGCGAGCTCGGGCAGGGGAAGGGCGGCCAGCTCCGGCAAGGTCTTTCCCCGGAGCGTGAACTCCTTCTTCTTCCTGAGCTCCGTGCCCTTCTTCCGCGTGCGCTTGGCCATGCCCCCTCCTTACGCGCTCCTCTTCCGGGACCCTCGCCGGCGTTGCTTCGGCCGCTTCCCGTAGCGGCCCACCTTCGCGCCCGGCCAGGTCCCGTAGGAGACGCTGCTCGGCCGTCCGACGTGCTGGTGCGCTCCCCCCCCGAAGGGGTGGTTCACCGGGTTCATCGCCACGCCGCGCACCTTGAACGGGGCCTTGGCCAGGGAACGGTAGGCCCAGACCTTCTTCCCCGCCTTGACGAACGGGCGATCGGCCCGGCCCCCTCCGGCCACCGGGCCGACCTGGGCCCGGCACCGGGGAGCGAAGGACTTGAAGTGGCCGCTGGGCAACTGCAGGGTGACCTCCTCGGACCGGTGGGCCACCACCAGCGCCGAGGCCCCGGCGGAACGGACCAGCTTCCCCCCATCGTTGGGCTGGACCTCGATGTTGGAGACCAGGGTGCCGTCCGGGATGTCCCCCAGGATGAGCACCGACCCCCGGGCCACCGGGCCGACGCCCAAGGTGATGGGGTCCCCCGTGGCGGAACCGGCATTCGCGATCAACCGGTAGATCCGCCCCTCGGGGGTCTCCACCTCGGCCACCGGCGAGCTCCGTCCGGGAGCGTGGAGCAGCGAACGGATGGTGGCCTCCCCGGGTTCCCGGGCGTCCGGGAGCTTCACGGCCCCGTGGTGCCGGTGGCTGGGGGAACGGTAGGTAGGAGTGCCGGCGCCCCGCCGGCGAGGGATGATGCGCTTTCCCATCAGAACACCCCCGCCCTGGAGCCGATGTCCTCCGCCGAGAAGTCCTTGCGGAAGCGCACGGTGGCGATCTTCCCGGCGATGCCGATCTTCACGTTCACCTTGAGCACCTTGGCCTGGTAGAGCTCCTCCACGGCCTTCTTGATCATGGGACGGGTGGCGTGGCGCGCCACCATGAACTCGAGCTTGTTCTGCCGCTCCATCTCCCCCATCGCCTTCTCGGTCACGTAGGCGTGCAGGATGACGCGCTCGGGGCCGCCCCGGCTCATGGGGCCCTCCCACCGGCGGCCGTCCCGGAGGGCTGCGCATAGCGCTCGCCCAAGAGCTTCAACGTGCCGGGCGTGTAGACGGTGAGCCGGCCCGGGACCCCCCCAGGGGCGAGGTGCTCCGTGCCGAGGGAATGGATGGGGACCACATCCACCCCGGGGAAGTTCTGGAAGCCCCGGGCCCGTCCCGGGGCGCTCACCACCACGAGGAGGCTCAAGGGGTGCCGCCGGACCCTTCCCCGGAGCTTCCCGCGGCCGGCACGGACGTGGACGCCGTCGGAGGCCCTCTTGACGTCCGTCCAGAGCCCGGTACCTTCCAGGATCTCCCGGGCCCGGGCGGCGGAGTCCACCTCCTCTAAGGCATCGTCAAAGACCACCGGGAAGTGCAGATGGTCCGGCACCTCGTGCCCCCTCTCCAGGGCCCAGCGGGCGTCGCGGGTGGCCGCCAGCGCGCTGATGAGGGCGCGTCGCCGTTCCTTGGCGTTGATCTTCTGGGCCCAGATCGTGTCGGGCCTGGGGGGGTGGGCCCCCCGCCCTCCCACCGTGTTCGGGGCCTGGGCCCCCCGGTTCGACTCCATGAGCCGGGGCGTACGGGAGACCCCGTGCCCCTTGCCCGACCAGCGGACGGAATGGCGCATCCCCGCCTTGCGGCTGGGGCCGTAGGGCTGCCGCCGGTTCGCCTGGGCCGCCCGGACCGCCCGGGCCACCAGGTCCGGTCGGACGACCTCGGAGAAGACCTCAGGGAGCGCCAGGGTCTCCCCCGCTTTCCCCTCCAAGGTCAACACGTGGATGCGATGTCCCTTGGCCGGACCGGAAGGCCCGGAGGGGGACCGGCGCCGACGGGGGGTCTTCAGTTCCTCGTCCATGCGGTCCTAGGCCCCCTGCTTGCTCTGGGTGGAGAAGTAGCGGAGGTCCACCTTCTCCGGTAGGCTGCCGGCGAAGCGCATGGGCATCCGGAGCCGGATGAGCCTCTTGGCCGGTCCGGGGATGGAACCGTGGAAGACCAGGTAGGGGCTGCGGATCTCGCCGTAATGGAGGAACCCTCCCTCCATCTTCAGCGGCTCGGCCTTCGGGTCCCGCACCACCTTGAGGATCCGCTTGTTGTACTCGGTCCGTCGATGGAAGCCCATCTGCCCCGCCTGGGGGATACGATAGGTCACGTAGCTGGGGTTGTGCGGACCGAGGGTCCCGATCATCCGCCGGTGCTTCGAGTTCTTCCGGGGCTGGAGCTTCACTCCGAAACGCTTGGTGTGCCCCTGGAACCCCTTTCCCCGGGTCACCGCCACCACGTCCACCATGTCCCCCTCCTTGGCAAAGTCGTTCACGTCGATCTCCTTGCCCAGCAGGCCCAAGGCGAAGGACTTGCGTTCGGAGAGGTCCTGACCGGAGACCCGGACCTCGAAGAGCTCGGGCGTCTTCGAGGGCACGCCGGAAAGCAGTTGCGGTTGGGTGTGGACGAGGAGATGGACGTCCTCCCCCGGGGTCTTCTCCAGCCGGGCCCGGGCCTCCCGGTGATCGAGCTTCTCGGGGAGGGGAAGGCGTCGGCTGAGATGCGGGTCCGGTTCGTCCGTCCACGCCTCGGCCACCACGCTCCTCCCGTCGCGGCCGCGACCGTAGAGGCGCACCCCCGCCACCTTCAGCGCCGGGGCCTCGAGGACCGTGACCGGCACGGCCACCTCCTGCCCGGCGGTGGTGGAGCGCTTCCGGTAGTCGACGAGGAAGGCGTGGGTCATCCCCACCTTGTAGGCGGCGAACCCCTCCACGTGGGGCTTGGCCGGACCGGGGGGCCAGTTACGGAACCGCGGGACGATGCGGATGGCCCGTTTCCGGGGCCAGAATCCCAAGGAACCCCGTCGGGGTTTGTGTCTCCGGGCCATTTTCCGTCAGCATCCTCGCGCTGGGTGAACGCGCTCCAATAGGAGGAGGTATTTAAGGCTGGGGGACGCCGTGGCTATCGGAGGAGCCGGGAAGCGCCCGGGGGACCGGGGGATGGGATAAAATCCACCGGCGCGGTCCTCCGTTCCATGGTCCAAGCTACCCCGGGCCGGCCGCTCCCTTCCCCGCCCGCGAACGGGGTCCCGGGGCTCGCCGAGGTCCGGGGGGCCCGGCAGAACCTCTTGGGCATCGCCCTGGAGACCCCGCTCTGGGAGGCCCCGCCCTTCCCCGGTCTCCCCTCCGGCAAGCTCTGGTTCAAGCTCGAGACGCTCCAGCGGACCGGCTCGTTCAAGATCCGGGGGGCCTCCAACCGGATGGCCCACCTCACCCCCGAGGAGGCCCGCCGGGGGGTCATCGCGGCCAGCGCTGGCAACCACGCCCAGGGCGTGGCCTACGCCGCCCGGGCCCGGGGCATCCCCGCCACCATCGTGATGCCGAAGGGGGCTTCCCCCTCCAAGGTCCTCGCCACCGAGGCCCTGGGGGCCCGGGTGGTCCTCGCCGGGGCCGACTATCAGGAGGCCTGGGAGGAATGCGAGGCGCTCCGAGAGAGGGAAGGACTGACCCTGGTGCACCCCTTCGACGACCCGGCGGTCATCGCCGGGCAGGGGACGGTCGGGTTGGAGATCCTCGAGGCGCTCCCGTCGGTGGGCACGGTGGTCGCCGGCGTCGGCGGAGGGGGCCTCCTGGCCGGCCTTGCCGTGGCCTTGCATGCGGTCCGGCCCGAGGTCCGCCTGGTGGGCGTCCAGGCCGCCGCCGCGGGCTCGCTGAAGGCCTCCCTCCTCGCCGGCCGCGTCCTGGAGGGCCCCGCCCCCTCCACCTTCGCGGACGGGATCGCCACGCGCCGGGTCGGCGACCTGACCTTCCAGATCCTGAGGGAGCACGCGGTCCAGGCCGTGGAGGTGACGGAGTCCGAGCTCGCCCGGGCCATCTTCCTCCTCCTGGAACGGGCCCACCTCCTCACCGAGGGGGCGGGGGCCGCCCCCTTCGCCGCGCTGCTCGCCCACCCGGAGCTCCTTGAGGACCCGGCCCCCACGGTGGCGGTGCTCAGCGGAGGGAACCTGGACGCGTTCCTCCTGGACCGGATCCTCTGGTCGGGGCTCGCCGCCGACGGCCGCATCCTCCACCTGACCATCCCCTTGAAGGACCGCCCGGGGGCGCTGGCCGAGCTCCTTGCCGCGGTGGCCCGGACCGGGGCGAACGTCTACACCATCCGGCACGACCGGGAGTCCCCGACCCTGCCCCCCGGGCAGGCCTCGGTGGAGCTGGAGCTGGAGGTCCGGGACCTGGAACAGGGCGAGGGGGTCGGGAGGGCCCTTCAGCAGGCCGGCTACGCGGTGGTGAGGAAGCTCCCCGCGGCCTCTTCCCCCCCCCGGCGTTCCGCTGCGGGGGAAAGGACTTAGGAGGAAGCCGCCTCGTCGCGGACCATGAGTTCGGACCCTCCCCGGGAGGACGCGCCGGACCTCCCCCTCGCGGCCCCCCATTTCTGGCAGGTGCCGGAGGCCGAGCGGGAGCTCGACCGGATCTCCCCCCGCCTGGTGATGCTCCGGGAGCAGGTCGCCCGCCTGGCCCAGATCCAGGAGGAACGGGAACGCCTGGCCCGCCTCTGGGGCAAGGAGGTGGATGCCGCGGACCACCCGGACGCGGCCCGGATCCGCCGGCTGGAGCGGGAGTGGCAAACGCTGTACCGGACGGTGGAGGCGGACCTGGAGCGCTGGAGGGACCGGGGCATCGAGGTCAAGGATCTCAACGCCGGCCTGGTGGACTTCTACGCCCTGAGGAAAGGGGAGGTGATCCTCCTCTGCTGGAAGAGCGACGAGGACGGGATCCACCATTGGCACCCGCTGAACGGAGGCTTCCGGGGTCGGCGTCGCCTCACCGAGTCCGAGCGGGGTGGGGGGCTCGACCCCGATCCCCGGGACCCCCCTCCCTGAGGGCCCCTCTCACGAGGGGGGCCGTCCCGGCGGCGGGGAGCCGGGCAGGTAGAGCGGCCGCTGGAGGATCACCAGGGCGAAGGTGGCCACCGCTCCCAACACCCCGGCCACCATCGGCGGGACCAGGAGCCAGGGCGTGGGCTGGAGGAAGAGGATGGTGAACCCTCCGGCCACGGCGAGCCCGGGGCCCAAGACGGCCGCCGCCCCCCCCACCACTCCCCGCGCCGGGGGACGCCCCCGGAGGATGGAGACGGCCCCCCAGACGGCCAGGAGGCCCATGAGGGCCTCCAGGGCGGAGGTGGAGAAGAGGGAGGCCAGGTAGGTCTCGAGATCCGGGAAGGGGGACACCGCGAGCACCCGGGAGGCGTTCGGGCCGCTCCCCGGCACCACGACCAGGGTCAGGTCCGTCAGGTTCCCCTGGGGGGCCTTGAAGTACGGGGAGAGGAAGAACTGGAGGGTGAGGCTGCCGTATCCCGGCGCCTCCGCGGAGAGGGCGTGCTCCCCGGGGGAAAGACAGGGGAAGTCGAAGGCCCCTCCCGCGCCGGTCCGCGTGGAGTTCGGCCCGGCCGAGCCGGTGACGTTCACCCAGGCCCCGGGGAGGGGCGTTTCCGTCCCCGTCTGCGGGTCCAGCGCCAGCACGCTCCCGGCGACCCGCTGGTCGCTTGCCCCGAACGTCGCCGCCCCGAGCCCTCCGAGCACCCCCGCGATCCCGAGGAGAAGGACCGCGGCCACGAGGACCAGGACCCCCAGGGCCCGCCGCGTCCGGGGGAGCGGCTGGCGCGGGCCCCGGGTCTCCGGGTAAAGCCCGGGGTAGACCTCCCACGCGAACAGGGGAGGATGGGGTCGAGGCGGGAGGACCGGCGTGGGCTGGCCGCACCGGGGGCAGTACGACCAGCCCACGGCCACCTGCGAGGGGGGATAGAAGACCCGGAACTCGGCCCGGCAGCGCGGGCAACGGGCTACCGTGGAGCCAGGGGGGGCATACACGCAAGATTAGAGAGGAGGGACGGGATAACTGTTCGGTCCCGGCATGGACGCCCGTCCCCCCTCCTCCCTGGCGTCCCGCGACCCCCCACGAAGGGACCGGTCCGGCAAGCCGCACCCCCGGGTCTTCGCCTTCGATGATGCTCCCTTCCGCTTCGGGCAGAAGGAGACCGCGCTGGTGGGGGTGGTGGTCGCCCTGCCGGGGTATCTGGAGGGTTTGCTGAAGGGGTCCGTCGCAGTGGACGGGGACGAGGCCACCGAGACCTTGAGCCGCCTGGTGAACGCTTCCCGGTTCCGGCCGGCGAGCCAGGCGATCCTGCTCGGCGGCATCAGCCTGGGCGGGTTCAACGTGGTGGACCTCGCCGCCCTCCACCGGCGGACCGGCCTCCCCGTGGTCACCGTGACCCGGCGACGGCCCGACCTGGCGGCCATGAGGAGGGCGCTCGAGCTCCACGCCGGGGAACGGGCGGAGGAACGGGAACGGCGCCTTGGCGAGTTCCCCCTCTTCCCCTTCCGCTCCGGCCCCCAACCCCTCTGGGTGGCCGCGGTGGGGCTTACCCCCGAAGAGGCCGTCGCGCTGCTCCGCAAGAGCCTGGTGCGGGGTTCCTACCCCGAGCCGCTGCGCCTCGCCCACCGGATCGCGGCGCTCCTGACCGACGGACCGGTCCCCCGGTCCCGGGCCTGACGGGTCCCGGCCGGGGAGGTCCTGAGGTCTCCCCGAGGCTCCCCGGCCGGGCCGCCGGGGGCCGCGTCTTGAGCCTCCCTCCCCGGCCCAAGGCTTAATCGGCAGGGTACCTTCGCCGGGCCGGGGCCTGTAGCATAGCCTGGACCGATGCACTGGCCTTCTAAGCCAGGGAACTGGGGTTCAAAGGCGCGGGGGGACCGACCTCCGGGCGGGGATTCCCCACAGGCCCGTCACCCCCCCTGCCGTCCGGAGGGCGCGTCCTCGGCTTCTTCCCGGGAACGCTCCCGGGCCCACTCCCCCGGCGTGAGGTAGCTCTCCAGGACGGGGAGGTAGACCGGCGGGGTCCCGGTGATCTCCGCCAACCCGCGGGCCCGGAGGGTCTCCAGGGAGGAACGGGCCAGTTCCAAGGAGACCTCCAGGCAGGCGGCCAGCTCGGGGGGGGAGATCTGCCGGGACTCGAACAGGATCTCCAGCGCCCTCCGGGGGATGAGCGGGAGCGTCCACTGGGCCACGAACCGGTCGAAGCCCGCGCAGAGCCGGGAGGAACGGAAGGCGGTCAGGTCCAGGGGGAGCCGGCCTGCCCGGGGGTCCTGCAGGAGCCGGTTCAGCAGGAGGTCCAGCTCGTAGCGGATCCGGGTCTCCGGCAGATAGAAGAGCAGTTCCAGCCGGTACGGGACCACCCCGTGGTGCCGGGTGAAGCGGTGCAGGTTCCGCCAGGAGAAGAGCCCGAACGGAAGCGGCGGGGGAGGGGTTCCTTGCTGGATGGCCTGCTCATGGGCGAGGGGTCGCGGGACGAAGGCCTCCCGGAAGGCGAAACGGACCACCCCCTCCTCCAGGTCGGGGGTCCCGTGCGGGTCCATCAGCTCCTTCGTGAGGTCCCCCACGGGGAGGAAGGCCCCCGTCCCCCGGCCATCGACCCGGAAGGTGAGGGAGCGGCAGGGCGGGTTGAACTCGTAGGCCCCGGTCTCCCGGGCAGGGTCGGTGAAGTTCACGGTCACCTCCGGAGCCGGTTCCGGCTCCAGCAGGAGCTGGGCGAAATTGCCGTATCGGCGGCCGTTGGCCTCCCAATGGAGGCGTCCCAGGCTCCGCGGCTTGCGGTGTCCCACATCCCAGAGGCTCCGCCGGAGCAGCTTCTGGGAGTACGCCTCGTGCAGCTCCGGGGGGGCCAGCCGGGCCAACTGCTCGAAATCCACCCACGGATTGGGAGGAGCGGAGGCCGCCGGTTCGTTCGTTGGACTCATCCGACGCTTGGGAAAGGGACCCCCAATGGATTAAACCGTTCGGGAACGGGCCCGAGGGAGGCCCTTTCCCGTCTCCCCAGCCGACCTTACGGCGGCCGGTGCCGCCCGGCGACCCCTCCTTCGGGGGGCGGGGGCGAGGGGGCCCGGGCTGTCACCCCCGGCCAGGGGCCCCGCTTCAGTGGACCGATGACCCCTTAAGGGGGGAGCCGGCTGCCGGAGCGCTGAGGGGAAGGAACGCACGTGCGGCTGGCCTACTTCTCGGACAGCTTCCTTCCCACCCACGATGGGGTCTCCCACTTCCTGCTCTATCTCGGTCGGGAGCTGACCCGCCAGGGCCACGAGGTCACGCTCTTCACGCCCCGGTCCGGGACCGGGAAGGAGGAGGGCTCCTACGGCTTCCCCGTGGTACGGCTCCCCTCCATCCCCTTGCCGTACTATCCTCAGTATCGCTGGGCCGTGCTCCCGGGCCTGGCGCTGGCCGGCCGGGCCAAAGACTTCGACCTCGTCCATGTGCACACCCCGGGGCCGGTCGGGACCACGGGGCTCTTCGCCGGGAGGCATTGGGGGGTCCCCGTGGTGGGCACCTTCCATACCAACCTCAAGGACATGCAACAGAGCCTCCCGGAGACCTGGGCCACCCGCGCCTTCTTCCGGTTCGCCTGGCGCTGGAACGCCGGGCTCTACGCCCGGTGCGACCAGGTCACGGTCCCCCAGGAGGAGGGAGGTCGCCTGCTGGAGGGGGTGTTCACCCACCGGCGGGCTCCGGTGGAGGTGATCCCCCACGGGGTGGACACTTCCCGGTTCCGCCCGGGCCTCGTCGACGTCCCCTGGGGCGAACGTCTCGGGGCGAACGGCCGGCCCCTGGTCCTCTTCTGCGGCCGTCTCACGGTGGACAAGGGGGTGCACCGGCTGCTCGATGCCCTCGCCCGGCTCCCCGGAGACCTTCCCTTCCTGGGGGTCATCGCCGGCACGGGTCCGGAGTCCGACCGGGTCAAGGCCCGGACCGAAGCGGAGCCCGGCCTGGTGGGCCGGACCGTCTGCGTAGGCTCCCTGCCCGAGAGCGACAAGCCCTCCCTCTTCTCGCAGAGCTCCCTCTTCGCCCTTCCGTCCACGGCCGATCTCCAACCCCTGGCCCTGCTGGAGGCCATGGCCTCGGGATTGGCGGTGGTGGTGGGAGACCAGGGGGGCCCGGCCCGGATGGTACGGAGCGGGGAGGACGGCTGGACCGTGGACCCCAAGGACCCCGAGGCGCTCTCCCAGGCCCTCCGCCGGCTCCTGAGCGATGCGGGTCTTCGGGCCCGGCTCGGGAGCCACGCCCGGGCCCGGGTGGAGGCCCGCTTCAGCCAGCAGCGGACCTTAGAGCAGTTCCTGGACCTGTACGAGGGGGTCCGGCCGGGGGGAAAGCCGGTGAAGGCCGGGGGCCGGGTCCGGCCGCTGGTCGGCGGGCCCCGGGGGCCGCGGGAGGAAGGCCCGCGGCGGGGGCAGCTCACGGGGCCTTCACCACGTGATTGAAGTCCCGCTCCAGCGTCTTCACCTGGGAGAGGGGCATGGTCTCCGGGTCGGTGCTCACCAGGAGCACCCCCCGATGCCGCCGGACCTCCCCGCTCGCCCAGTAGAGGAACTTGATCGAGGACTCGAACCCGTTGCAGGTGTTGAGGAAATCGAAGGCCTCCAGGTAGATGAGCCGAGGGACCTTCTCCTGGCCCAGGAAGTCCTGGACGCGGCCGGTCAGTCCGCTCACGTTGCTGGAGGCGGGCTCCGTCCCGGGCTCGCTGGTGCTCTCCACCCCCAGATCGAGGATCTGGAGCTGTTCCGCCGGCGCGATGCGGCGAAGCTCCCCGGCGAGGCGCGTGAGGCCCAGGGCCCCGCCCAGCCGGGGCAGGCTCTCCACCACGAAGCGACGCGCCAGTTGCGGGCGCTCCTCGAGGAACAGGTAGGTGTACCCCGGAAGCAGCGGGGGGAAGGCCGAACGCGCGTCGGTCCCCCGGAGCCGGAGCAGGTTCTCCAGCGGGATGGCCCGGGGAGCGCTCAGGAGCGTCCGTCGCTTCAAGGCCACTTCCTCGTCGAGGTGGGCGAGACGGCTCTCCGCGAAGATCCGTAGCTCGGCAGGGGTATGCCCCCGGCTGGCCCAGGCCATGACCTCCCTAAGGGCGCTGCGGACGCCGTCCCCGAACCCCCGGGAGTAGGCCCCCGCCCCCTCGTCGGGGCCTCCCTCGGTCTCGGGCCGCCGCTCCCCGAGCCCCCGCCGCTCCGGTAAGGGGGTCTCCTCGCTCACGTCCGGGCCGGTCGGGGGCCCTCCCTCCGGGGCTCAGGGACGCTCTCGCCCTCGGGGGCCACCGGTTCCCGGCCCTCCTCCCGGGCCACGGCGAACTTGTACCCGTAGTGGATGACCCCCGACTTCCCCTCTTCCCTGAGCTTCCGGAAGGTGGCCTGGACCCGGAGCCCCACATGGACCTCGGCGGGCAGGACGTCCACCACCTGGCCGGTGAGGATGGGGCCCTCGGGGGTCTTCACCAGGGCGAGGACGTACGGCACCTGCATCTCGAACCCCTCGGCGGGGTCGTGGACCACGGTGAAGGAGTAGACCTCCCCTTCCCCGGAGAGCTGCAGCGGCTCCATCTTGCCCAGGGAGCGCCGGTGCTCCGGGCAGGTGGGACAGACGGCCCGGGGGGGAAAGAAGGCGCTCCCGCAGGAGGAACAGCGGCTCCCGCCGAGGTTGTAGCGTTGCGGCGTCTCGCGCCAGAACCGTGCGATGGTCATGGTCCTCTTCCCTCCCTCAGTTCACCCGCTCCAAAAGATGGATGGCCGCCGTCGCCCCGGTCCCGCCGAGGTTGTGGCTTAAGGCCCGCGTGACCCCCGGGACCTGGCGTTCCTTCGCCTCGCCCCGGAGCTGCTCTACGAGCTCCACCACCTGGGCGACGCCCACCGCGCCGAAGGGCTGTCCCTGGGCCTTGAGCCCCCCGGAGGGGTTCAGGGTGAGGGTGTCCCCGGTCCCGAAACTGCGGTCCCTCAGGGCGCTCCCGCCGGCCCCCTTCTCCACGAACCCCAGGTCCTCCAGGGCCAGGAGCCCGCTGATGGAGTAGGCGTCGTGGACCTCGGCGAGGCGGATCCCCTTGGCTTCCCAGCCGGTCCGGCGATAGGCGGCCCGCGCGGCGAAGACGGTGGCGTCCAGGGTCGTGGGGTCCCGGCGGTGCTGGAGGGCGAGGGTATCGCAGGCCACCTCGCTGGCGGCGATGCGGATGGGGGTGTCCGTGTAGCGCCGGGCCAGCTCGAGCGGCCCCAGCACCAAGGCCGCGGCCCCGTCGGAGGAGGGGGCGCAGTCCAACATCCCTAACGGCTCGGCCACCGGCGGTGCGTGGAGCACCTGGTCCAGGGTGATCCGGTTGCGGAAGTGGGCCCGGGGGTTCTTCGAGCCCATCTCGTGGGCCAGGACGCTCATCCGGGCGAAGTCCTCGCGCCGGGTCCCGTACTCCTGCATGTGCCGGCGGGCGATGAGGGCCCAGAGGGCGGGGAGGGTGGCGCCGAAGACGGTCTCCCACTCCTGGTCCGCCGCGGCGCTGGTGATGGCGAGCTGGAGGTCCTCCGGTACATCGGTCATCTTCTCGGCCCCCCCCACCATGACGAAGTCGTGGGCCCCGCTCGCCACGGCCAGGTACGCCTGGTGGAGCGCCACGGCGCCGGAGGCGCCGCCCGCCTCCACCCGGATCCCCGGGAGGTGGTGGGGAGCCAGTCCGGCGTAGTCCAGGATGAGCGGGGCGATGTGCTCCTGGTCGAGGAAGGCGCCGCTCGCCATGTTCCCCAGGTAAAGGGCCCCCAGGTCATGGGAGCCGAGCTTGGCCTGGGTGAGGGCGGAGAAGCCGGCCTCGATGCCGATCTCCCGGAAGGAGCGGTCCCAGAGCTCGCCGAAGCGCGTTTGCCCCACCCCAAGGACGGCCACGTCGCGCATGGCCTAGCTCCCTCCCAGGTGGATCTTGCCCCGGAACTTCGCGTAGAGGGCATAGTTCAGTGGCGTCCCCCCGTCCAGGAACTCCTGGATCCGGGGGCCCTGCCGGTCGAACTGGTGGATCCGGTCGGAGACGGTCAGGTCGAACGCGTCGGAGCCGGCCCCGCTGCCGTAGCCCACCACCAGGACCCGGTCCCCGGGGTCCGCGTGGTCCAGCACGTTGGCGAGCCCGAGGAGGGCGGCCCCGGAGTAGGTGTTCCCCAGGTAGGGGGTGACGAGCCCGTAGCGCATCTGTTCGTCGGTGAACCCCAGGGTCTTCCCGATGCGCTGGGGGAACTTGCCGTTCGGCTGGTGGAAGACCACGTGCCGGTAGTCCTTCGGGGTCATCTCCATGCGTTCCATCATCCGCCGGCCGCACTCCCCCACGTGCCGGAAGAAGGCCGGCTCACCGGTGAAGCGCCCACCGTGGCTGGGATAGCGCTGGCCTTCCCGGCGCCAGAAGTCCGGCGTGTCCGTGGTGAAGCTCTCCGTGGCGTTGATCTCCGCCAGCAGGCGCTCCCGTCCGATGATGAAGGCGGCCCCCCCGGCGCTGGCGGAGTACTCCAGGGCGTCCCCGGGAGCCCCCTGGGAGGTGTCCGAGCCGATGGCCACCCCGTAGGTGATCATCCGGCTCTTCACCAGTCCCATGCAGGTCTGGATGGCCGCGGTGCCGGCCTTGCAGGCGAACTCGAAGTCGGCGGCGGTGAGGTACGGGGTGGCTCCCACGGCCTGGGCGACCACGGTGGCGGTGGGCTTGACCGCGTAGGGGTGGCTCTCGCTCCCCACGTAGAGCGCCCCGATGCTCTGGGGGGAGATGCGACCCCGGGCGAGCGCCTGGCGGAGGGCCTCGGTGGAGATGGTGATGGTGTCCTCGTCCGGGGCCGGGACCGACTTCCTAAAGACCCCGAGCCCCTTCCCCATGGCCTCCCCGTCGGCTCCCCAGACGGCCCCGATCTCCGCCGGTGCGATCCGGTAGCGCGGGACGTATGCGCCGTAGCTCACGATGCCCACGGGCTCTTCGCTCATTCGTTCCTTCCTGGCCCCTCAGATCTCCTCCAGGCTCGCCAAGATCTCCTTGGGGCCGTGGGGGGTGGTGAGGAGCGGGATGTTCTCCACCTCGCTCAACCGGACGGCCAACGGGTCGATCCGGCCGGGGGCGGAGAAGAGGACGGCCGCGGGCTTCAGCGGATGCGCCCGGATCGCGACCATGGGGGAGCGGCCGTAGCGCACGCCGGCGAAGATGAGGAGCCGTTGGGTGGTCCACCCGTAGACCTGGACGAACTCCTGGGCCCCGAGGGTGAGGATGGCGCGGGGAGCATCGAGCAGGGTAAAGCCGTGGAGGTCCCGGTGGAGGTCCACGCGACTGACGGACTTGGCCTCCAGGTGCTCGGCCAGGGCCGGGAGGGGGACGGCCACGGAGAACTCCCGCATGCCCAGGATCCCGTCGGAGATGGCGTGGGCCCCCATGCGCTGGGAGGCCTTCCCCCCCTTCAACCGGTCCACGGCGAAGAGGCCGTCGACGTAGCGGCGCACGAAGCTCGCCCCCGGGCTGGTCCTACGCTCCCCTTCGTAGTCGGAGATCACCGAGGGGACGGTGGCGAGGTGCCGGGCCAGCTCCCCTTGGGAGATGCCGAAGTCCTCCCGCCACTTGCGGAGGGTCCGGCCGGGGTGGGGGGAGAGCACCACCTCCCCAGCGATCTTCTCCTTGAGCTCCGACGGCATCGGGAGGCCGCCCAGGGGTGCGGGCTCATTAACCTATCGTATCGTGTCGAAGGGCCCCATCGACAGGCCTCCCTCCGGGCGGACGAGGGGGAGTGGACTGGGCGAGAGGTTCCCCGGCGGAGGGAAGACCTCCGCCGGTTTTGAACTCGCGGCCTCTACCTTGCCAAGGTAGCGATCTTCCAACTGATCTACCAGCCCGTCCCCGGCCCGCGCGAGGCCCAGGCGCACATAAACTCTTCCGCGCAAGCTCAGTCGCCGAGGATCTCGTCTAGGGAGTTCTCCAGGGAGCGGCGGCAGGCGACGGCGAGGGTCCGCTCGGTCCGGCTACGGTCCACGGTGAACTCCGGCTGCAGCAGTTCGATGTCCCCCCGGGGATTGGGGACCACCCGCACGGCGAGCGCCGGGGCGTCCGGGTGGAGCCGGGCCCAGGCCCCCTTCACCCGGGAGGCCAGCTCCAGCACGGTGGCCGTCTCCCCGCTGGCCACGTTGAACACCGTGCCGCGTCCCCGGGCCCCCGGGCCCCTGAGGAACGCGCAAGCCCCGACCCAGTGGGCCACCACGTCCTCCAGATGGATGAAGTCCCGGCGCTGCGTCCCGGGAGCGTTCACGAGCAGCGTGCCGGTCCGGGCCTGGGCCGAAAAGAGGTTCAGCACGTTCCCCTTCCCGATCACGCGCTCCCCGATCCGGTACCGGCCGTACAGGTTGCTCATCCGGAGGACGGCCCCGCCCGGCCCCGACGGAGCCCCGGCCGCGCGGAGAAGCGCCTCCTCCCCCTGGGCCTTCTGCCGGGCGTACTCGTGGGTGGGCCGGGGCGGGGTCTCTTCGGTGATGGGAAGGCGCTCCGGGACCCCCACCACCGCGAAGCTGCTCGCGAAGGCGACCGGGACCGAGCGTTCGGCGAGGTCCCGGAAGAGGGCGGCGGTACCCTCCACGTTCACGGCCCGGGTCCGTTCGGGCTCCTGGGCACAGAGCATCACCCCGGAGAGCGCCGCCAGGTGCAACACCACATCGCAGTCCCCGAGAAGCCGTTGTCCCGTCGGGGAGCGGAAGTCCTCCCGGGCCACGGGCCAGTCGGCATGGACGGCCTCGATGGGGCCGGAGCGGTCGTCCAGGAGCCGCAGGTCGTACCCGTGCCGGGCCAACGCGGGTACCAAGGCACCGCCGAGGAACCCGGAGGCGCCCGTGACCCCTACCCGGACCATGGCGGTCGCCCAGGGCCGGGGGTTCTTGAAGGTTGGCCGAAGCTCTGTCGGGGAAGGCGGGGGGGTCCGGCCCGGTGCCGTTCGTCAGGCAGGGAAGGGGGCTTAACCCGGGCGGCCTCTCTTACGGCGGCCGGTCGGCGGAGAGGGAGGGAGGACGCTTGCGGATCCTTCGGATCAACTCCTGGGACGGGCCCGGTACCGGTGGCGCGGAGGGCTACATCCGGTCGGTGATGGACGAGCTGGAGTCCCGGGGGCACCCCAACCTGCTCGTCAACCTCACCGACGTCCGCCCTTCCGGCCCGGTGCCGGACGAACATTACCTTCCCATGGTCCCCATGAGCCGCGCGCTCCCCCGGATGCGCCAGGACCTCGGGGAGACCCCGGGGCTGGGGTCGTTCCTGACGGAGACGGTGCGGACCTTCCGACCGGACCTGGTCCAGCTCCACCACTTCGAGGCCGGCTTCACCAGCCTGGGGCGGTTCCTCCGGGGGCTCCGGGTACCGCTGGTGGTCACCGCCCATGACGCCTGGCTGGTCTGTCCCCTGGGCACCCTGGTCCGCCCGGGGGCGATCCTCTGCGAAGGGGGCATCCGCCCCCGATGCCAGTTCACCGGCTGCGCGGTGGGGCGCGGACTCCCCTACAGCCTCTGGCAGAAGCGCCTGTTCGAGGCCTGGGTCGCCCCGAAGGTCCGGGCGTACCTGTGCCCCAGCCGCTCCTTGATGGACTACCTGGACCGGCACCGCTATCGCCCGGCCCTGCACCTGCCGTCGTTCGCCCAGATCCCCCCGGCGGTCCGTCAGGAGGCCCCCCCCTATCCCCGAGGGGCGCCGCACCTCGGTTGGATCGGCCGGCTGGAGTCCTACAAGGGCGTGGAGGACCTGCTCCGGGCGTTCGGGAAGGTGCGAGCCCATCTCCCGGGGGCCTGCCTGGACATCGCCGGGGAGGGCTCGGCCCGTCCCGCGTTGCAATCCCTCTCGGAACGGTTGGGGGTGGGGCCGGCGGTGCGATGGTGGGGACGGGTCCAGGGCCCCGAGAAGGAGTCCTTCTTCGCCGGGCTTACCGTGCTGGTGGTCCCTTCCCGGGAGTATGAGAACTTCCCGCTGGTCGCCCTCGAGGCGCTGGCCCGGGGCCGGCCCGTGGTGGGGACGGCCATCGGCGGGATCCCGGAGATCGTGGAGGATGGGAGGAACGGCCGGATCGTGCCCATTCAGCACCCGGGGGCCCTCGCGGACGGGATCCTGGACGTGCTCAAGGACCCGGAGCGGGCCGAGCGATGGGGGGCCGCGGGCCGCCGAAAGGTCCTCGCGGAGTGGACCCCCGAGCGGCACGTGGCCCGGCTCCTGGCGGTCTACGAGGCGCTGCTCTCCGGGGAGAGGCTTCCCGACCGTCTGGAGGCCGAAGCGCTCCTGGGGCCGAGGGGGCGGGACCCCCTCCTAAGGGCGGACCCGGGGGCCCCGGGGAGCCCGGTGACGAAGCCGAAGGGTACATAGCTTGCGGGCTGTTGTCGGCCCTCCGTGACCGGGGAATCCGAACCCGAGGGGCCCCTGGAGATCCTCCTCAAAGGCTCGCGAGACCTCCTCCATCCGGAGGAGATCGTCGCCGATGCCACCCGCGACCTGGTGAAGGAGGAGATCCGCCGGCACCTGGACCAGAAGTTGAAGGAGAACCCGGAACTGGCCCGGGCGCTCAAGAGTT
Organism: Thermoplasmata archaeon; assembly: GCA_021827405.1. Classification (GTDB taxonomy): domain Archaea; phylum Thermoplasmatota; class Thermoplasmata; order Lutacidiplasmatales; family UBA184; genus JAKATE01. The sequence goes on from JAKAVY010000003.1 coordinate 65,153, forward strand.
CGGTGAAGGACCTCCTGGACGCCCGCGCCCGGGAGTACGCGGCCTTGCTCCGCCTGACGGCCGCCATGGCGCGCCTCGGCTTCGCCGCGACCCCTGAGGCGGTTCGGGGGGAGCTCTCGAAGGACCTGGCCACGATGCTGAGCAAGGAGTTCGGGAACCTCGTGGACCGGACGCTATGAGCTGGCGGAGCACCACCTCGTTGGCCGCCGACGAGGTCCGGATCTACGAGGTGAAGCGCACCGACCTGGAAGGGGCGGTGATCATCGACGGCTTCCCGTCGGTGGGTCTCGTCTCCTCCATCGTGGCGAACTACCTCATCGACGCGCTCCACATGGAGCAGGTGGGGATCGTGGACTCTCCCGCCTTCCCCACGGTCTCCCTCATCCGGGAGGGAGAGCCCCAGCACCCGGTCCGGATCTACGCGGGGCAACCCCCGGGGCGGAAGCCAGGGGGCACCGGCCCGGAGAAGGTGGTGGCGTTCATCAGCGAGTTCCAGCCGCCCCCCCAGGTGGTCTCGGCCCTGGGCAACGCGATGCTCTCTTGGGCCCAGGAGCAGCGCTGCTCGCTGCTCATCTCCCCGGAGGGACTGGTCATCGAACGGCCGGAGGGGGACCGCACCCACCCTCCGAACGGCCCCCCCCAGGTCCGGGTCTACGGCGTGGCCTCCACCCGACGCGCGCGGGAGCTCTACATTGAGCCCAACGTCACCCCCTTCCAGGAGGGGGTCATCACCGGCGTCGCCGGGGTCCTGTTGAACGAGGGTCGGCGCCGGGGCTTTGACGTCCTGACCTTCCTGGCCGAGGCGCACCCGGACTACCCGGACGCCCGCGCCGCCGCCAAGGTGATCGAGACCATCGACCACGTGCTGCTCCAGACCATCATCGACCCCGTGCCGCTCTACAACGAGGCGGAGCGCATCGAGCAGCAGTTGCTCTCGATCCAGCGCTCGGCGCACGAGAAAGGGGGTCGGGAGCGCAGCGGCCCGTCCCCCTCCCCCTCCATGTACGGTTAGGGAGGTCCCCGTCCCGCCGGCGGTGCCGGGACCCTGCGACGGAGCTCTCGGAGCCCCCGGACCAGACGGTCCACCTCCTGGCGCCCGGTATAGAGGTGGAAGGAGGCGCGGACGTTCCCCGGGAGCCCCCGGGCCCGGTACCAGGAGTGGACGCAGTTCATCCCGGAGCGGACGAACACATCGTGTCCCTGGTCCAGGAAGAGGGCCACGTCCTCCGGAGAGAGGCCCGAGAGCAGGAACGGGAAGATCGCCCCCCGGTCCTGAGGTCTCGGGGGTCCGAGCCGGGTGAGGCCCGGGAGGCCGTCCAGCTCCCGGTCCAGGTGGCGTTGGAGGCCGGCCAGATGGGCGGGCAATTCCTCGAACCGGTGCTGCCGCAGGTAACGGAGGGCGGCCGCGGCCCCCAGCACCCCGGCGTAGTTCTGGAGCCCGGCCTCGAACCGGTGGGGCGGGGGACGGAGGGCATGGGAGCCGTACTCGGTGGTCTCCACCGTCTCGCCCCCCACGAACCAGGGCGAGAAGGTCTCCAGGTCCCGGGGGCCGATGTAGAAGAGCCCCGTGCCCGTGGGCCCGAGCATCTTGTGGAAGGAGAGCACGTAGAAGTCCGGTCCGATCGAGCGCAGGGAGATCGGCTGATGGGCGGCCGCCTGCGACCCGTCCAACAGGACCCGGGCCCCCCGGTCGTGGGCCTCCTCCACCAGGGCCCGGGCCGGCAGCGTCCTTCCATCCAGGTTGGAGGCATGGAAGAAGCTCACCAGAGCGGGTCGGCGCCCGAGGGCCTTCTGGTAGGCCTCCATATCGAAGGGGCGGTCCGCGGGCAGGGGTAGGATGTCCAGCCGGATCCCCCGGGTCTCCCTCAGGCGCTGCCAGACCACCAGGTTCGAGTTGTGCTCCTGGTCGGTGAGGAGCACCCGCGCCCCTTTCCGTAAGGGGAGGCCCTGGGCCACGGCGTTGAGCCCCTCGGTGGAGTTCCGCACGTTCACCAGGTGGCGGGGTCCGGGGGCCTGGAAGAAGCGGGCGAAGGCCGCCCGGGCCTCCTCGTAGTGTCGCTCGCCCTCCTCCGCCCACCGGTGGACCGAGCGCCCGGCGCAGCCAGGGTAGTCCCGGTAGTACTCCTCCTGCGCTTCCAGGACGGCCCGCGGAACGAGGGACATGCAAGCGCTGTCCAGGTAGGCCGGGGGGCGGTGCCCAGGGCGGGCCTGAAGGGCGGGGAAGTCCCGTCGGGGCGCGAGAGGGGACAGGGTCTGCATGCTTCCCGCTCCGTACCGTCGGCTTCGGGCGTCCCTCAACGGGCGGTCCGCCGGCCCCGTCCCCCGCCGGTGGGAGCGGCCAGGAGTATCCCCTCGGGGTCGGTCCGATCGCCCTTCGGCCGTCCGTCGGCCAGTCCTGGCAGTAGGGCGACGGCGGCCACGTGGGCGGCCGCACCGCTGAGCAAGGCCCGGGAGGCGGGGAGGTAACGCGAGGAGTGGAGGCTCTCGCTCCCGAGCTTCCCGTCGCCGGTCCCCAGCCGCAGGAACATCCCCGGGCGTTGCTGGAGGAAGTAGGAGAAGTCCTCCCCTCCCATCACGGGTCCGGGCATCCGGTGGACCCGGCCCGGGAAGAGGGTGCGGAAACGGGCCTCCATCCGTTCGGTGAGGGTCGGCGGGTTGACGAGCGGGGGGTAGCCCTTAAGGACCGTCACCTCCGCCGAACCCCGGGCGCTCCGGGCGATCCCCTGAGCCCGCTGCCGGATCCGCCGGGCCATCCGGACGCGGGTCTCGGGTCGGAAGGTCCTCAGCGTCCCCTCGATGTCCACCTGGTCCGGCAGCACGTTGTCCTTGCTCCCCCCGGTCACGTGGGTGAGGGAGAGGACCACGGGATCGACCGGGTCCCTCTCCCGGCTCACCAAGGTCTGCAACCCTACGATGATCTCGGCGGCCAGGACGATGGGGTCCACCGTGGTCTGGGGGTAGGCCGCATGCCCGCCCCGCCCGTGGACCCGGATCTCCACGTGGTCCGGGGCCGCCATCATGGGGCCGGGAAAGAAGCCGTAGTGTCCCAGGGGGACCTCCCGGTCCACGTGGAGGCCGAAGACGAGATCCACCTTGGGAGGGCGGGAGAGGGCCCCCTTCTCGATCATGGGGAGCGCGCCTCCACGGTGCCCCTCCTCTTCCGCAGGCTGGAAGAGGAGCTTTACCGGCCCGGCTAGCTCGCGTTCGCGAGCCTTGAGGTATCGGGCGGCGCCCAGGAGGGCGGCGGTGTGGACGTCATGGCCGCAGGCGTGCATCGCACCGTTCTGGGAGGCGAAGGAGGCGCCTGTCGCTTCCCGGACCGGCAGCGCGTCCAGGTCCGCCCGGAGCCCCACGCAGGGCCCCGGCGCCCGGGGGGCGAGGACGCCGAGGATGGCGCAGGATCCGGGAAGCGCTCGGGCGGGGACCGCGAGGTCCGAGAGGGCGCGCAAGACCTTCTCCCGGGTCCGATGTTCCTGGTTGGAGAGCTCCGGCTCCCGATGGAGGGCCTCCCTCCAGCGGATCATCTCCTCCCACCCCGGCCGGAGGGCCTCCTCGAGAGGGGTGAGGGGAGGGGCGCTGGCGGAAGGGTCCCGGGCCACGCCTTGCGATGGGCCCGACGGTATTTGAGCCCGGGACACCCTCCGGATGGGGGACCATGCCGGTGCCGAAACCCCCGAGGGAGGACCGGTCCCTGCGGGGTCGGACGGTGCTCGTGACGGGCGGCTCCCGGGGGATCGGTCGGGCGATCGCCGAGGACCTGGGGCGGGCCGGGGCCGACGTGGCGGTGGGCTATGTGAAGGACCGCACGGCCGCCGAAAGTTTGGTGCTAGAGCTGGAACGGATGGGACGAGCGGCGCGGGCCTTTGGGGCCGACCTTTCTCGCCCTCCCGAGGTCCATCGCCTTCTGCAGGAGGTCGGGGCTTGGACGACCCGCCTGGACGGGCTGGTGACCTCAGGGGGGATCTATCGGGGGTCCCCGGTGGAAGGGACCTCCGCCTCCGAGTGGGAGGAGGTGCTCCGGGTGGACCTGATCGGAAGCTTCGAGACCATCCGCGAGGGGCTTCCCCTTCTCCGGACCTCGAAGGACCCCTCCGTGGTGACCGTCTCCTCGGTCCTGGGCTCCCATCCGGCGGCCGGGGGAGTGGCCTACCAGTCCGCGAAGGCCGGCGTAGAACAGATGACCCGGGTACTGGCCCGGGAGCTCGCCCCGCGGGTCCGAGTGAACGCGGTGGCGCCGGGATTCATCCGCACGGACCTGAACCGAGGGGGCCACGAGGACCCGGGCTACCACGCCTTCGTCTCCGGGGGCACGCCCTTGGGCCGTTGGGGGGAGCCCGAGGACGTGGCCCCGGCGGTCCGTTTCCTCCTGGGTCCGGGATCCCGAGGCATCAACGGGGTCGTACTGGCCGTGGACGGGGGGATCCCGCTGGGATGAGCGAGGGGAGCCAGCCCGCGCACCGGTACGTGATCTGCCCCGCCCAGGGCCTCGGGCCCCTCCGGCCCCTCTTGCGTGCGCTGGCGAGCGAGGGGATCATGGTCGCCCAGCCCTTTTCCGAGACCTCCCTCGTTCCTGAGGCCCCCTTGGCCAGGGGACGGGGGAGGGGGTTCCCGGCAAAGACCGGGAGAGCGGGGGGTCCGGGGGAGAGGAAGGGATCCCCCGAAAGGACCCCCATCGAGTTGGCGCTCCTCCTCTGGCCCCCCTCGCTCGGCCCGGCGGCGCTGGGTTTCCTGGTGAAAGAGCTTCGCTCGCTCTCCCGGCCGTTACGGGCCCATCACGGGGCTTTGGTATTGGTCTACCCGGGGGATGTCCCCCCGTTCGGGAAAGGAGTGGGGACACCGGGGGTCGTGGAGGCGCTCGGGCGGTCCCTGGTGCGGTCCTTTGCCCTGGAGTACGCCCCCGAGGCCCGGATCAACTTCGTGGTCGGAGGAGGCCGCGGGAAACCGGGGGTGAGGGGCCCCCCATCTCGCGCTGGAGACCCCCTCTCGGCCAACGACCTGGTCCGCGCCGCCCTTTTCCTGGGGGGGGAGGGTGCCCGGTTCATTACCGGAGAGACCCTCCCCGTGGACGGCGGGGCCCACCTGTTCTGGACGGCCGGCGGAGAGGGGTGAGCGGGGTCCGGCCCCGGGGCGTTCCTCTCCGGCGATGCGGAAAGAGCGGGGGACGCGCCGGGGAGTGGGGTCGGCGAAGGACGCCGGAAAGGAAGGCCGCACGCAAAACACGGGCGATCGCCTCGTCGGTGGGGTAGTTCGGGAGGTCGCTTCCCTTGGCCCAGGCGAAGCTCACATGCTCCTCGGGGTCCAAGGTGACCTTCGGGGGGGAGGCCAACGTCGCAAGGAAGTCCACCTCCACGGTGAGGCGGCGATCTCCGAACTGCCAGGCAAAGAAGGGCGGTCCGACGCAGATGGCCAGACCGGTCTCCTCCTTTACCTCGCGGTGAAGGGCGGCTTCCAGGGTCTCGCCCTGTTCCACATGCCCTCCGGGGATCTCCCAGGCACCGGGGAAGAGCCTCTCCTCGAACGAGCGGCGGACCAGGAGCAGCCGTTGCCCTTGGAAGATGGCGGCGGCCACGCAGATCTCTGCACGGAGGTTGGAGGGCATGGTTCTCGGGCGGCAGGGGCCAGGGCGCTCATAAGAGGCCCCGGCCATCGCTCGCGCCTGCCCCGGCTCCCAGGCAGGGAGGAGCCCCGGAGATCTTCCCTGTCGCACCTCGGGTCCTGAAGGCGGGGTGCCGGGTCCCCCCGCAGCGGGAGTGGGGAGGAACGGTCGAGGAAGGGGCCGGGGTACCGCAACGGCCCGGTGCTGTGGAGCCCAGACGGCACGTTGTAGGAAAGGGGGGTGGAGCGGGGCCGCGCGGGATGGACTGGCTCGAGGAGAAGGTCCAGGAGGAGCTGAAGTTGAAGAGCCGCTCGCCGCCGACGTGGGAGTTCCCCCGCCTGCGGCGGGGGGTGTCGAAGAAGCTGAAGGAGCACCGGGAGGAGTTCTTCCCGCCGAACGCGAGGGTCCGGGCGAACGGGTGGTGGGGGGTGCGCCACATCCACCGGTGCAATGGTTCGGCCGAGAGGAAGTTCCACCGGCTCCGGCACAACTGCCCTAGGATCACGGGGGATGACGGGAGGAAAGGGCAAGTGCAGCGGGAGGGGCCCGGGATGCTGATGGTGAGGGAACGGAAGGACTCCGGGTACCTCCGGGTGGTCTACGGGTCGCTCTTCCACTTCGGAGACCGGTTCGCGCAGGTCAGCCCCGAGGCCCTCGTCGAAGCAAGACTCGTCCTGACCCGGAAGCGCGGGTCGCCCTCAAGGCGCAAGGCTTGCGGCCAGCGATAGTGGGAGCAACCCGTAGTGTAGTCTGACCGGACTTTGGCGGTCGTGCTCCTTTCACCTCGAGGGAGCGTAGGGGGCAATTCATTCTAATTCGAGTCGCTCCT